>JAJZOE010000062.1 GCA_021829145.1 bacterium | reverse complement strand
GAGAAGATGCCGCTCGAGAAGTAGGCGTAATCGGTGTCCCTAAAGAAATTCTTCACTTACTAGGTGAATTACGTTTTAGAACCAGTTATGGTCAGAATGTGCTAAAGCACTCTACCGAAATGGCACACATTGCAGGCATAATTGCCGAAGAGGTGGGGGCTGATGTTAAAACCGCTAAATATGCTGCCTTGGTGCATGACATAGGCAAAGCTTTAACTCATAAAATTGAAGGTAAGCATCATCATATATCAGGAGAGATTTTACGTAAGTATGGCGCACCAGAGGCCGTGGCAGAGGCAGCTGAGCAACATCATGATGACGTTGAGGCAACTAGCGTAGTAGCTCTAATAATTAGAACAGTTGATGCTATATCGGCTGCTCGACCAGGGGCAAGAAACATAAGTGCCGAAAACTTTGCTGAGCGCATGAAAGACCTAGAAAATGTTGCCAATAGCTTCCCCGGAGTAGATAAAACCTATGCCATTAGTGCAGGACGCGAAGTGCGTATTTTTGTTAAACCTCAAAGTGTCGACGACTTAAGTGCGATAAAGTTAGCCCGAGACATAGCCAATAAAATTGAGTCTACCATGCAATACCCAGGCACTATAAAAGTAAATGTCATTAGGGAAACTAGAGCCGTAGAATACGCTAAATAAGTTAATGAATATTCTCTATATCGGTGACATAATGGCCGAACCGGGCATAGAAGTAGTTGATAGAGTTTTGTCTAATCATCTTATTAAGGATAAGGTTGATTTAATTATTGCTCAGGCTGAAAACGTTAGTGAAGGCAGAGGTATCACTAAGCAGGACTATGACAGACTAAAAAAACTTGGCATAGGTTTTTTTACGGGTGGTAATTGGACTATGTACCGGCAGGAAATATATGGGGCACTGAGTTCGCCCAGTGAGCCGATTATTAGACCAGCTAACTATAGCCATGATACTCCTGGATTAGGCTATAAATATATTAAGCTTAAAGACCAAAGTGTTTTAGTCATTAGTTTGTTAGGTAGTATAGTCGGTAAGGATGCCGATAAACCCAAGCTTAACCCTTTAGTGACTGTAGATAAAATCTTAAGTGAAACTCAAGCAACTAAACCGGATGCCATAATTGTTAACTTTCACGGAGATTATAGCAGTGAAAAGGTTATCATAGGTCATTATCTTGACGGTAGAGTTAGTGCCGTAATAGGCGATCATTGGCATGTGCCTACAGCCGATGCGCGTATTTTGACAAATGGGACTGCTCACATATCTGATGTAGGCATGTGCGGCACACTTAACAGTTCTCTAGGTGTTTCGTTTGATAGTGTAATCACTAGATGGCGAGACGGTGTAGCAACCAGAAATAAAATTGAAACAAGTGGACCAAAACAATTTAACGCCGTTTTAATTGAAACTGAAACCCCTAGTACATCTAAAAGTATTCAGCCCATACAATTCTTAATTTGATTAACTACATAATATTTATTGGTATAGTCTTTAATTATTTTGTATAATCTACAGATACTTCGGGGTGTGGCGCAGTTGGCTAGCGCGCCGCGTTTGGGACGCGGAGGTCGGAGGTTCAAGTCCTCTCACCCCGACCAAATAAAGTAAAAAAGTATACTTTACTTTATTTATTCATTACAATAAAATTAAATTATGAGTGAAACAGCTT
Organism: bacterium; assembly: GCA_021829145.1. Taxonomy (GTDB): domain Bacteria; phylum Patescibacteriota; class Saccharimonadia; order Saccharimonadales; family UBA4665; genus JAJZWH01. The sequence continues at coordinate 3,858 of JAJZOE010000062.1, read as the reverse complement.
ACATACTAAAACTTTCTTCTCAGAGTCAGGTTACTTTACCGAAAGAGCTACGTGAGCGCCTAAAGCTTCATCCCGGGGCTAGATTAACCGTAATTGTTGATGAGGAAAATGCGTTGCGATTATCAAACAAGTTACCTATAAAAAACCACTTTGGTAGTCTGCCAGGCGTATGGACTAAAGAGAATGAAGATGCTGCAGAGTACGCAAGAAGTCTGCGGGACTCAATGCAGCCCAAACTAAACAAATGATAGCCTATGACACTAATATATTAATTTACGCCCTAGAGGGTACCAGTTCTTGGTCTAAGCTAGCTCAGGCTGTTATAGAGCGGGGAGAACAGGAGGGAGCTATATTATCGGTACTTGCATGGCAAGAATTAATGACAGGTGCTGTCATTAATGGAGAAGGTAATGATGAAAAACTAGCTGCAATTCTGAATGACCTTAGTTTTACTAAATTTGCTCCTGTGTCTCTGAGTATATCTAAAAAAGCAGTAGCTTTGACTAAACGTTATAGAAGGCAGGTTTATGGTTATGATGCGATACATATTGCAACAGCTATAGAGCATAAAGCTAAGTGCTTTATCACAAACGATAAAAAACTTTTAAACCTTAGCTTAAAAGAGATAAAAATTTGTAATCTTTAACACTAAAGTTCGTAAGCAATCTTTTTTCTTGTTTCTGAGCATTAGTATCTAGGGTTTTAATTTCATCAATAGAGCTGTTGTTATAGTTATAATTCCGGTAGACTCTGAGCGATTCCAGTATATAAAGCTGTTCAAGTTTAATCATTCCTACTCAACAATGTTGGAAGCCTGACCAGATACTAAGTTAATACTGACAAGCTTTACAAAACATATTGTTCATATTTTGCTTGTAGAAATAGAGAACTGAATCTTAAGCACAATTATTACTATACTTTTTTAGGTTTTTTCCAAATCAACCTATATATAGGTATTATTTTTGGAATATCCCTTACTCCAGGTATAAAAGGCACAAGTAGTAATAGTAGAGTTGCTGTTCCTGTTAAATAAATAGCTATAAGATCAACATTAGCTGATTTACTAAAACTTGGTATTTGATACCAAAGCGTATATAGCCATAGCCAAGGTTGTCCTGGGTAAGAGCCGGTTTCATTCATAACTCCCCACTGTGATCCCGTTAGATGTTCCGATTGTGCTACTGATGAGAAATAGCTGCCGTCCTCTATAAACAACAAAGGTTTTGTGTAATTGGTGTTATAGAAGGGTTGTTGTGCTAGTAAGTTTGAGTCAATCGCTCCACTTTGAGCAAGAGCCAGCTCGTCCGATAGCAGTATTGGTACTGGACCATCGTTAGCTTTGGGGACTAAAGGCGCTGAGTTTTTAAAGGTAATCTTAGGAATAACCTTTAGATAATTATTTACCCAAATTTGTTGTTGCGCTTTTGGCGCATCGACGTATTGCTTAATTGCTTGAGCGAGTTTTGGGTTATCGGAAGAATCAGCCGTAAGAGGCTCAATTACGAAAGTTTTGGCTGTATTGATAGGCTCATGAACACCGCCAATTGTTTGCCACGACACAATTAGTTTTTGAGCATACCTAGTACCATGATTGTATGGAGGACCATAATTAGCTGTCATGCTTGCTCCAGCTAACTCACTAGCTGAAGTACCAACAAAGTCGGCCGGTGCTATTTTAGCCCAAGTGGCAATAGTAATTGGCGGTGAATCAGGCGACGATAAAGTGCTGGCTAGTAAAAAAGCTAGGATAGCAACGATAATGACGGCAGTGAAACCTTCCTTTAAAATGTCGTAACGCCTTGTTGGGCCACGCCACGAAGATGCCTCAGCCACTTTTAAGGCCTTTTTGGCAGTTTTGCCTTTTGCTTTTTGAATTGGATGAGATACTCCCTTAACTCTTACTAAAACTACATGAATGACAATAAAGGATATTAATAAAACAGGTATAACAACAATGTGCCAGGTTAACATCTGCCCAAAATTCATTAAGTTGAAAAATGACCCCAGCCCAGTAGCATTAATAGCGTCTTTACCGTTAGTTGCAATCCATTGAGAATCAAAATTTTGCTGCGATAGATATCCGGTGAAACACTCTATAATGGATATGCCAAAAGCTAATACACCTGTCATCCAGGTTAAAGCCCGCTTACCGCGCCATGCAGCCATCCAAAACTTTCCCCAAAGATGAATAACCATGAAAGCCATAAATAGCTCAACACTCCATAAGTGAATACTATTAACAAAATGGCCTAAAGAGCTTTCATGCCACCAATTTACTCCTCCTATGGCTAAAGCAATACCCGATAAGGTAACTAGTCCAAAAGCGGCCAGGGTGGCAACACCAAACACGTATATCCAGGAGGCTACGTAGGCTGGCTGCCTATCTGGGAGCAATTTACCAGGGGGTAAAATTCTTACAAGTAAACCTCTTAGCCGATAAGTCCACATTTTCTTATCTTCTTCATCTGCTGGTTTATTGTCTAATTTTGGCTCTTCCTGAGGAGCAAATATTTTAGACTTAGGAAATGGCAGAATAATGGCTAGACCAAAAATTATAAACATTAAAGCGATAATAATAAGATTAGCAACCGATATAGTGAAGATAGACCAGTGAAAATATTGTTGGGGGTGATTTAAGTTAATGAGACTGGCTAAAGTTTTTATTATCATAAAAATTCACTAATACTAATGGTTATAGTATGATTTATAGTCTCACTATTATCAATCGTTAAAAACTAATAAACCTGAATTACCTAAATATTACTGATATGCTAGAATATAGCAGTGCTAACCTATATCCAAGCTATTATCCTAGGCATAGTTCAGGGCATAACTGAGCCCTTTCCTATATCTAGTTTAGGCCATAATGTACTTATCCCGAACCTTTTAGGCTGGACTAATATTGTTAACAATGAGCCTAAAAGCCAATCATTTTTCCTAACATTTATAATAGCCCTACACGTAGCAACCGCATTAGCACTCTTCGTTTTTTATCGAAAACAGTGGTATAAGCTAATCCAAGGCTTCTTTTCGTCTGTTAAAAATAGAAGGATTAGTAACAGCCATGAACGCTTAATTTGGTTACTAATCATTGCTACCATACCAGCCGGTATAACAGCTTTAGCATTAGAAAAAATTTTACGGTCCCAGTTCGCTAAACCTCTAGCAGCTGCAGTTTTCTTGGTAGTAAATGGACTAATACTATTAGCGGGAGATGCATATGTTAGAAAACAATCAGAAAGACGTAAAGATTTTAACTTGAATTCGACAGTCGCTCATACGGCTAAAAGTATTACTAAAACCAGAGCCGGGCTTATTGGTGTAGCTCAAGTTTTTGCTCTTATTGCTGGCATAAGTCGATCAGGTATAACTATGGTAAGTGGATTATACAGCGGTCTTGATTACGAAGATTCAGCTAGATTCTCTTTCCTTTTAGCTACCCCGATTATACTTGCGGCTGGTATTTATAAATTACCAGATCTGATTGGGCATAATGGTAATGGCGTCCGAGGACAAGTCTTGGTGGGCGCTATCCTGGCTTTTTTGGCCTGTTATTTATCGGTACGTTTCCTAGATAAATACTTTCAGACTAAAAGACTGAAGCCATTTGCAGTCTATTGCATTGCTTTTGGCTTATTTATGGTATTCTTTAATCTCTAACGGGGTGTAGCGCAGCCTGGTAGCGCGCAGCGTTCGGGACGCTGAGGTCGGAGGTTCAAGTCCTCTCACCCCGACCAAGTCCAAATTTATGTTTAACAGAGAACTCTCTATAACCAATCTAGCACTTACTAACAGTGGTTTATCGATATAGTTATAACAGTAACTATCTTACCTAGGCAATCTAGTGATTGGCGTATA
>JAJZOE010000010.1 GCA_021829145.1 bacterium | reverse complement strand
TGCCACTGGAAAACAGGCAGCTTAGGTCTTTCTTTTCAACCCACTGCGACATTTCTGGATACTTGCTGACGAAAGCATCGACGCAAGCAAACCCGATATTATGTCGCGTTTCATTGTATTCTGGGCCAATATTACCCAGCCCGGCTATTAGCAGTGAACTGTTTTGGCCGACGGTGTAATAGTTTACCGGTAGCGCTATCTGTGGTCTTTTTTGAAGCCAGGCCATTAGCGGTTATCCTTATTAAGCTTACTAGGCATTACCCCATGCTTGTGGGGTACATGTTTTTCAATAAACCATAGTTGCACCGGATTACCGAAATAACTGTATTCTTCCCTTAGCCGACGCTCAAGGTAACGGCGGTAGCTCCAATGAATAAAGGGGGTCTGGCTGCCAAAAATCTTGAAGGCTGGGATGTCATTATCGGTTTCCTGGGTTATATAGTTAAGCTTTGGGTTCCTGTTCTTAAGTCCGGCCGGCGGATGATCAACTACCGCCCTTCTTAGCCAGTTGTTCAGTTCTCTGGTCGGAATTTTTAGACTGCGTTCCTGTTTGATCTTTAGGGCCAGTTCAAACAGCTTAGTAACGTTTTGTCCGCTGATGGACGAGGTTACCATCAGCGGTGCCCAGTAAACGAATTCATAATTATGAGATACCTGACGTAGTATGTTATCTAAAGAATTATCTTCACTAGGCTCCAGAGCATCCCACTTGCTGATAACTAGTACCAATCCTTTACCGGCATCTTTGACCATGCCGGCGATTTTCTGGTCAAGCGCCACATCTATCTCTTGCGCGTCAATCAGCAGGAAGCAAATATCTGCTTCCTCAATGGCCGCCAACGATCGCAGAACACTGAAATGTTCGACGCCACGCTCAATTCTCCCTGGCCGGCGGATGCCGGCAGTATCCATAATCTCCAATTCGTGGTTCTTAAATCGGACAATAGATCGGTTAACGTCCCTAGTAGTGCCTGCCTGAGCTGCTACCAGAGCTTGCTGCTTATTAAGTAGTGTGTTAAATAGACTGGACTTGCCGACATTGGGTCGACCCAGAAGGGCTATCTTGATTCTTGTACTTTCTTTTTTTACTGGTACCTTGGTTATATTGGCGGTTATTTTTGCCATTAATTCGCTTATACCCCTTGATTGGGTTACGCTGGTGGATACGATATCTTTAATACCAAGCTTAGCGAACTCGTATATATTTTCTGGTGCTGACTTGTCTATTTTATTGACTACTAGTATGACCGGCTTTTTACTTTTCAGAGCTAAAGTTGCAACTTGTCGGTCATCTTCGGTTGCCGGGACGTTTGCTTCGACAACAACTAATATAATATCGGCGCTTTCATTAGCCTGTCTTATTTGTGATTGGATAGTCTCTTCAAAATCATCTTCCGGATCCTTTACGCCCGCGGTATCAACAATCCAGAACTGCTGGCTCTGATAGCTTGCTTTTGCCGATATGCTATCGCGGGTAGTGCCTGCTTCGCGAGCCACGATCGCTTCCCGACGTTCGAGGATAGCATTAAATAGACTGGACTTGCCGACATTGGTTCGTCCAACTAAGGCTACAACTGGGATTTTATTATTCGCCATAGAAGATATTGTATAGGATAAGGTGGTTACTTAAGAAAGAACAAGTTTACAGTTTTACGTATTTACCTATTTCCAGCCCGTTAAGCCCGTATTCTCCGAAGCTAATACGGTGAAGCTTGGTGACTATATAGCCGAGAGATTGGAATGTTCTTCTGATCTGACGGTTGCGCCCTTCACTCATTTTAACAGTCATTCTCTTTCTATCGGCCGAAAATCCTGTCAGTTCCAGCCGGCTATCACCGTCTTCTAGTCTGATACCTTGGCTAATTTGCAGTTCATCTTTGCTGGTTAATGATTTGTCTAATGATACCATATATATTTTAAGCTTACTTTTGCTGGGGTGAGTTAAAGATTGTGCTAACTGGCCATCATCGGTCATTAATAATAAACCGGACGAGTTTTTATCTAGCCTACCGACTGGCTTTAATGAAGCATATTCGGATGGAAGCAGGTCATAAACCGTTTTTGATCCTTGGCCGCTGCGGCTGACAACGTAACCTTCAGGTTTATTTACCATGATTACCAGCCGCCTGCTGGTTTGGACCAGTGTCCGGTCGTCCAGCTTGACGATAGCGGTATCAGTGACTTTGGTTCCTAAAGATGCTTCTTTGCCGTCAATGGATACACGACCGGCTTTAATTAACTCATCGGCTTTTCTGCGGCTGATTCCGGTCGCTTGAGCAATAAATGCATTTAAACGCATTAAAATGATTATAGGGCTATGCTATTGGGATCGGAAGGATCAAAACCATTATTGCCATTGCCTGGATTATTATTTTGTCCATGGTTGGTCTGCAGCTTCTCTAAAGCCTCTTCTTGAGCTACTAGCTCATCAAGACTCTTTTTGGGTTGATCACTGGTGCTTAACGGCTGAATGATTTTTCTACCCGGTTTATCCGGGTTGTCATTACTGGCTGATGGAAGTGCAACTTCTTCTGACTGAGGTATTGGTGGCTGAGCATCGGTTAATGGCGGCACAGCTGGGGTTGGGTTAGTTTCTGCTTGTACCTGGGGCTCTTCGGACATTAAATCATTTACAGCTTGGGCAAGGGTCTGGTCGTTGGCTGCCGCCTGATCGCTTGGTATTGATTGCAGCGGATTGGCAATTGGTTGGGGCGTTGCTGGCTGAGCGACTGGCGGAGTTGTTGGTTCAACGGGTGCTGCCGGTGCGGCGGTTTGCAGAAACTCATTGATCTTATTGTCCATCGCTGCGCTTTCTTCGGCTTCAGTTTGCGCAAGTTGGCCGTCGGCGGTAATGGAAATTTCCGGCATGTCGAAGTTGGCAGATGGCTGTCCGCTTCCCTGGGGCTGGATCGGTTCAGGCATAATTGCGCCGGAAGATGCTGGAGTCGCCGTTTGTACGGTTGTGCTATCTTCACTTACGATGTTAGTGCCGCTAATTGGTTGTGCTACAGTTGAGTCCTGGTTTGGCTCGACAACTGACTGGTCGACTGCCTGAGCTGGCTGTGGCATTGTTAAATCGGCCTGAGCAGCTGTAGCTGCTGGGGTGGTTGCCGGTACAGGAGATATTGAAATTTCTGGAGTGGTTTGATTAGCTGCCGGCTCGATAGCTGGCGGCTCAGCAACAGGTGTTGGTTCTGGCATGGGTGTGGCAGTTACCGGTACTGTTTCAACTGGTGCTGATGATGCAAGGGGTACCTGTTCTTCAATCTGGGTATCTGAAACTGGATTGGCTGCTTGAGTTGTGTCTTCGCCCAGTAAATCATGAGAAACTTTAACAATATCTTCCAAAGTAACCTGAGATTTTACCAGATAACGATCTGCCCCCAGTTTATCGGCCCGAGTTTGATCTTCGGCTTGTCCCAGAGCTGTCAGCATGATTACCTTAGTATCCTTAAGGCCCTCAGTGTTCCTTAATATGTCGAGCATCTCAAAACCGCTGATCTTAGGCATCATAACGTCTGAAATAATCAGGTCGGGTTTCTCTTCTTTAGCTATTACCAGGGCTTCTTCTCCGTCTTTTGCTGATACTATGGAGTAACCCTCAGCCTGAAGCCTAGCTTCATATATTTCTCTTAGGTTATTGTCGTCTTCTACTAGCAGTACTTTTGCCATTGATAGATATGCTTCCTTTTTAGGGCTTATGCTTAGGTTTATTGTAGCATGGGAGAAGTCGAAGAGGTAATAGGATTAGTCACTGCATTGCTGGCTGTCTCTTTGCGTTTCTCGGCTTCGGCTTTTTCTGTAGTTAGCCTAGGTAAGTTAATGAAAAATGTTGATCCTTTACCTTGCGTACTTTCGACCCAGATACGCCCTTGGTATAGCTCTACTATTTTGCGGCATATATATAATCCCAGTCCGGTTCCGCCAATAGTCCTGGTAGCAGAGTTATCGACTCGGTAGAATTTTTGGAACAAATGCGGAATGTCCTCTGAAGGAATGCCAACGCCAGTGTCTTTTAAGTACATTTGTGCTACCTGGTTGTCGCCGGTCAGACCTATAGTTATTTTACCCTGGTCTGTATATTTGACGGCGTTGTCAAATAGATTAGTAATTACTTCTCTTAATCTATCAGGATCTGCTTTAACATAATAAAGAGGCCGGATAACCTTTTCTCCAGCCGGTTTGCCTTTGCCAACTGTCGCATCTATGGTTTCGTTAGAGCCGAAGCTATATTCAAGGGCCAGACCTTTTTTATCTGCTGCAAACCTAAGATCATTAGTAAGTTGTTCCATGAAGGATCCAAGTTCTACTACCGTTGGATGTGAGGTTAACCGTCCGTCTTCTGCTTTAGCAGAAGTTAACAGATCTTGAAATAACTTACCTAAGTGCTGGGTAGACTCATGCGCTTTCTCAAGGTATTCTCTTGCCCTGGTATCAATAGTACTTACTTTATCGTTCAAGGCTAGGGCCAGATATCCTTCAATGGCAGCGACAGGAGTTCGCATTTCATGGCTGGCAGTACTGATAAACTCAGATCGTTGCTTTTCCTCTAACCGTTCCTTAGTAACGTCTCTGAAGATAGCTACTGCACCGCTGAATTGCTTTTTCTGATTCATCAAAGGAGAAACACTGAGAGATATAGGCAGTATTTTGCCACTGCGGCTGGTCAGGTTGGCATTATTGTCTCTGATAGTACCGCCTTCAGGATCTTTTACTACCTTGGACAAAGGATCTTGATCGGAGGAATAAGCCTCGCCTTTGTCGTTAACGAGCTTTATGACTGATTTATAATCCAAGCTTTTAGCTTCATTTTCCGGCCAACCGGTTATAGTTGCCGCCCCGGGGTTGAACAGTTGAATTATATTGTTCTTATCAATTAGCATTACGCCATCTTCAATGGCGTTTAGGATTATGCTGGACATTTGCCGTTCATCTTGAAGGTTGCCTTCAAGATTATTATTTTGTTGCTTTCCTTTCTTCGGCCTTTTCCGCAGCAAAAGGAATGCTAGTATGACAATAACCAGCCCTAGCCCAATGTATATAATTAGCGATTCATTCATTATTGGTTATGTTTACCCTTAAAACATTATCCCTGTTTCTAAGTTTGGGCGCAAGGCTTATTGGACTGTTGTTAACAGATATGATAAGATTTCAAGCTGAAACTAGCGGCCCCTTCGTCTAGCGGCCTAGGACTCCGGGTTCTCAGTCCGGCAATCGCGGGTTCGAATCCCGCAGGGGTCACCATTCCGTTTATGTTTAATCTCTCTGTTTGTTCGAAGAGATTTTTTATATACTTGCCACATGGCAGACCTATTGATTGTCAAAAATATAAGTCGGGAAGGTCCAGGTTTACTCAGGCAAATCCTAGACAACAATCAAATATCGTTTGACATAGCTGACCTTGATGCGAATGATATGTTCCCTAGTCCTACTGACTATAAAGCACTAGTTGTATTGGGTGGGCCAGATAGTGCTAACGACACAACGGGCAAAATGACCCAAGAATTGGAGAAGGTTAAGACGGCTATAAGTGCCGATATGCCGTATTTAGGTATTTGCCTCGGTATGCAATTATTAGTAAAAGCGGTAGGAGGCAGGGTTGTCAAAGCCAATATTAAAGAAGTAGGTTTTTTGTCATCAGATAACTCTCATTTTATGGTAGAGTTGACCGATGCGGGTACAGAAGACCCACTATTTACTGGTTTAACCGAATCGCTTAACGTATTTCATTTACATGGTGAGACAGTAGAGCTAACAAACAATATGACCCTACTAGCTACCGGTAGATATTGCCGAAACCAAATCGTTAAAGTTTCCAGTAATGCTTACGGTATACAGCCACATTTTGAACTAACTTCGGCAATGCTCAATGAATGGTCTCTCAATGACCCAGATTTAATTCCAATTGGAAATAATCAACTGCAAAAAGACTTTAGTGCTATACAAGATACATATACAAATATCGGTAATACCCTTTTCAGCAACTTCTTACACATAGCGGGTTTCATGTAAGCGTGGTTCAATCCCTATAGCTCAAATAGCAACAGGGCTTAATGCCCTTACTTCATTAACAATCTTCCACATAGGTATCAGTTAATGCTTTATTTGGTTTCAGCTCGAACCTATCAAGCTCACTGTAACAGATAAGAAAATATTCATTTTTGGCCGCCTAAAGCCCCATGATGGAACAGCATTGACATAATAATATCGTTTTGATATCCTATAACTACTATGAGTGATACTTCAACCATTCATGTTCCGCTTGATGCGGCAGTCCGCAAACAACTCACGGTCAAGGCTAAGCAGCTTGGTTTTGATTCGGCACAAGCATATCTACGAGTCATAATTAAGGCTGTAGTCGACGGTCGACGCATCAATCTTGATCTGGACGACTGGGGTGAGCCATCAGCCGAAGCCGCAGCGCGTCTTAATAAGTGGACTACTGAGGCAATTATTGACTCTGATGCCGGCAAGCTTCCTAGCTTCACCGACGCTAAGTCCATGATGGAATACCTCGATCGTGAAGCGCATTGAGCCAAGCCGTTCTTTCGTCAAAAGCTACACAATACGCATCTCTAATGATAAAAAATTGTGCCAGCAATATGAAGCGCGTATAGCAATGTTCATGGCCGGTAAGAGTGGTACACCACTGAACGACCACGCTCTTTCCGGTAATTTGCAGGGTAGGCGCTCCTTTTCGATCACCGGAGATATTCGAGTAATCTATGTTGAGTTTGAAGATAGGATCATCTTCCTCGATATCGGAACACACAACCAGGTGTATTGAGCTAGAAAAATAGCTGCTGATTCTAAATATAAGCAGCATCATTTATCTCCTGATCAATGCCGAGTTGCTCTAGGCGGTCATCAAAAGCATACAAACCCTTAATTACCGATTTCCATGTTTGGTCAACATGGGTCACCATGAGAAAAATAACAGCGATGAAACAATTCATGAAGTCTCCCCTCTATTTCTTTGCTAAGTATCCAACCCTGTTGTCTGGGCTTAAACTAAGAGAAGGTATCTTTCTGTCAACCGCCTCTGTCTAGCATAGCTGAAAAAAGTGAGTCAGCATGACATAATATACATTATGGCAATGCCTAATCATTTAATCTTAGTAAGACATGGACAATCAGAGCCAAATATTGTCCAAAAAGAGCGAAAATCCAACCCCGATGCTGTCGCACCTGAGGGTTTCTTTGACCGCCATGATAGTCGTATGAGGTTATCCACATTTGGAGTTCAGCAAGCTGAAGCTACTGGAGCTTGGTTAAGAGCCGAATTTCCTAATGGATTTGACCGTTACTATGTTTCTTCACTTACGCGCACCGTTGAAACAGCCGGTAGGCTTGCAATTGGAGGAAATTGGAATATTGATGACAGATGGAGAGAACGTGATTGGGGTGAGTACGGAGTACTTAATGTAACCGAACAACAAAGCAGATATGATTTATCACAAAGACTGAAATCGCAAAGTAAATGGTATTGGTGTCCTCCTGGAGGTGAATCATTAGCAACTGGTGTGCGGCTTAGGTTTGAAGATATTCTCGAAACTTTACATCGGGAAACGTCAGGAAAATCTGTCGTTGCTGTTACACACGGCGAGACGATGGAAGTTGCCCGTTTTGTAATCGAGCGATTATTACCTAGCGAATGGGAATTACAAGAACAAGACGAAGATTACAAATTGTCTAACTGTCAGATTCTTCACTTTAGTAGACAAAACCCAGAGACTGGGGAAATCGGCAATCGAATGGAATGGAGAAGGTCAATATGTGCTTGGGACATATCTAAATCATGGAATGATGGTGAATGGGCATATATTGACAGACGCACTTATAGTGATGCAGGGCTACTTGAATTAGCAGAATCATACCCTCGCCTGCTTCAACAATACTGAATAATCCATATTTTAACATTGCTGTGTACGGTGAGAATATTGGAATTGTTGGCAAAAGATTAACTACATACTGCCATATTCACGAGCAATAATTTGTCTCCATCTAACCGATTCATCCTTTAGCGTGTAAACTTTTCTTAATACGGGTCACCAAATGAAAATAACAGGATAGCGATAGGTCTTTATAGTGCCTCTTTATTTTTATAACCTCTGTTTTACGGTGCCAATATTTGTTTAGCCTTAGTAATAACGCTTGCCTATTGGAAATCGATTACCGTATTAATGCTTTGGGGTGGTACCCACATATAGGGTTATCAACGAACTTTGCTGATACAGGACTGCATTTGCCAGAAAAGGTAGTATTGCTTTCTTAATTTGCTGCATTGTTTCTATTATATGGTAATCGAATATGTTACTTGCATTTAGGACATTTATACTGGATTATATTTTTAATTAGCGGGTGGAAGGAGGACTCTCATGTCGGCAGAAATATTTAGGCGTGAGCTCAGTAAGCCTTCAGACAGAATCATAGTTGCTTACGACGATATGGAATGGCCTAGTATCGTAGCAACCGCTGAAGAGATTGGTCTCTACACCGGACTTGGCAAGACGAACTCTGCCCACGTCAGGGTGGGATCTGACCTTGCAGTATATCGATTAGCCCGCGCCGGACAGATGACCATGCTAGATAGCAAATTTCATGACACTCCCCCTACAGTTTCTCGGAGTGTCCGAGAGGCTACTCTATCCTGGAGCTCATTAATTACAGTTCATGCTTCAGGTGGGCCTAAGATGCTGGAAGCAGCGGTACAGGGAGCTCATGAAGGACGTAATCAGTTAAATGACAGATTCGGTAAATGGCCTAAAGAGTTATTTGGTCATGTTCTTGGCATAACAGTTCTTACCTCACTAGATGCTGTAGATTGTGAATCAATCTACGGAATACCTAAAGAAGACAAAGACGGCATCAAGAAAAAAGTTATTGATTTTGCGCATATGGCTGCAGACGCAGGCTTAATCGGCATAGTCTGTTCGCCGCTTGAGGCTAGAGCCGTAAGAGCTAATAGTAAGTTTGATTCGCTGTTGGTAGTAACACCGGGATTGACACCGGAATTTGCCTTGCAGGCTGACGATCAAAAACGATCTACCTCAGTCAAGCAAGCAGCAAATGACGGAGTAGATATGTTTGTAGTCGGAAGGGCTATTAACCAGGCCGGATTATATAATATGTCAAGAATTGAAGCGGTAAAGGCTGTGGCTGAAGAAATTAAAGAGGGCATGGAGGGTTAACGAGAGGAAATTACGCTATATAATAAATGGCTTCAGAGTTAAGCTTTTGGGTATTAAGTACTGAGCAACTAGTCGACCTTATGAATTAATAAGTGCTTATGCTAATATAGGGTTAACTGTAATAATTAAATAAACAACATCATGGACAATCAGCCACAGAACCCTCCAATCGATCCCCCGAATAATGCTAATATCCCGCCTGATCAAAACCCTACGCCGCTTCAAGAAGTACCTCAAAACCCCATAGCTTCACAAGTTCCAACGCCAGGAACGGTTCAGTCACAGATTATCAGCCCGCAAAATGCCACAGCGCCCAATCCGCCAGCTCCTGATCCATTACAGCCTGGCATGCAAGATGTTGTGCCCAATGTTGTTCAGCCACAAACTGACGCTTCTTTTACTAATAATGCCCAACAGATGCCGCAAACCCCACAACCGTCGGTTGTAAACCAGCCAGCCAATCAGTCTTATGCGCCTCAACCTGGAGCGGCTAATGCCGGCGGCAATTACAGCCAGGCAGCTGCCAGTACAGTGACGGCCAATGAAGGCAGTAAGTCGTTTCTCGTGGCTTTTCTATTGTCTTTATTCCTTGGTGTATTTGGAGTTGATCGGTTTTATTTAGGTAAGATCGGAACCGGAATTTTAAAGTTGATTACGCTTGGCGGTTTTGGAATCTGGGCTACGATTGACATGATACTTATCCTGGCCAATCAAACTAAAGCCAAGGATGGAACCTCACTAAAGGGACAAAAAGAACATTTTAAAACGGCTGTCATTATTCTGGTTGCCGCTCTATTAGTTAGTGCCGTATTCACTGTTTATGATATGTTCGTATTAAAGAACACTGTCAATAAATTCAGCAAGTGTACCAGTACTTGTTCGTTTAGTGTAACTATTAATGGCAACAATAATACTCCTACCGCTAAGTCAGCTACTTCCGATACTCCGCTTGGCCAGACGGCCACTGGTAATGGTGACGCTAAAGGCTGGTCGGTTAAAATAGCTGCCAACCAGAGTCCGCAAACTACCGGTGATGCGCCAAATCCCGGCTGGCACTATCTGGAAGTTGACTTTACTGTAACTAATAATAGCGGCACAAGCGGAATGTTACCCGGTACGTTCTATTACCAGACTGCAGCCGGTAAATTATATAACGACACCGGAACCGTCGGAACAGGTCCTAATATTGACAGTAAAAACGTCCAGCTAGCTAATGCTGGTAATATGCAACCGTTGGGTGCGACTTCTATAAACAACGGTCAGACGGCTTCCAACTACTATCTTATTTACCAGGTGCCTAACGGTGACAATGGCAAAATAATCTGGTTTGACGGCATCTTTGATACCACTACTCCTAAACTGGCAATTTTTGACCTATAGCTAGGGCTTCTTTATTATGGCCAGGTCCTGTTCGTGTTTGAGGTTGACTTCTTTATTCTTGAAAAAGTCACCAACTGCTCGACTAACGCCTGGTAAATTGCTTTTGCCGAAGTCATCGATGATTATTTTGCCTTTCGCATTCAGTCTGGGCCAGACAATCGTCAGACTGTCGATAATCGAATCGTAGAAATCGCCGTCGAGGAAAGCGAAGGCAATTTTTGTCGGTACGTCCTTTTCCTTTAGCTCAGAAAACCAACCTTTATGGATAATCGGTAGCTTCAGGTTAGCCTTCTTAAAGTTCTTGATCAGGTCCCGTTTACTAACTTTGAGTTCACCGGCTTTGAAGTCCGAGCCAGCTACAGAGGCGTCTTCAATCGATTTGGGTGGTAGGCCGCTGAATGAGTCGTATACATGAAATTCTCTTGGCTCTTCCCAGGTGTCTAATAAGCGGCGGATAAACAGGCTGGTAGTGCCGCTATAGCAACCAAATTCAGCTATATCACCCGGAATGTCTGCCTCAATTACTGTGTTCAGCTCACGCAGTATGATTTCCAGGCGTTTCTTGGTCATTTGTTTAGTCAGAATAGGATAGCTTCGGACCAGTTTCTTATATGAAGTAAGACTGCTCAAATCTTTTCCTTGAGATTAAAACTCTTATCCTAACTACACTAAGCGATATTATCTAGGAATTCAACTAGCTCTTTCGGGGTCATTTCGGCCTTAACGATGTAGCCATCGGCTTGTTTCTCGATGTCCTGCTTAATGTCCTCTCGTTGTTCCAGATTAGTAATGATTATGATCTTGGCCTTTAAATGGGGAGTTTTGACCGGGTCTCTAAGAGTCCTTAAGATTTCGATACCGGTAAGGTTAGGAACCATTAAATCGAGCAGAATAATGTCATATTGGTCTGATTGGGCCAGCTCCAGGCCCTTGACCCCGTCAACCTCTATGGTGGTGTCATACCCTGATTTATCGAGAGACCTTTTATATAACTCACCTATAAAATGTTCGTCTTCAATACATAGTACTTTTTTGGCTGTTTGGTGCGGTTCGTTATTGGTCATTGGGTCTGGTTGCATGCTATCTCCTATATAGTGAGTGGTTCTTAATCCAGCCGTGGGCACCACGGACGATTTCTTTATTATCACTGTTTTTAATTTCCTCGGCAAGCTGGGCATAAGGTAAGAGGGTAAAACCGAAGGTACTTCCCTGTCCGAGCGCTGATCTGACCCAGATGTTGCCGCCGTGGGCAGTGACGATGGCCTTGCTGAGATAAAGTCCGAGCCCTGTACCGCCAATTTGTGAACGGTTCCGGTGGTCGCGGTAAAACTTGGTAAACAGATTGGGCATAATACTTTCGCTGATTCCCAGGCCAAAGTCCTGAACGGTTGTCTCAACTAGATTGTCCTTTGTGAGATGAGCGTCAACTTTTATGATTTTTGCATCATTACTGTACTTAATGGCGTTATCAATTAAATTATTAATTACTTCGTAGATACTGAGACGGTCAACTCCCACTGTGGGTAAATCCGGCTCGATGTTTGTTTCCAGAGTTATGCCTCTTACTTTAGCTCGCACGCTAATGGCGTTGACGGCTGACATGACGATATCGCCCCAGTTTTCTTCATGAAGCGATAACTGTAACTGGTCATTATCTACCCGGGCAACGTTTAAAATGTTGTTAACAAATGCTGTTAGCTGTTGGGATGTAGCCCGCATGTTTTGCATAAAATTTAAAAGCTCAGGGTTATCACTGTCTTTAAGTTCTTCTTCCAGAGCCTCGATGTAACCTCTAAGCATGGTCAGTGGTGTCCTGAGCTCATGAACACTTAAAGCCACGAAGCTAACTGCCTGATCATCTTGGGAGTATTGCTTAGTATGGTCGAAGAGGACGATCATCGTCTCATATTTATTGGGATTGTCTTTGTTATAAAAAGCAGCCAAGTCGAAAAGCCGGGTTGGATGGTTGTCGAGCACGTTTAGCCTCACTCTTTCCCAACTCATACTGGCCGTTGCCGTATTTGCCTTAACCTCTTTAAGCCAGTTGTCCAGCGTGTTTTCGCTTGGAAATGACATATCCATGACCATGTAGAAGTTCTTACCAACCAGATTTTCTGTAGCTATACCTATGTAGTCACTGGCTACGCTGTTGGCATAGACGATTGTTTCAGTGGCATCCAATACAAACAAGGGCAAAGGTAACTTATTGGCTACGAAGTTATCGTTAAGCGAGTTTGTCTCTGCACCAGGCTTTTGAGCCGAGATTGAAGAAGTAAGCTGATAAAGTTGGGCCGTTAAATTAGCCACTAGTTCACGTCCGATCTTAAGGGATTCAATTGGCGGTGGCTGGGAGTTGCTGTGAGGCGTCATGCTAATAATCAGTTTCCACAGGTGCCTTAAAGGCGAAATTAGCATGCCGTTGACTAAAATAGTAATGATCAGACTGACAATCAATACTACTCCGGCTGTAGCCAAGTAGTAAAAATCAGGCTTTAAGCCCAGTTCTTTTAGTAGTAGCAGCGCAATAATGGCTATGGCTGATGAGGCTATGAATGACGGAAGCAAGACCCGGAAGTATTGCCGTTCTGTTTTGCTTAAATAGTTCACTGCCCCACCTTCATCATCAGTTGTAGGCCATCTCGTTTGCGGACGCTAATGCAGTAATCCAGGTCTGACCGGCGTTAAGTTTTAGCGGTTGTCCGGTTGCCGTAGTGAACTGTAACGGTGCGTTAGCCGAAGCCTTGCTCCACTGGCCGGTAGTTTCTGTACCGTCTTGGAAGACATAGGCTGTACCTGTGCCGATTGTCTGGTAGACCGAATAATAGGCGCCGGTTGAGTCTAGTTGCCCATTACTCCAAGGTACAACCATGCCGATGACTACCTTGGGGCTTAGTTGTTTGTTGGTGTTGGCATCGGTTTGCGGTGCGCCGTCTTCGAAGCGGTTATAGCTGTTGGTTGAAGCGTTGTAACTGTAGCTAACGTTATATGTTGAATATGAAAGATCGAAGTTGATGTTGGTGGCGTCAGGTGTCTTAGAGGGTGAATCAGCTTTTCTGGGCCAGCCGCTGAAGTTGCTTGATGTCCACCCCTGGCTTGCTTCTAGGCTTACTAGTTGGGGGATGCTGGTATATAAGTTATGGGGTGGCTGGCGGGAAGAAATTCGAGTGTATGGCCCAGGGTAGTACATACCGTCAAGATCTTTAACGCCCCACGCCTTAATGTCGGCTAAAGCTTCTGGGCTGCCGCCCATATGGGCATATGGAGCATCAAATCCTAAATCCCATTGTAAGAAGTATGGCCTGGCTGATCGTACCGGTCCGACGCTGGTTGGCTGCTGGTCCTGGAATAGAGCCATAAACCTGGTAATACCACCTTCTGTTAGGGCTTCGAAAACGACTCCAGCCTGGCTTAGGCCCGATTGAGGACGGGCATAAGGTGTGTTTTCAATCATTACGGCGGTAATCGGTAGATTATTGTCTGCCGGCGGTACCGGCAATCCGCTTAGGGTTGAAGGGACGGTATTCGGCTTGGGGGCAATAGTTTTTGGCTTGGTAATTTTATGGTTGGTGGTAACCTTATCGCTTACCTGATGGCCGTGGGATGCTAAAAACCATCCGCCACCAATTATTAACAATAAAGCCAGGATGGATCCTCCAATAATTAGCTGTTTCTTGGTCGGCGGCCATAATTTCTTTTTGGTTTTAGGTTGTATGTGATGGAATACCTGGGGTTGATGGTTGATTTTTGTTACATCTAGTTGTGGGGTTAGATCAGCCTCAACAGACGTTGCTGTCGAGCTATCGGTAGCAGCAACTTGTTCCGGTGTCTTAAAAGTGCTTGGTGCAGTAACGTGGCCGCTGGGGCTGCTTTTTAGTTTGTTGGCCGAGGTGATAGAGTGTGATGAAACCGGGCGTTTGAACATGGCGCTGTTTAACGTTGCTCTTTTGGGCCTTTTGGGGTTTAGCTCAGGACCAGGAGGCATAACCCGGATATCTTCGTGCATATGGTTTATTTTAGCATGAGCAGCTTAAACTATAGGGCGTCGAGTTGTTGTCTTATTCTCCTAAGTGTTCTAGTTTTGCCGATAACTTCCAGGCTTTCAGCTAACGGCGGGCTTGAGGGGGCCTGAGTAGTGGCTATTCTGATTAGGCTGAATAGGATTGCTGGCGGCTGATTGATTGTTTGCAGTAAGCTGTTAAGCCGATCGCTTAAATCCTTGAGCGAAAAGTCACTCTCCGTCAACGAGTTTAACACGGTATCCAGCATAGCCTTAAGATCGCTATTGCTAAAATCCTTTAACTTCTTATTAGTTGAAATGAGTTTATAATCTAGCGGTAAATCTTTAAAAAAGAACATGGTTAGCTCGGGTAGCTCTGCCAGGTACTTAAGTCTCTCGGCGACTAATGATAAGACTTTTTTCTTGTAAGGCTCATCATAGTCTGAAGCTTCGGTAGGCCAGAATTCTTTAGCTCGTTTTTGTAACTCATCAATTGGTAAGCCGCGGATATATACCCCGTTCATCCAACTTAACCTTTTCTCATCAAAGCGAGCACCGCTGCGCTGAACCCGCTCAAGCGAGAAACCCTTAATTAGCTGGTCTTTAGTGAATATTTCCTCGGTCGTTCCCGGGTTCCAGCCTAACAGGGCCAAAAAATTTAGTATTGCTTCCGGCAGGTATCCTTGTTGTTTATAATCGAGGATGCTTTTGGCGCCTTCCCTTTTGCTCAGCTTTTTCTTGCCATCGGCACCCATGATATGCGGCATGTGGACAAATTTGGGCCATGGTATATCCAGTGCATCATACAGGTTCAAATACTTCGGCATCGAGGCAATGTACTCCAGGCCTCTGACCACGTGGGTTATCTTCATTTCGTAGTCATCAATAATGTGGGCAAAATTATAAGTTGGTTGACCATCGGACTTAAGTAAAATAAAATCATCTACCGCATCTGCTCCGGCTGAAAGGTTCCCCATGATTTCATCATGCCACTTGTATGTCTTAGGGTCGCTTAAAAACCTGAGCGGCATACCTAATTGCCATGGGATCGGGTTTTCCGGTCGGTAGTTCCTGGCGAGAAAAGGCTGTTTCTTGCTTTTGGCATCATCGCGCAGATGTTGAAGCTCTTCCGGGCTTCTGGTGTCAGCGTAGGCCCTTCCGTCTTTAACTAGGCGTTCTGCCCACTTGTGGTAGCTGTCAATTCGCTGGCTTTGCACATAAGGCCCGTAGGGGCCACCGATGTCCGGACCTTCGTCCCAGGTAATACCCAGCCAGTTAAGAGTTTCCTTAATGGTGTCAACTGCACCTACTACTTCTCGGGCTTGATCGGTATCTTCAATCCTCAATAAAAAAGCGCCGTCATTTTGTTTGGCTAGTAGCCAGGGGAATAAGGCTGCCCTAGCGCCACCAACATGAAGAAAACCGGTTGGGCTTGGTGCAAATCGAGTGCGTACACTGCTCATAAACTATTAGTAAATACTAAAAACCAACAGCGGGCAACTTTATAGTTTGGTGGCTAGTTGGGTTATTTGATCCTGGCTTAGGTCGCCGTTGCCCCTAACTTGGTAGAGGATATTGTTACTAACCCAGGCGGCCTGGTCATTGCCGTAAACGTAAATAGTTTGTCCGTTAACCATTAAGGCCCGGAAGTTATTGCCATATTCCGGTATGATCAGGGTATTCTCCAGGGTGGCGCTATCCCATGTCGACGCACGTTCAGTTACGCTATAGACGTGAGTATTGTCTTTATAGTTGAAGGAAACTAAGCCTGGCTGATAACCAACGGAAGACAGGGCGAATCCGGCTGGTTTATATCCGGGCATGCTGGCAGTAAATCCGGCGCGCATGCTGGCAACCTTAACCATGACATTTGATAAATTGGTGTAGCCCACATAACCCATGATGCCTAAAAACAATAGAAAACCGGTACCATAACCGATGATCTTTGGGCTAACCAGTTTCTTGCCATGAACTTTCCTTAACTCTTTCTTAGTCAAAGGTGGCATCTGGTGGCTGGTTGCCCGTTCTATTGCCGCTGCGAACATGTCCGGCTGGCGGGCTGGATTATTCGTTAGGGCGACATTGGGGATTACCGGCTGGCTATTAACAACATAAGGACTGCTCGGGTCGGCTTCTTTTATCCGGCCACCGAAACGATTTATTTTCTGGCTCTGGTGGATAGCTTTAGCCCGTTGCTGCATCCTTGCATCCACCGTGCCTACCATTGGGCTGGATAAGATGGCACTGCTTTTTTGCACGGTTAATGGAGCACTAACTTTTTTTACGCTGCGCAGATTTTTGGGCTTGTTAACAGCGCTTCTCATTAGTGTTCTGGCGTGATCAGGCTTCAATTCGATATGCTTCGAGGACTGCCGCGGGGGTTGTTTTTTAGCAGCTAATGAGTTGTTAAAAATCAAAGTGTGATTTTGTTGCGGCCGATGAGAGTTTATAACCCCATCAATGGAGCCGTTGCCGATTGCTGTCCCGGATATGGCGTTATATTGCTGACCGTTAAGTTTGATGGTGGTCTTATTTTTTTTGTCCACTATTATCTTTTTATCCAAATACTTAGCATAACCGTAAAAGCGTTTGTATTCATCTTATTCCTACTTGTACTTGGCTGCAAGTACATCTAAAATTAAAGTACGTTTTGGGGAAGCCTCTCTTTTTACTAAGTCCGGAGCCTTGTTAAGCGTAACTTTAATTTGTCATGGAATATTTAGACCCAAAAAAACAAAGAAGGCACCGCCTTTTTCTTTGGATCGGCTATGCGCTGGTCACTATTGGAATTGCTCTGACTTGTGTGGTTCTGCTTTGGCAGGCTTATGGCTATGGCGTAAAAAACGGCCAGGTAATTCAAAACGGCATGGTGTTTTTATCGAGCCAGCCTAACCCGGCAACTATTAAAATTAACGGCGTTACTAATTCAGCCACTACCAATACCAGACTTACAATACCTTCCGGTACTTATAGGTTTGAAATTGTGGTACCCGGATACCGGCCTTGGATCCATGTCATTCCAGTTTTTGGCGACCAGGTGGTTCACTACGATTATCCGTTACTATTTCCAATTAAACTAAAGCAAACCTTAGTGGCTAAGTATAGCGCTGCTCCGGCCGTTGCCACCCAGAGTCCGAGCCAGCAGTACCTGGTGGTTTCTTCGTCCCAGTCTTTTAATACCTTTTATTTATATGATCTGACTAGTCCGAAAACCCCGCCGGTGACTCTGAGTATACCAAGTAACCTGATTACTGCGGCGACCGGAAGTCAGAGTTGGCAGGTTGTTGGCTGGGCCGACGATAACCAGCATCTGCTGCTTGATCATTTATATGACGGCACCCAGGAATTCATCGAGTTGGATACCCAGAATCCAACGCGGTCGATAAACTTAAATAAAACCTATAATGTTAATCCGACCAGCGTCACCTTCAATAATCTAAAGTACAACCAGTTTTATTTTTATGATTCGTCTACGCAGCTTTTAACTAGGGCTACTTTGGGTAGTAATACTCTAATCCAGGTGGAAACGGGGGTTATCGCTTACAAGAGCTATAGCTCAGACCAGTTTCTTTACGTCACTACTATCGGAGCTCCCAGCGGTAAGGCGATTGTCAATTTGGACACCGGCAATAACGATTATTTTATTCGTGATGTTCCTTTGTCCCAGACCTACTTACTAAATATGGCTGGATATAATGGTAATGTTTACGCGGTAGTGGGCGACAGCTCTGATCAATTTGTCTATATATATGAGAATCCGGCCAACCAAGCCGCTTCTAACGGTAAAATTGAGCCATTCAGAGCCTTAAAAATAAGCAATCCCAACTATGAGTCCTTTTCGCCCAATGCTCAGTTCATCATGGTTGAAAACGGACAAAATTTCATGGTTTACGATATTTATAACGATCTGACATATCACTATCGGGTGCCTCTGCCGCTGGACAGTCCCCAGAGCCACGCTGTCTGGATGGATGGTGACCGCTTGATTTACGTTAGCGGCGGCAAGTTGACGGTTGCCGATTACGATAATACCAACCGGCAGACCCTAACCGCTGCCCTGCCTTCTTATGCGCCGTTTTTTGCTCCTGATTACCTGTCCTACTTTACGCTTAGCGCCGCTACTAATAACGAAATCCAGTTATCCCAGATTTCATTGGTAGCTAATTCATAACTCGGTTTGGAACTTCCTGACATACCAACGCCAGACGATAAGCAAAACACCAACTATAAACAGGACGCTGACTATCTTGCCCCAGATCGTTGATATAAAGCGGTGCCATAGCGTCGGGCCGTTACCAGGTAGTTGTGAGACGGCACTGGCTGTATTTATGGTCGGTGTGCTTGCGGTGCTATTGCCGCTTGGATTAGGGCTGATCTGGTCACCGACTACTACTAAACGGTTAAGGCTGGTTCCTGGCGGATCGCAGGTAATGAGCGTGGCGGTAGCTTGATGGCCGGGTACGGGGTTAAGAACGCTGACATCGTCGGGGTTAACTATCTTGGTGGAGAATACTTTATAAGCATAAACTTTATCGTTATATGTCAGATAGAACACATCTCCGGGTACCAGATCATGGAGCAGGACGAAAGCAAACTTATATCTTCCGGGATTAAAGATATTATTGGCTGAATGGCCAAAGTAAGCAGCGTTTCCGTCTTGGCCGGGGACCGATGTGGTCGGATAGTGGACTACCCCATCTTCCAGGAAATTTTCGATGACGTTTTCGTTAGTAGTATTAACTGAGTAGTTAACAGGAATTTCAACATTTATCTTAGGAATAATTACTTCCGGGTTGGGACTGGGAGCGATTGAGCTGGAGCTGAGAATAATAGGCGTGGCGGTGTTGTTGCGACTTGGTTGGATAAACGGAGCAATAATGATCTCGTTAAAGAAGCCAAACAGTAATATAAATACCACTAACAACCCCATGCTTAAACCGAATAAGGCTGACTGAAGATGGTGTTTCCAGGTCAGCTTGGGCGGTACATTAACACTGCTTCTAATATTTTTTCTGATAGCGGCGGCATTTTTAGCCCGCTCGGTATGAGTCTTAGTTTTAGAAACTGCCCGTTCGTGTACATGCTGGGCTAGTTTTTGGGCCTGCTTGGCTTTCTCCTTGGCCGCTTGTTTTTTGCTTTCGTCGCGTTTTTGTTTAGCTTGCCTGATTGATTCTGCATCGGTTTTCTGGCTAAGTTCGGCAATCTCCTGTTCCTGCTGTTTTTGGCTTAGATTAGTGGTAACCCTATTTTGGTTACTATCATAAAATTCCTGCCAGACTTGTTTTTTATCGTCGTCGTTTAAGCTTTGGTAGTAATTGTGCCATTCAGTTTGGATCTGTACCAGATCTTTGCCGGAAGTCATCAAGTCATACATATATTGCTGATGCTTGCTGCGGTAGGTGCGGCTGATGACTTCGGCTTCTTCCGTCTTAGCGTCAGGCTCTTCATCGTAAAGACTGTTCAGCTTGGATCGAATTAAGTTAACAGCTAAATCTTGGGATGGGGGTACAATTGCCCCTGCTGCTGGCTTGGAGTTTGTATCAGACTGGTTGTCAGGTATATTATTTGCCATACACTTAGTAAAAGGGCTAATGCCCTTCCTGCTTCAAGTATAGTACAATTAAGTGTCTTAGCCCCTTAAAAGAATAATAATTGCCGGAATGGCGGAATTGGTATACGCGCACGACTCAAAATCGTGTTCCTTTCAGGATTGAGGGTTCGATTCCCTCTTCCGGCACCAGCTAATATGCCATATATAAGAGCCAAACTAATAGGCACTTATCCCTCGACAGTAGGTAATCAGGGGTGTACTCTATAGGTATGAAACAGATGAGGTATACCATAGACGACTTTCGGTCAGATTTCCCAGATGAGAAGGCTTGTTTAGTATGGTTAAAAGAATATCTGTATCCTGAAGGAATCTACTGTAAGGTATGTAAAAAAATAACTCCTCATCACTTAATGCGAACTAGGAAGTCATTTAGCTGTGAAACCTGTGGTCATCATGTTCACCCTACAGCAGGTACTATCTTTCATAAGTCGACTACACCATTAACTAAGTGGTTTTATGCTATTTATCTCATGAGTGCTACTAGAGCAGGTATAAGCGCTAAACAGCTTGAGAGAGAGTTAGGGGTAACATATAAGACAGCATGGCGAATGTTCCGCCAGATACGCTCAATGATGGGTGATGATGAGGACAGTAATTTAACTGGTGGGGTTGAAATAGACGAAACGTATGTCCATGCCGACCCCACTAAGCGCTCTAGTGTTAAGCCCCATGCAAGCCAAGTAGTCTTTGGTATGGTTCAGTGAAAAGGTAAGGTTCTAAAGTTGTACATACTAAAAGCAGTGGTGCTAGAGTTTTAGTTCCTGAAATTGAAAAGTCGGTCGACAATTCTGCAGTAATCTACACCGACACTCACGGTTCATATAGGTCACTGACTAAAAGAGGCTATGTCCATCAGACTGTTAACCATAGTGAGCGTGAGTATGTTATTGGTAGAATACATACCCGAAACGTTGAGAACCTTTGGTCAAACATGAAGCGTGGAATAAAGGGTGTTTATAGGTATGTTGACCCTAAGTATTTACAAGCCTCTGCGGTTGAATAGGCATTTAGATATAGTCATAGGAATGATTATCAGTCTATGTTTTGAGTGATTATGGATAGAGTAAGTAAATAATTTCATGAGGTGTAGTTGACTATTCATATATAATTTTACATATGAGCATGAGCAAAGATGCGACTATAGACGAAAAAATAGAAGAGCTTGAAAAAAGCATAGAAAAGACCGTCTCATCGTCTGATTTAGAGAATAAGAATCGTGTAAAAACTGGCGACTTAAAAACGCTCAACCAGCTAGCAAAAAATATTCACGAAATTATTGAGCGTAGTAAAATAGATGCTAGTACACAGTCCAACCATATATGATGATATATGCCCTGGTAACATATTCTTAGACACTACGGTTTTTATAAACTGCAGCGACTCATCTGAATTTCTTGAATTTATTAAATCTCTTTCGGACAAAGATTGTTTGTTGTGGACGATACCGTCAGTTAAATTTGAGTTTGCTAGATACGCTAATACCATCAATGAATATAATGAATTTATTAATTTTATTAAGGACCTGGGAGTTACGGTATTCAATCGAATTGAGGAAATTGTATTGGATAAATCAGACGCTTTTACTGTCGCCTTAAATAAGGCCCAATCTAATAACAAAAAAAGAATGAGTTATACTGATGCCGTATTATGTTCTCTGGCTTTTAAGCACAGATCCAGTGCTGGATATATAATGACATCTAATCATAATGATATCCCGCCTGCTCTATATGATAGGAAAGAAATTATAACATTTGAGATTAGTGGACATATTAGAAATGAAGCACTATATCAATTATCTGAATCTAAGCTAAGCACTATACTAAATAATCTTTAACTATTTTTTGTTTTCTTTCTACTAACCTTTTTTAACACCTTAAAGAACTCTTGTTTAGTGAGGTTATTGGCAGGCTTATCTTCTTTGATCATATCTTCACTATACTCTGGCTCTATTGGTATAGTGAACTTTACTTCAACAACCCCGTTTTTATCAATCATATAACGTCTAGGTATTCCTCCTATCATACCGTTTGTCACATTGCATCTGTCTTGGATTAGCTCTAGTGCAATATCATGAGAGGTTAGTTTTATATTATCGTAGGTCCGCTCAATACCCTCTAAGTATCCTATACAGGCATGGTCGTTGATAATCTCGTGGGCTTCTCGATAATTATTAGCTCTACTAATTAAAAATATACGGGGTCCATCGTCGTATAAGCCTAAGAGAATATAGTCTGGACGGCGAAGACTTCCAACATCTTGGTTAAACACATACCTAACGAGACGGTTAATTAAGTCATTGGTATTTTCAGCATCTCTTACGTGGCTTTCCGATAACAACGCAAAGTGCAGTAAATAGCTCTGAGGTCCCACATCCTGACTTGCAAACCCCATGACCAACCTATCTGAAACATTATAAAGTTTTTGATATGGCTCAATTATCTTAAGCGTTAGGTTGTAGGCTAATTCGTCAGCAGTTGTTTCAAGGTAACTATCGTTATTCAGAAAAATATCAACACTCATTCGTAGGTCGATTAAGTCTTCCTCATAGAAAGACATTATATCATGCCTACCTACCTTCATGGTATAAGTGCTCAATATAACGTTTTCCACTAATTAGGAAACATATAACAATCCGGAGAATCCGGCATTTGATGGATCATACATTTATTTCAATAATAACCAGATGGGTGTATCTTAGCTGGACACAGATGGTAATGTAGTACACATAGATGGTCAGGATCGACACTTAACCAGTTATAGCAAGGCCGTCCATGGTGTTCAGCAAATGGAGAGTCAGATACTAAACCTTGCCGGCGATGTAATCCATCATAGAAATATTCCTGGCAATCTGCCTTTAATTAAAATATAGTTATCTTAAGCCAAAAATTAATTACTTTATGTCTAGCGTACGTTGCTTGTGTTTTTAATTATGATTGAAGATCTTGAATCTGCATTTGAACTTCCGCTTCATATGATCAGCTCTAATCAGATTGGAGATATTGCCTTTGCTCGTAATGCTTTAAGTGATCTAGGCAGTCACCTAGCTTATAAGGGAAGAGCCAGAATAGCCTTTAGCGCTGTTGGTTTGACTCCTCAGCCGCCTAACTGCGAAGCTGTTACTGAACGGTTTGTTGATAAGGCTCGCCAAAGTGCCACTACACTTGATGAATTAGGTCAGTACGCCAAAAGCGAAGAGCTGGCATCGGACTTTGAACTAAGCACTTTTGTTGTGCAGGGCTTAATCCGTAATGTTATTCAGTACGGCCGCTCAAGAGTTAATCTCAATGGATCATGCGCCGTGGATTTAGAGGGATTAAAAGGCCGTCAGATGATTACTGCTCAGGCTATAAGAATTAATAAAGCCTGTTCTACCATTAGCTGGCTGATGTTACTAACCGACAGAGCCAGGCAGCTTCATTTACCCAGCAGACTGTAGACTGCGGAAGTCATAGCTTCAAATGGTTTTCCTGGCTGCTGTAAGCGCCATACGGCGCAGCTAACGGCCGTCTTGACGATTGAGTCGGTGTTTAACGGAGTTGATGATACTTCCCCTTTGCTGGCAATTAAGTTTTGATTGTCATGAATAAAACAGACGTCAAACGGGTAATTAAGGGTTAGAGAGTGCAGTAGATCAATGACCTGGAAGAGGGTCATGGTTGACTTAAGGGCTGTCGGGTAACGGATGGCTGTTAACAGGTGCTGGAATAAAGAAAAGTCAGGCGCTAAAAGTAGGCCTTCCTTGTTTAGTAAATTGGTTGGTGAGTCTACCAGAATAGCCAGGCTGTCGCCGCAGAGAGTAATATTACCTGATTCTTTTTCCAGAAAGCGTTCCAGCAGAATCGCTGTTTCGCTGCTTTTACCCAGATCGCCGCTAATAAAAGTGGCATCAGCCCATGAAGCGACTGCCAGCCATTCGCTGAGGGCCTTAGTACTGAAGCCGCCGCTTTTTGAGCTGGGAGCAAATTCACTTTCTGGCCATAGCTTGCCAACGGTTTTGCTTAGGCTGTCAGGCATCATGGCTCTGGCTATACCAATACCGGCGCTAATTCCGGCCCCATAGGCCAAGGATACACTATTAAAACCATGAGCGCTGCCACCAATAATAGCCAACTTGCCGGACATATCCCGATGTTCAGGTTTACTCCAGAGGACGTTATCGAATAACGGTTTATCTTTAGTCTGTTGGTGCCAGTACGTATTGTCCATGACTATATTCTAGCTGGTAGACTACGTTTTTACGTTCAATTACTACTTCCCATTGGTTAGCACGAGCCTCAGCCATTAGTTTCTTAGTCGGATTAAAAGCAATTGGCCTGTCAACCATTTTTAGCATTCCGATATCCCCTTCGCTGTCGCCGACGGCTATACTGTTATATCTAGCGGCTGCATGCTTTTGGATTAACTCAGTGAGGTTTGACGCTTTGGCGTTGCCGTTTAATATCCGGCTTTTACCGGTTAATTTACCGTTTACAACTTCATAGTCTGACGCTCTAAAATCATCGAGCATATAATGTGCTGTCACCAGACTAACTAACTCCGCTGGAGAGGCGGAAATAGCAAAGATAATATAGTCTTCAGCCTTGAGCTGTTTAATAAGGTCTCTGGTAAAAGTATAAGTCTGATTTTGGTATCGGCTTATAACTTCTCGACACACGTCTTTAAACAGTTGGTAATCGACACCAATTATTGCTTTATCGATTAAAGATATTAACGAATTTTCGTAATCAGTAAATGAATTTTCATTAACCCGGCTTTTCCAATTATTTCTGGCTTCCAGTACTCTCATGTACTGTCGCCTATCTATAATTTCCCGTTTAACCATCGCATCGGCCATCGCGTGGTACAGCTGCCATCTGATGAGAGTGCCGTCTATATCTATTACGGCGAAAGGTCTTAGCTGTTTCATCAGAAGTCTAGCTTAAGGCTTATCGGGCAGTGGTCTGAACCGAATAGCGAGGGATGAATATCAGCGGAAATAAGCTTGTCTTTCAAACTGGAGGAAACAATGAAATAGTCAATGCGCCAGCCGACATTCCTTGCTCGGGCGTTGGCAAAATGACTCCACCACGAATAGTAACCGTTACCTTGATGGAATAAGCGGAAACTGTCGATAAAGCCGGCATCGATAAATGACTGGAAGCCGGCTCTTTCTTCGTCGGTAAATCCTTTCTTCCCGATGTTTGGCTTAGGGTTTGCTAAATCATCAGGCGTATGAGCCACATTGAGATCGCCACAAGCTATAACCGGTTTTTGCTGCTCCAGCTGTTTTAAGTATGCCAAAAAAGCTGGGTCCCAGTTTTTATGTCTAAGGCTTAGCCGGCTTAAATCATCCTTGGCGTTAGGGGTGTATACATTAACTAGCCAGAAGTTATCGAATTCGCTGGCTAATACCCTGCCCTCTTGGTTAGGGTTGCCGTATATGTCCCCGGATACGGAATACTTGTTAATAATAGCTTCCGGAAAGCCTTCAATTACTTTTAGCGGCTTTGGTTTGGTTAGCAAAGCGACGCCGGAGTATCCGGGCTTTTCCGCCGGATACCAGTGAGTAAGGTAGTTGTTAAGTGGAATAGTGATCTGATCGATTTTGGCTTTGATTTCCTGGAGACAAATAATGTCTGGATCCTCCTGGGCTAAAAATGTTTGCCAGGCCCCTTTGTTAACCACAGCCCGGATTCCGTTAATATTCCACGAATAGATAGACAGCATTTATAAGAATAGTATAGTCACCGCCAAGTCTATTTGCTAGACTAGATGGCGATACATGGGATACAAGCGGATACTCCTCAAAATTTCCGGGGAACAACTTGCCGGTAAGTACGACGGCGGAATTGATGCCGAACTTGGC
>JAJZOE010000027.1 GCA_021829145.1 bacterium | reverse complement strand
CATGTCTGGTTTGCGCTTGTTGGACTACCGGGCCAATAGAAATGACTATGCCAAGAGCCATACTAAAGGCTCCGAACTTGATAGAATTTGTTAGTCTTTCTTTCCACCCTCTTTCTATTTCAAAAGTATTTATTCTTTTACGAATAGTTTCCATTGGTATTTCTGTGCCTGCCATAAATACTCCTCTATTCTATACGTAGTATATTAAATAGATGGTTATTTTAGTGCAACTCTTGGTACAATAAAATTTAACTATGGCAAAACTAAATCGGGAAGATGTGCTCAAGTTGGCTCAATTAGCACGTCTCGATATAACTGAAGCAGAGATTGTCGAATATCAGGATGAGCTGTCGAAGATATTGGCTTATGTAGAAAAACTTCAAAATGTCGATACTAATAATTTACAACCCACTAACCAAGTGGGCGGCCTTATAAACATCTCACGAGACGATGAGGTAAAAGATTACGGCTATGCTGCAAAAGATCTTTTGAATAATGTACCCGCAGTCAAAGACGATCAAATCCAGGTACCGAGGATGGTAGATTAACATGAATATCTGGAAACCTATTGTCGAAATAGCACAAGATGTCAGAACGGGTAAAACCACGGCCAGTCAGCTAGTTGATAAATCACTTAAACTTATAAACGATTATAGTGAATACCAGGCAATCATAGTTACTCTAGAAGGTAATGCCAAGCATAGAGGTGCTGTTATAGATCGAATGGTTAGTGAAGGTAAAGATCCCGGACTATTGGCGGGAGTTCCTTTTATAGCCAAAGATAATTTCTTAGTATTTGGAAGCGATACAACTGCTGCCAGTAATATATTAAAAGGCTTTAAGGCACCATATCAGGCGACTGCTATAAATCGCCTGGAAGAGGCGGGTGCGATTTGCGTTGCTAAGGCTAATCTTGATGCTTTTGCCCACGGGGCCAGTACTGAAAATAGTGACTTTTTCTTTACTAAGAACCCGCATGATAAGACGCGCGTTCCGGGAGGGTCCTCGGGTGGCTCAGCGGCAGCCGTGGCCCTAGGCTTAGCTCCGTTTGCGCTGGGAACTGATACCGGAGGCTCTATTCGCCAACCATCAAGCTTTTGTGGGGTGTTTGGTCTGAAGCCTACTTACGGTCTAGTTAGTCGTAGCGGCGTAGTAGCGATGGGCAGCAGTTTAGATTGCATCGGCCCAATAACGGCTAGCGTTGAAGACGCTGCCATTGTGCTCGATGTTATTTCCGGAACCGATGAGTTCGATTCGACAACTATAGTTAAGGATGAACGTGGTTATATTGTCGAGCCGTCTGATCTTAATGGCGTTAAGGTGGGCATGGTTAAAGAATATATGACTGAAGGCGTTAATAAAGAAGTACGTGCCGCAGTCACTAAGATGGCTAATGATCTAAAAGAGAAAGGCGCGGAAGTTGTTGAGGTAAGTCTGCCGTCAGCAGACCTGGCCCTTGCTTGCTATTACATTATATGTCCGGCTGAAGTTAGTTCTAATCTTAGCCGGTACGATGGTTTACGCTACGGCTATCATGTAGAGGACAGTAAAAGTTTGCACCAAAGTTATGTTCAAAACCGTGGGCATGGTTTCGGTAAGGAAGCAAAAAGAAGAATTATGATTGGGACTTACGTACTTAGTAGCGGCTATTATGATGCATACTACAAAAAAGCCCAGGTTGTCAGAACTAAAATTATCAATGAGTTCCAAACCATCTTTAATAAAGTAGACTTTCTTTTAGGACCGGTTGCGCCAACTACGGCTTTCAAGATCGGGGAGAATATTGATGATCCTTTGGCTATGTACTTGGTAGACGTGATGACCGTAGCCGCCAGTTTGGCTGGTGTTCCAGCTGCCAGTTTACCTATAGGTACTGACAGTAATAATTTGCCTATCGGTCTTCAGATTATGGCTAATCAGAGAAAAGATAGAGAATTGCTTAGTCTATCTAAAGCTCTAGAGGAAATTGTCGGATGAAATTTAATAAGGCAACTATCGCCTACATAATTTTGGCGCTGGCGGCTGTCTTAATAATCGGCATTTTAATTGTATATATAAGAAGTAGGCGACCAAAGGGTAGTTATGAGCAGCGATGGAAAGAAAATCAAAAATTGCTAGCTCAAAAGAAAGAATGGAAAGAAGCTGTTGTTAATGCCGATCAAATGCTCGACGAAGTTTTAAAAAAGCGTAAGTTTAAAGGTAAGACGATGGGCGAGCGCTTGGTAGCGGCCCAGCATGAGCTAACTTCTAATGACATGGTTTGGTTTAGTCATAAACTAAAAAACAAAATTCTATATGAGGGGTTGGAGTTAAGTAAGACAGATGTTAAAAAAGCAATGCTAGGTTTCTGGCAAGCTTTAAGGGACCTAGGCGCATTCAATAAGGACAAAGATGAATAACGATTTTAAAGCGACTATTGGTATAGAGTGCCATGTTCAGCTAAAGACTAAATCTAAGTTATTCTCTGCGGCTTCCAATGACGCTCGGGAAGCTAAACCTAACACTCTGGTTAACCATATAGACTTCGGCTTGCCAGGAGCTTTGCCGGTATTTAATAAAGAAGCGCTAAAGTTAGCCACTAAAGCCGCAATTGCTCTTAAAACTAAACCGCAAAAGTTTTCAACCTTCGATCGTAAACATTATTTTTATCCTGACCTACCCATGGGTTACCAGATTACTCAATACGATCAGCCGATAATTATAGGAGGCCGGGTAGAATTTAAGCTTAATGATGAGCTCAAGACCGTCGGTATAACCAGGGCTCACATGGAGGCTGATGCTGGCAAGAGTACTCACCCCACTGGAAGCGATTATTCGTTGGTAGACCTTAACCGTGCAGGCACGCCACTACTGGAAATTGTCAGTGAGCCGGACATGCATAGTGCTGCCGAAGCCAAAGCTTATGTAAAAGAACTTTATTTACTGATGCGTTATGCTGAAGTAACCGAAGGTGATTTATATCACGGTAACATGCGGTTTGATGTTAATGTCAGCGTGAGTAAAAACCAGGAGCTAGGGACACGGACCGAAACCAAGAACTTAAACAGTTTCAGATCGGTAGAAAAGGCGATTGAATATGAGATTAAGCGGCAAATAGAGCTGATTAATAATGGTCAGAAAGTAATTCAGGAAACTAGGGGTTGGAACGAAGCTAAACAAAAAACTGTTGCTCAGAGAAGCAAGGAAAATGCCGACGACTATAGATACATGCCAGACCCGGATTTGCCGCCGATAGTTATTGATGATGCCTATATTGCGGATATTGAAATAAGTATGCCCATAGCACCTGATGAATGGCGCCAGCGACTTGGTGACATAGGCTTGGACAGTTCTCAGACAGAAACTTTATTGGAAGCTAATGTCGATTTTGCTACCGCTAAATATCTGGATCTGATCCAGCAGTATGAGGCAGATAAGAAAAAGGCCAGATCTTTGGCTAATCTTCTGGTCAACGTCGATATTCCATACTTAAAAGAACATGTAATAGCTGATCTAAACAGAAAGCTGCTTTATGATTCGGTTCTTTCGCTTATTAACCAAGATAGATTAAGCTCGACCAATGCCAAGGAGCTAATTCAAAGATGCTTAACAGCTGGACTTCCCCAAAACATTGAAAAATTCGCTGAAGAAAAAGGGCTATTGCAAAAATCTGATAAAAATGAGTTATCACAAATCATTGATGGAATTATTAATGACAATATAAAAGCCGTGGAAGATGTGCGAAAGGGAGAGCAGAAAGCTGTAGGATATCTGATTGGCCAAGTAATGGCCAAAACTAAAGGGCAAGCAAACCCTGGTCTGGCCCGTAAAATTCTAGAGGAAAAAATAGCTAAACTCTAAGATTTATTAGGCTAAATTACTAATTTCTTGTACAGTTAAAGCATGAGTACTATAGAGAGTATTTTTTTAATCATTGCCTTAGCAGCCATAGCAGTCTTCTTTCTAATCCTGATTGCTCTTAGTATTTATGCCTGGGTCAGTTACCGCAGAATTCTTAAGAAGGCTACCGAAGCAATAGAGAGCATCGAATCGGTATCTAATCTGATCAAAGCAGTAGGTGCTAAGACTCCAGCTGGTACCGTTTATAAAGTATTTAAGTTTATAGTAGGCCCTGGACGGGGATCTAGAAATGAGAAAAAGACATAACCTTAAAGGCTTAGCGTTAGGTACAGTATTGGCGGCGACTATAGGATATGTGGTTGGGGCTGCGAGCACTAACAAAGATAAAAACTCAAGGCCTACAAGTGTTAGTCTGAAACAGGATGAAGAAAAGATAAAACTTATATTTTCGGAATTGAGTGATTTGCTTAGTAATTTGGCCGACAGTGATAGTTCTGAGTTAAGCGAGCGAGCCCTCCAACGTTACGAAACAGCAATCCGGAAAGGTATTGTCGCGAAAGAACAGATAGCAAAATATATCGAGAATAAAAAACTGCTTAAAGTAGATAATAAAGATCTAAAACTGGCTATTAAAGAAGCAGAAAAAGCTATCTATAATCTTAAAGCCTATCTGTTAAAGAAATAAAACCTGGAATTTGTAACGTTCACATTGCTATAATTAGTAGTGCATAAAAGGTGTAGAGACAAAAACTTAGGGGGTCAAATAAAGTGACCGGAAAAAAGAAGCTTAGTCCAAGCGATTTTGTTCACTTGCATAATCACACACAGTACAGCCTATTAGATGGTTTAACTAAAATTCCATCTCTCATCTCCTATGTGAAAGACACCGGCATGAGTGCTGTAGCTATGACTGATCATGGTACTTTAAGTGGTGCAATTGAATTCTATAAGGAGGCTAACTCCCAGAATATTAAACCGATTATAGGTATGGAAACTTACGTAGCTGCCAGAAGCTACCAGGATAAAGATCCAACAAAAGATAAGCAGTATTACCATCTAATTCTTTTGGCAATGAACAATGAGGGCTACAGGAATCTGATGGCCTTATCAACTATGGCTAATTTAGATGGATTTTACTACAAACCAAGAATTGATCATGAGCTTATTCAAAAATACAATAATGGTTTAATAGCGCTTAGTGGCTGTATAAGCGGAGAAGTCGGAGAACATCTGCGCCAAAATGACATAAAAGGAGCAAAAGAGGTAGCTCAGTGGTACAAAACTATATTTGGCGACAGATATTACTTAGAAATACAAGATCATGGTCACCCTGATCATCCAAGCAAATGGGATGATCAGGTACAAGTTAATTCACAAATCTTGCAGATTGGGCAGGAGCTAAGCATAGACTGCGTGTTGACTTGTGACGCTCATTATCTGAAACATGACGATCAGGAAGCGCATGAAATTTTGTTATGCGTTCAGACCGGATCATACTTAACAGATCAAAATCGAATGAGCCTTAAGAACTTCGAATTACACGTAACCGATCCTATAGAAATAATTAACCGTTGGGGCAACGATTATCCGGAAGTAATACTTAACTCTCGACTAATAGCCGATCGATGTAGTGTATCCATCGATTTGGGTAAAATTTTGATTCCCAAGTTTCCCGTACCAGAGGGAGAGAACGAAAAGAGCTATTTGCATAAGTTGGTCTGGCGCGGTCTTGCTTGGCGCTACGGTAAAGTAAGCATAAAAGAAGCAGAAAAACTTACAATTGATGCAGCCCAAAAAAAGCTTTCGGCTGATGTGATAGAAAGAGCCAAATACGAACTAAGTGTCATGAATGACATGGGTTATAACGGCTACTTCCTTATTGTTCAAGACTTTATGAACTGGGGTAAAAACCAAGGAGTGGTCTTTGGCCCGGGAAGAGGTTCAGCGGCT
>JAJZOE010000047.1 GCA_021829145.1 bacterium | reverse complement strand
AAGGATATAACAAAGCTGGATAAGCAGTTGCAGCCTATTGCACCGGAATGGCCGATTGATCAAATAGCCAGAATGGATAGGATTGTGCTACGTATTGGCTTATATGAACTTGAAAATGAAAATGACGTTCCGCCTAAGGTTGTTATTAATGAAGCAGTTGAGCTGGCTAAAGCTTTTGGCGGTGAAAACTCTTCAAAATTTGTTAACGGAGTTCTAGGTACTGTTTTGCGCGACAAAGAAGAAGCAAAAAAGAAGGTATCTACAAAGAAACTCACTAAGAAGTAAGAAGTAGCTTTATGCATAGACCTAAACCAATCAGAGGTATTAAGAAGTTAGTGACCCGAAGACCAGTCATTTTCATTTTCAAGTTCATATAAGCCAATACGTAGCACAATCCTATCCATTCTGGCTATTTGATCAATCGGCCATTCCGGTGCAATAGGCTGCAACTGCTTATCCAGCTTTGTTATATCCTTAGACACTCCACTAACCAGGTTACGAATAAAATCCGTATCCTCTACCATTTCCTGATATCTACCTATATTTCTGGCCAGTACTTCATTAAGATTAAATTTCTGGTCGCCAGCCTCAAGACGAAACTCCTCTTCATATAATGTTTGAAGAGCTATTATTCTACCAAGGTGTCGGTTTGATGCCATAGTACTGTTAACTCGCCTGTCCAGCTAAAGTTTAGCGGACACATATCGGCTAAGCCTGAAAAAAGGCTAGACCTTGGCTGCCTTACCCGTTTCGCGCCTGGTAGTCTTAACTTTTACTGGTGATGTGGCGTTAACTTTACGTGCAAGCTTAATAACCAGATGACTTCTTCTGGATCCGGTTGCTCTGGGGCTGGTCCGCTTCTTAGGCTTTCCCATTTTTTTAAGCGCCTCCTCCTTTGAGGGTTATTATTCTTGGTCACATTTTAGCAAATTTACTCCTTAGATACAACAATAGCCATAATGCTTTTTTGACATAGTCCTTAAAACTAAGTTGTTGGATGTCTATAGGATAAGCCTGGGTAATGCCTAATTTATTACCAAGCTAAGTAATTTGTCAGGGACGTAGATAACCCGTTCTATCTGCTTACCCTTAAGATACGGTTTTAATTTGTCCTCCTGCTTTGCCAGTGCGAGAACTTCATCTTGGTGTGCACCAAACACTACCTCTATCTCTGCCCTAACTTTTCCATTAACCTGAACTGCAATATTTACTTCTTCTTTAACTACATACTTATCATCAAAAGCTGGCCACTGGCTCAAGTGTATACTTTCATCGTTGCCTAATTCTTGCCAGAGTTCTTCTGCTATATGGGGCGTAAAAGGTGCCAGCAACTTAAGCAGGCACTCAAGTGACCACTGCCATTCAACTGCCCTGTATCCATCCTGGGCTTTTATTCTATATAGTTGATTAACACACTCCATCAGTGCAGCAATTGAAGTATTAAAACTAAGCTCAAGCATATCTTCACTAACTTTTTTAATGGTTTTATGCATGATGTGTTTAAGTTCTTCAGATTCTTCGTCACCTCCCTCGGTGCCATTATATTCCTGGACTAAAGTCCAGGTTCTCTGAAGAAAGCGGTAAGCCCCACCTAATCCTTCGACACTCCAACTTGCTGCTTGATTCCATGGACCAATAAATAATTCCATTATTCGTATGCTGTCGGCCCCATAACCTTGTTGGATTAAGCCGTCTGGCTCAATGGTATTGCCCTTGCTCTTACTCATCTTATTTCCGTCCGGAGCCAAAATCATACCCTGGTTCCGAAGTGTCTGGAAAGGTTCACTGAAATCGATTAACCCCTCATCCTTCATGACCTTAGTCCAAAAACGAGCGTATAGCAGGTGCATAACTGCATGCTCAGCGCCACCTATATAATCATCAACCGGCAGCCAGTAATCTATTTTGTCTTTGTCAAAAGGGGCATGCTTGTTTTTAGAATCGGCAAATCTTAAAAAGTACCAGCTAGAGCAGGCAAAACCGTCCATAGTATCGGTTTCTCTTGTTGCCGGACCGCCACATTTAGGGCAGGTAGTATTAACAAAATCAGGTACATTAGCCAATGGGCTCCGGCCGTCGCCACTGGGCTCAATGCTTTCTACAACCGGCAGTTTAACCGGCAGTTGGTCTTCGGGGACTGGAACTGCACCATCATTGTTACAATGGATAATAGGTATTGGCGCACCCCAATATCGCTGCCGACTGATAAGCCAGTCTCTCATCTTGTAATTTATTACCTCTTTGCCCTGATGCTTGGCTTCCAGATCGGCCAAAATTTTCTCTCGACATTCGCCGCTACTTAAGCCGTTATACTTACCACTGTCAGTCATTATGCCCTCGCCGGAAACAACCCCCGGACTAACTAAGCAATTTAGTATTTGCTTGTGGCCTTCGTCATCAACCAGTTCACTGGCCTTATCCGTACCTATCCATTTAAGCGTAAACTTGTTTTTTTCACCGTCGTCTAAGCTAGTTTTTGTCTGATGTTCGTCATCAAGCTCAAACAAGATGCCGCGCATCTTAGCATAGTAATTCTTATTTTTAACATTGGAGAAGTAATAACTATGAACCAAATATGGTGCTTTTTTAACAAACTTCAAATTATCGTAGCCAGTTTCTTCAATTACTTCCCGTTTTGCTCCTTCTACTTCATCCTCGCCAGGCTCCAAACCTCCGCCAACAAACAATATACCACCAAACCGTTCTTGCCTCGGCCCCCAATCAAGCATAAGCACCTGATTAGTTTTAGGATTTCTAACAATTGCTACTATCGCTTCCTTTTCCACCTCATCGCCCTGGACTTCTCCAGTGACTGGTTCAACTACATACTTAACAGGCAGATTAAACTTAATGGCAAACTCATAGTCTCTCTCATCATGA
This sequence comes from bacterium, assembly GCA_021829145.1. GTDB lineage: Bacteria > Patescibacteriota > Saccharimonadia > Saccharimonadales > UBA4665 > JAJZWH01. The sequence continues at coordinate 23,595 of JAJZOE010000047.1, read as the reverse complement.
GCCGGTACCGCCATTATTGCACCAGTCCCATATCCGCTTAAAACATAGTCGGCAATCCAGATGGGGATTTTATTACCGTTAATTGGATTAACAGCAAAAGCGCCGGTAAATACACCCGTCTTTTCTCTATCCGTTTTTTCCCGAAAGATATCGGTGGCTGCCTGAGCGGCCTTAACGTATGTTTGTACCTGATGTCTATGTTGATCTGATGCAATCTTTTCCGCCAGTGGATGCTCGGGAGCAATAACCATAAATGTCACTCCCGGTAGAGTGTCGGGCCGAGTGGTAAACACCTTGAGCTTGTTGCGTCGACCTTCAATTGTAAAATTTATTTCTGCTCCTCTACTTTTGCCGATCCAGTTTCTTTGCATGCTTTTTATCGACTCTGACCAGTTAAGATTATCTAGATCGGCTAATAATCTATCAGCGTAATCAGTTATCTTAAAGAACCACTGCTTAAGGGCCTTCTTTTCTACTTCATTACCGCAGCGCCAGCAGCGACCGGCTTCAATCTGTTCGTTTGCCAGCACAGTTTTGTCAAAAGGACACCACCACTGAAGACTTTCCTGCTGGTAGGCTAGTCCTTTCTTATGTAAAAGCAGGAAAAACCATTGGGTCCAGCGGTAATAGTCAGGGTTGCTACTGTTTATTTCCCGGCTCCAGTCATAGCTGAAACCCATCTGCATCAGCTGCTGCTTAAATCGTTTGGTATTTTCGGCAATAGCAACCTCTGGGCTAACCTTATTCTTTATGGCATAGTTTTCTGCTGGCAAGCCAAAAGCATCCCATCCCATAGGATGAAGCACATTATGTCCCGTCATTCGGTTAAAACGAGCTATAGCATCACCGATAGTATAGTTCCTTACATGCCCGACATGCATAGCCGCGCCGCTAGGGTAGGGAAAGTATTCCAGAATATACTTTTTCGGCCGATCGTTAGTAGCCGCTGCCTTATAGATGCCACTCTCTTCCCAGACCTTTTGCCACTTGGGCTCAATATCTTTTGGTGAATATCTTTTCATATCTTAGAAAAAGTATATCAATAATCTGTTAAGAGTTGTAACCTTGGTTATTAGTGATACTAATATTGCTTTAAATAATTGGTGTCAAAGACTGTCTGTAAGCGCTGTTTCTTCTGGTGCTTTTCTTTAGCTAGATCAACCAGTTCGCTGACTAAGTTAACCGTACTTTTACCTGCCTCACGCCAATTGTGTGCATATAGACTTCCAGGTAATGGATTAATTTCGTTGAAATAAACTTTTTCTGCTTTTGAGTCAATCAGTAGATCGATCCGAGCAATACCGGAACAACCAATTGCTTTATATACATCCTTAGCTGTATTTTCGGCTAACAAATAAAGCTCTTTAGGCAGGTCTGCCGGTAACTTGCTATAACCCTGGGCACCAGTCTGCTTACCACCGCCGTTACTTTTTTTGCCGCCACCTCTAATATATTTTGTGTCAAAATCAAAAAAATTATCAGCCGTCGTTAATGGTTGTTCTACAAGAGCCAATTGCAGGCTTTCATTTCCAACAATCGGGACGGTTACCTCTATCAGACTATTAACAGCTTCCTCGACGATAATCTTATTATCATAGTGAGCTGCCACTTCGATAGCATTAATAAGCTCGCTTTCATCTTTAACTCTTGATATAGCAATGGACGAGCCTAGATGAACCGGCTTTACAAACAGCGGATATTTTAGTTCCTTAAGTCTGGTTATGATTTGTTTTTGGCTATTGTTAAACTCGTCTGCATAAAACCAGACAAACTTTGAGGTTAGTATTCCCTGGCTCTGGCTGATAATCTTAGCTAAAGCCTTATCCATAGCAATCGCGCTCGACGGCACGTCACAGCCGACATAAGGTATATTAGCCATCTCCAGCAAGCCCATAAGCTCTCCGTCTTCACCATGAGTACCATGGGTTGCCGGGAAAACCACATCTATATTTAATAACTTGGGTTTTAATCCCTGTTTCATAAGTTGCAGACCATCACCGACCTTAATGAGAATCGGCTTCTGTTTATTTAAAAACCCCTCTATTCTGCCCGAACTAAAAAGGGCAATATCCTTAAGCTCGTTAGCACTAAACCAGCGGCCTTTCTTGTCTATATAAATCGGCACTGACTCGTACTTACCGCTAAGATCAAGTGCTTTAATAATTGAGATCCCGGTAATAATAGAGACATCATGTTCGGCGGATCGGGAACCAAAAATAACGGCCACGGTTAATTTTTCCATTTAATTTAGTATACCCCTAAATTCTTATGCATAATTATCCGGCCAATCATTTTGCATCATAACCAGATCACCGGAAGCAGCAAATTGGTCCAGGTTGGTATAAAAGGCAAGGGGGTCAGTTTCAATTTTCAATTCACCTACATAATCGTTTTCTATCAGCCCTTGCTTAATAGAGTCGGTAGTGGAGTTTTGCATTAATATAACCACGTCCGGTTTGGCGGCGGCTATGTAGCGGCCCATTTGCTGATGGATTTTAATATTTTCTTTACCTTGATCCACTAATCCCGGTGTCACATAAATTTTGCGAGTTGCCTTAAGCTCTTTAAGCAGCATAGTACCGGCTTTTATTCCGTCGATATTACCGTTATATGTATCATCTATGATCCAAGCTCCCCCTAGTTTATAAGGCTGCATTCGGTGATCAAAAGGAGCAGTATTGGCAATTCCCGTTATTATTTGTTTATCCGATAGGCCAAGTTGCATAGCTATCAGTGCCGCAGCCGCCAGCACCCCAACCTGATGTTTGCCGAGCAGCCGGCTGGTCAGCTTTAAACTACGATCTTCATTGACTAGATTAAAACTTGTTTTATTTACCTCAATTTTAATATCTCTAGCCTTCCAGTCTCCGGCACCGGCAACTGAATAGCCAATATTACCCCTCCTTATATACGGTTTAGCCGCCAAGCTATCAGCATTAACATAGACGTTGTCTGGACTGACGCTATCTGCCAAGGAAAATATATCTTTAGCAGCCGCATCTAGTGTTTTGTATTGATCGAGGTGAGCCGGAGCTAGACCGGTAATAACAGCATGCGTAGGTTTAGTGATACTGGTAAAGCGAACGACATCACCGGGCGCCCCTTCTCCGTACTCAATAATAAGCACTTCCTCGTTCCCTTCAAGTTTTCGGGCGAATTTAGCATGCTCGATTGCCACATTATGATTAGCCTCTGTAGCTGCTACCTTTTTCCCTTCAGATAGCACCGTTTTTAATACTTCCTTCATCGTTGTTTTACCGTAACTACCAGCTACGGCTATCTTGATGGCAGAATGCTTGGCAAAAGTCTTAGCTGAAGCTTTTATCTGCTTATTCTGCCTAGGCTCAACGATATATAAACGCCCCAGTTCCAGTGGTACTATTACTAAATGAGACCATACTATTGGATAGGCAATGATCAGGGGTATGCCTACCATCCAATACCATATATGTCCTGTGGCGATACCTAAGGCAACAAAAACTAACCCGGCTAGAAGTTCAGTCGCCATACCTGTAGTTAATGCTAAAAGCAACATCCGGGCATAACTAGTTCGTTTGAGCGTTCTTCGGTGCTGTACTGCTCTAAAGTTACTGGTTCGCCATAGCCATTTTAAGTAGGGCTTGGCTTTATATTCCGTCGATTGCAGCATGTAAGTTAAAGCGACCGGAAATCGAGCAGAATATATAAACAGGATATCTCTCATGATATAAATTCCTGTATCAATGCGGCTATTTTACCCGGTTGGTCTTGGTGTATAAAATGATTATCGCTTTTTAGCACTTCCAGTATTGAACCCTTTATTAGCTCATTGTACTTATGTGCATCAGAAATTGGAATTGCCGGATCTTTATCGGCAAAAACTAAAAGAGTTGGAAGGTTTAACTTTTTAGCATCAGCTTGTACATCTTGACGGACAGTTCTTTTAAATGTTTCCTGTAAGCGGGGCACGACCAGCATGTCTGAGCCAATAGTACCGTATAGTTTTTGTCGCAAATTATTTTTCTTTTGTTCTGGCAACCAGAAAGTAGTTGCTTTTCCTGCTTTAGCCACTGCCTTAGTTATAGCCCGTTTACCTTTTTGACCGTCTCTAATACCAGATGATGCCAATAAAACCAGTTTGTTTGGATTAATTTTGCCGAGACTTATCGCTCTTATCGCTAAAGCTCCACCGTTTGAGTGCCCCATAACCACGTCGGGTTTGAGCTTTAGCTTTGCTAAAAAGTCCGCCACAAAAGATGAATAATTATCCAGGTCCCAGACTTCATGGGGTGCCTCGGTTGCGCCAAACCCAGGCAAGTCAAGGGCAACAACCATATTCTCCGGCATGAGATCTATCACTAAATCATGAAAGGATGTTAGAGAATCTCCCCATCCGTGGAGCATTAAGATCAACCTATCGCCTTTACCTTTGAGCTCATAGTTAACAGCCAGATCGTCAACAATTACTTTCATTGTTGCTAATTATACGTAAAAAAACGTAACCGTTAAAATAAACGCCTAATGGATTTTTTCGATAATAAACCGACGTTCATGGTGGAGTATGGCGGAGTCGAACCGCCGACCTCGGCAATGCGAATGCCGCGCTCTAGCCAACTGAGCTAATACCCCTTAATTTACCGCTATTTATTGTAACTTATTTGTATATAATAATACTTGAAAGTAGTCGAAGGGCAGAAGTTGACACCAAAACTCGGGCATAAAATCGCTCTAAGCGCATTAGTATTACTAGTTTTATTCTTTATAGGTGGGTTCGTTTATGTATATATGAACGACCAGTCATCAGTCGTAACCAGTGGGGCTAAATCATCTTCGAGCGTCAGCTACCAGCAACTGAAACCACCTCCGCCATCTAACCCCAAAAGCTCAGTCGGCGTAGCCGTTGAAGCCCTTGACACTCCTGTAACAAGAGGCTCTCAAACCTCAATGATAATATCTACCAATTCTTATGCCACTTGCTCAATATCTGTAATCTATAATAATATCGTTAGTAATGACCCGGCCTTGTCACCAAAAGTTGCAGATGCTTATGGCATGATAACTTGGACGTGGACGGTGCCGAAGACTACGCCTTTAGGCGTATGGCCGATAAAGGTAACTTGCCACGACCAGACACAAAGCGGTTTTTTTGAAGACTCCTTGTCTGTCGTTCAATAAGCGCTATCCTTGGACAATTAATAGTTCAAATTTTGACATAATAATAGGTTGCCAGAATATCAGTACAATCAATGAATCAGCTATTAAACAAGTTTAAATACCAACGCCCCATCTTTAAAGATATAAATACTAACCGTGGCGGATATGCCATAGGCATTGCCGTTGTTATTGTCGTTGTAGCTTGGTTTATAGCCCTAATATCCAGCAACTCCATCAGCCCCGTTCCCAAGTCAATCTCAAATGCTGTCAATTATCCTGTTTATTATCCCGATCAAAGCCGGTTACCCGAAGGCTACCAACTGGATAAGCGCTCGATTGAACTAGTTGGACCAAAAGTAGTTATCTTGGCAATAAAATATGCTGACAACAAAATGATCGTTTTCAACGAGCAAGACAATCCTGGAGCCAGCGTCATTAATCAGTATGCGGCCAATTATATACCAATACACACCTCTTTTTGGACTCCCATTGGCAACGCTATTTTAGGGGCTTATAATGACGGACATAGCATTAAATCGGTGGTCAGTCTACCGGTCAATAATGGTCCCTGGATTATCGTAACTGCGCCATCAAATATTAATCAGACAAACTTAAAAGAAGCAATAGACTCGCTGACTAAGAGCTAGTAGCCACTGATTACCAACTGAGTAATAGTAGCGGTGTTCGAGGTACTGGCTGTATTCCAAATCGGGAATAGATATAGGTTATTGGCGGCACTGGTTACAACTGTAGTCGGCGAAGTTGCGGCGATCGGTAACAGCGACATACTATTAGTGTTCGCCGTCGTCTGAATGCTTAGGGTACCTTCGGCTTCCATGCTAGTTGTCGAAAAACAAATAATATTATAATTTATTTGGAAATAATCGTTACTAACTGAGGTCGTAGTAACACTTGGTGTCAGAGTTCCAATCAAGGTATCACTAGTAGCGCTAGTCGAGCTAGTACCATAGTAAATGCCAAATTGAAGACTTGATGCAGTAGTGCCGGTACTGTAGTAACCGTCTCCCAGCATCTTAATAACTCTGCCTGTCTGACAATAGTTTGCAGGAACACTAGCTGTCGTGCTAAATGCACTGCAATTATTGGTACAGTTTGTAACCGCCCCCGAAGTAGAGGTATTGGAATATATTAGTCCTGAACAAGTCTGCCAGGCTCCATCAACACCACAGCGGAATGATTTTGTCGTAGCGTTATAGTACATTCCACCATCAATTTCCGCTGGATCGCTAGACGAACCAGTCTGGCTATCCAGCACAAGTAGCGAAGGCGTAGTCTCCCCGGTCGCACCTGCGCCGATATTTACTCTTAAATTGGAGGTATCGACTGAGAAAACACTGGTTCCCGTAGGAGTATCTACTTGCATGGCAACTGTTGACGCGGTTGATGGTTTGACGGTCAAGTTACCAGTATGATTGATACTGTCAACCAAATTACCATTGCCGTCTAGAATATCAAAGATGTCGGCCGTACCACTAGGGTTAGCCTGTAAAACGCCGGTAACAGATGTGCTGGTCGCCGCTTGAATATTAAAGTTAGCCGACTGGGTAACGGTAGAATTAGCAATAACCGACGAGCTTGAGTAGGCGGCAATTAGAGCACCGATCGTTAAGGATGCAGATGCTGTGGCTTGAGTAGCCGTTGGCTGGACCGTAGTGCTAACCGAGTTATTATAGGTAACCATATGGCTGGTCAGGCTAGTATTGGCATAGGTGAATCCAGGGGTTGAACCGGCGCTCATAGTTGATCCAGCCGAAGCATAGCCGACATATAGATCCTTACTGCTTTGAGGAGTCAGACTCGGATAAGTGACCGTACTGCTACTTGCATTGTACAATGTAGCGCTTGAGTCAACTACCCATGAACCGCTAGTACTACCGGTCGTAAACTCCATGGCCGTTAGATCGTTCGGATTTCCGGTTGATCCGCCAAAGGTAACTGTTATTGTATTGGCTCCGGTTGTAGTTACCACCCCTTTCCACATTTCAATGGTTGTAGTGCCGGATCCGGAACCGCTACTTGTTCCGGTAACTTTCGTCCAGCTGGCTACTCCTCCACCTGACACACTACTAATTGTTCCGGTACCGTTAGCCGGGTTGGAGAACAAGACCATTAAGTCATTATTTGTCGAAGGGTCATCGGCCAGTGTGGTTACTCCCTTACCGTTAGTCGACCACATATTAACATAATTAATTGCGACACTAGTAACCTGATTAGCACAAGAAGAGAAGGATAACTGATTGGCGTTAGCGACACTGGTAGACAAGCACTCGCCAGGCGCCGGAGTAGTGGTCGGCAGGATTAATTGGTAACTGGAGCCGACCGCATTAGGTGCAGTGATGGTAATTGAGTTGCTGTTACCACTATCGTTAAAGACCAACTGTCCATTAACGGCACCTGATGCGCCAAGAGTCGTCCCAGTATTCGGATTAATGGCCACGATATTATTACCTGCGGCATTACGGGCGTCGAAAATGTCGGCGCTACCGGTGCTGGCCGCTTGTAAGACACCGGCTATTGTACCCGAAGTGGCCGCTTGAACATTGAAGTTAGCTTGTTGAGTCGAGGTGGAGTTAACAATTACAGAGGTACCTGTATAACCAGCAATATCGGCGGCTATGTTGATGTAGTAGCCGGCAGTACCCATAGTAGCGCTTGGACTAGTCGGCGTACCACCAGTTACTGATGTGTTGTAAGCCAGCTGATCGGAGGCTGTAGTTGCCACATAGTTATAGCCAGTGGTTGTACCAGCACTAATAGCATATTGTCCCCAGCTGTATCCCGTATATAATTCACTGGAGTTAGTTGGTGTCAGGCTGGGGTAATTGACTGAGGTAGAAGTGGTGGTGTTGTAGTTGAATCCACTGTTATCGATCGCCCAGGTGCTGTTGGCGCTGTGCATAGTGAACTCTTCTGTAGCCAATTCATTCGTGCCAGGAGTAGAAGAATAGGTTACGGTTATAGTTGATGCTCCAACAGTCGTGACTACACCTCGCCACATCTCGACAGTTCCAGCCGTCGTTCCGTTTGAACCGCTGGTTATCTTGGTCCAAGTAGTAACTCCGCCGCCACTAATGGAGTTTATACTGACATTATTAGTAGCATGTGAATAAATTATCATCAAATCCCCTACACTGACTGGGCTAACGGAGATGCTTGTCACATCGGATCCGGATATATTCCATTCGCCGACATAAGCAATCGAGCCGGCACTTACTTGAGTAGCACATGATGTATAAACTAGCTGGTAGGCGTTGCTTGGACTGGTGCCCAGGCACAAACCGGCAGTAGGGGTGTTGCTCGGCAAGGTCAAAGTATAACTGGCTGCGATGGAGGTAGGCGCCGATAAGGCGATTGAGTTAGTATCGGTATTATCGAAGAAGCTAATATTGCCGGCTATCGAATTAGCCGAGCCTAAAGCCACCTGATTGGTTGATGTATTAACGCTCAATATGGTGCCACTGGTTTGGTTTTGGATTCGGAAAGCGCTGGCTGAATTAATTGTATTTTTGAATGTAGTAATACCGTTATAACCAACTGAAGCAACATTATTGCCACCGCTGTCTTTTAAATCAAGAATATCGGCCGTACCACTGCCGGCAGCCTGTAAAACACCCGCCACGGATCCACTGTTAGCCGCCTGGACGTAAAAGTTAGCCTGCTGAACCGAAGTTGAGTTATTGATTGCCGTACTGGTAACGAAGGCCGTCAATATAGCGCCGACGACATTAGACTCTCCAGAACTATTTTGGACCGCAGTTGGCTGGTATGAAGTATTGGCATTGGTAGAACTATCATAGGCTATGATGTTGTGCTGAGTACTAGTGACAATATAATTAAAACCAGTTGTCGTTCCAGCGGCAGCAGGTGGATTCTGAACCTGGCCATAGCCAACGTATAGCTCATCGCTACTCACCGAGTTAAGACTTGGGAAAGTTACGGTAGTCGATGCCGAGTTGATCTGAGCCCCGGTACTGTCAATTCCCCAGGTTGTTGAGGCATTAACACCGGCAGCGGTAAATTCGGTAGCCGTGATTTCCTCGCTGCCAGGTGCGGCGGAATAAGTCACTGTAATACTCGAACTACCAGCGGCAGTGACCGTGCCAACCCACATTTCCACCCTGTTAACCGTGCCGTCGCCATTGTTTACAACTGCTTTAGTCCAAGTACTGACGCCTCCGCCAGATACTCCAGTGACAGTGACACCACTGGTCGGGATTTGAGTAGTTAAGATCAATTCGTCTCCAACAGCCGATGGGTTAACTGGCAAGACATTGGTAGCGTTAGCATCCCATTCGGCTACTTCAGTAATACTGGCATTAGTGTTCGAGCAGCTGGCAAATACTAGTTGCGAGGCCGATGAACTGCTGGTTTCAATACACAGACCCGGGTTAGGCGCTGATGATGGCAACGTCAAGGTGTAATTAGCATTAGAGGCCGTACTGTTAAGGGTGACTGCGTTCGTGTTGGCACTGTTCTTAAATTGCACGGCTCCGTTGACTGCCCCCGATTGACCTAAGACTGCTTGATTGCCGCTGGTATCGACTGCAAAAACACTATTGCCAATACTGTTTTTGACTGTTAGTGCCGAAGTAGAGTTAGTCGAGGTGGTGATCGCTACCCCTGGCGCTGTCGCACTTCCTGTCTCGGTGGCAGTAACTCCTTCGCTGGAGAGAGTAATCGCACCAGTCTCAGCGCTACCACCAATCGATATAGTACCGGTAGTAGTAGACGATCCAACAGTAAAAGACGAAGCTCCAACCCCGTTAACTACAAAATTACCGGTACCAACCGCCACAGCAACAGCACTGGCCCCGGTTGTATTGCCGATGTTTACAGCGCTGGCATTAGTCGTTCCGACATTAACCAAACCGTTAACGCCAGTACCATTAGCCACACCGGCATCAATAGATACATTACCACCGTTGCCGTTAGTGCCACCGCCATTGCCAGCGGTAATAGTTAGATTGCCACCACTTAAAGCAGTAGTACCGCTACCAGCTGCCCCGGCGGATATATTTAAGGCTACGCCAGCCGTCGAAGCCGCTGCCGTATTAACGGATATACTATGAGCAACACTATTATTACCGAAACTAAGATCGCCACTACCATTAATCACATAGGCATCATTTCCTGCCGCCTGCAGTTCTAATAGATTACCACTGCCGGTTTTATTAATAAAAATACTGGGGTTGGTTGATGCGTCAGTTTGTACCCCTTGACCTAGTTGGACAAATTGGGAACCACTTAGGCCGTTAAGTTGGCCAGCATTAAGGGCATAGGGCGATGCAGTCAGCCGCTGCATAGGCAGCATTTCTCCGTCGGGACTGCAAGCCGAAAAAGTTGTACAAGTGGTTGAAGTGCCTGCTATATTCATCGATAGCCATAGAGTATCCTGATTCCAGTTAATAGCTGTACCGAAAGGATTGATCGAGCCTAGATCAACAGAGAAGAAGCCGTTGACTACTTTAACGCCTTGGCTGTTATAGTTAAGGTAGTCTTCAGTCCAAAGTAACGTACCGGCAGGTGTCCCGGTAGTATCTCCAGCACTTTGGCCGTCTCCATTCTCATAGACTTTAAACTCTATATTGTAATAGCCGTCGGGTACCAACGCTCCTTGAGAATTTAAAAGTCTTCCCTGGAAGTTAATCGTCTGATTAATCCCGGTCGCCGCCTGGACAGGGGTAAGCCAAAAAACAGCGCTCATAAGCACTGAAGCCATAACAGCCCCCAACAAATATAGTTGTAGTTTTGACTTTTTTCCCAAGCTCATTTTTTTAAGAGGTTTGTTATCAAATTTTTACTTATTCTTCTCTTAAGAAAGACCTTTATCTCCCCACACAAAATACTACTTATAACTATAAGCGTTTAAGGTTAAAAATCAATGGATTTTAATGGCTTACATGAGGATTGGCGCCAAGGGTTGGAGTGGGTCTTAAGGCATGCTCAAGAACGTGTTTCTCCCGGTTTTCACCCAGCCAGAAACTAACTACTAATGTTGCGGCGCAAGCGTAGAGCGGCCAAAGCACAATCAATTCATTCGTATGTGAAGGGCTGGAAGTTGAACCGGTCAAAGCAGCCGGCTGTCCATTAATAATAGCCGCGACCTGCAAAAAGCCCACTCGCTGCTGACTGTCGCTGCCTAAGATGCTGATGTCATAGGTTCCTGGACGCTTATATGTGTGCGTGGCATTAATAATCGTATTGGCACTGGCCGGTAGGACCTGAGTAGTGTTATCTCCCCAGTTTACATCTATCGCAAACGGTGCTACGCCACCAAGTATATTAATCGGGACAGTGATTTCCTGCCCTGGGAATGCACCCCTATAAACAGCGTTTGTCTCTAGTAATAACTGTGTGGACGTAAAATTAATATTGGAGATTAAAGCCGAAACCGGTGGTTGGGCGTTATATACCACATCCACTGCCTTGGATGAAGGTCCGGCTTGATTATTGGCATTATAATCATTAACCGTTAGAGTATTATTGCCGTAAAGTAAGTCAATCTTAACAGAGTAAGAACCGCTACTGCTACAAATCGTTGATCCAGCAAAAATATTATTTTTAAATACTTCAACAACAGTACCTGGCGGGCAATTGCCGGTGACAGTTATCGGAGTAGACTGGAACTGCTGTTGATTTTGCGGAGAGGTGATAGTAGCTGCTGTTGCCGGTGGAGGTCCTGGCATTGTACCGGTTAGACTAACGGAATCTGACTGCGGCGGCGGGCTAGCAAAGGCCACACTCGACACGGTCAATCCGGCCAAGAAGAAACCAACAAGCAGTACCAGTAACGCCAATAGCCCGTAAGAAGTATGCTCGTGCGGACGTAATCTGCCACTATGCTGCCTACTACTAAGTCTTGTCTTTTTAGGCATTCATTTTTTACCGTTATTTTTTGTTTTAGCTATTTATTACTTGGATTTTTGGGCTTTGTCTAGTATATGTCGATTATACCGCTTAATCAGCCAGCGAATCAAGAAGAAGCCGCCAATCAACGCAACTATCCAACCAACTATCAAATTAATCGGAACTACTAGGAATGACAATTGACCGCTCAGTTGCTTGGCTGGTGAACCATAAGAAACAATGTAACTGGCCGTATAGCGTCCGAAGAAACGTTTATTACCGACGTCTAACTTATTAATTTGCTCAGTAAATTTCCGCATACTGCCGGGAAGTACATTTCCTTGGTTTTGATTAATATACATTTGAATCACAGTATGGCCGAACATGTCCTTTAGAGTAATTTTACCGGTCGGTATAACATGCTCGTCACCGGTATTTTGGAAAACTTCACTAAACACAAACGGGTCGTTTTGAAAGAAGCTACTACTGCCATGACCACTAGAGCTGACAGTAAATGAATGAGTATTTAGGCGTTCAATAATATGCCCATTAACCGTGAGTAGTACTAATGCACCCAGACTAGCAGATAACGACACGCCACTTTTACCAGTTAGCGCAGACGGAGTACCGGTAAAGCGAATGACACCATAATGACCGCCCGGAGAGGCATTGCTAGGTATATTAATGTATATATTAACCTTCCTCATCTGCTGGGGATTTAGCTTGAAGCTAGGAAGCGGTGAAATATATCCCAGGATTGAATATGGATCTTTAGTTTTGGAATTGATAAGAATATCAGGAACACCGGTTTCACCCTTAGCAGTAAAGTCATTAATTTGATTGGTGACTATAACCGGACCACTAGAAATATTGCGGACTTCGATTTGGGTTGTTATCGTCTGGCCCGGGTTACCACTCAGCTCAATAAGAGGCGGGTCTATTTCAAGAGCTTGACCGGGTAAAGATGACGGGTTGGTCGCAGCAAATACACTTGCAGGAAATAGCTGCACTAATACTAAGACACTACCTAATCCAATCAGTAATAGATGTTTAATTTTAATCATATGTTAATTAAAATGTCGGCGTGCAAATATATGTCAGCGTCGACGTGTACGTTCCTGGAGGCTGATCACCCGGTACGTTAACTATATATGATACCGTATATATCTGCGCATCGGTAGCTTTTGTCGGACTGCCAGTTGAATAGCCACTGTTAGCTACCGTATCACCAGAAGTGAATTTGAAAGTATTAGCTGTATTGTAACCTGTTTCCGGGTAAGCGAAATAATTAACGCCGTCTGAAGCCGGAGTAATTGCCGTGCCGACGGCAGGTGTTGTATTCACTTCTAGGTTTAAACCAAACTGGGAAGATCCAACAGTAGAGGTAGTGGCTGTTGACATGGAACTGATCGTGTTGCTACCGCTTGTCGGCGGGCTACCAGTAATCGTAATGACATAGCCATGATTAGCGTTTGTCGAAGCCGCCATTTGTGACGTGACATATGCCGTCGCGCTTGGTGAGAACAACATCGGAAACGCAATATTGCCTGAAGTTGCGGTACTACAATCCGGAATTCCACTAGTTTCAGTAATTGTTGCTCCAGTGCAAAAGACAAGTGATTCGGGCATTATACCAGTTAAGACAATCTGGCTGGCAGTCGAGGCAGCAACGTTCCCCGAGTCTACCGGATTTGTTCCCGGTGTCGTACTGTCCCAGGTTGAAATAGTAACAAAAAAAGTTGTGTTAGTAGCTGTAGGGTTAACTACGCCATTAAAGGTAACGGTTTCGGCTGTATTGGCTGCCGGCGTATACGCTGTTGCGTCAGATATATAAATTGTTCCGTTCGTTGCATCATTAAGCGTAGTAAAACCACTCAACCCTGATCCAAGAGTATCAGTGACGGCAGTTGTGCTAAGGCCGGTTGGTACACTACCTGTTGGGCAAGAGTCGCTGGTACTAATTGCGGTACAGTATTGAAATTCGATTGATTGTATAGGCGCACTAGTTGGCAGCGTAAAACTAAATGCATGGTCGACCGTACCGCCAGGATCAGAACCTCCTACAGGAGTACTAGCTGAAGGGTCTGTTTGAAGGGTTAAACTTCTGTTTGTTATTTGGGCTGCTTGTGCTGCCGGCTGGGCAAAGATAGGGCTAATCGTTACTAACAAAAATCCTAATCCAACCGCTAAGTACAGTCTCCCAAGGATCCGCCTCGAAAACATAAACTGATATTAGCATGAGCGCATTCTCATGTAAATAACGCTTTTGGTTTTACTAGAAAGTCGGAGTACAGATGTAAGTCAGTGTAGTCGTGTAAGTACCAGCAGGGGTCAAACCCTGTACATCAACAATATACGTGGCAGTATAGATCTGGGCGTCTGTGCCTACTGCCGTACCACTTGGGTAGCCGCTAGTAGCAACTACGGTTGTAGTATTAGCAGCGAAAGCATATTGGTCTGCAGTTGCATAGTTACTAGCAGGAAGAGCGAAATAGCTTGTGCCATCTGAGGCTGGTGTGATAGCCGTACCACAATTGATAGTACCGCAGTTCACATTGGTAGCTGTTGTGTTAGCGACGAGGTTCATGCCGAATTGATCTTGTCCAACAACCGGTGAAGCAGCTGTTGCACCAATGGCGGTTATGGTATTACTACCGCTTGACATAGTTGGCCCGAGAACTGTTATTTGATAGCCCTTTGAGGCATTAGTCGAGGCAGCCATCTGAGAGGTTGCTACAGCCGTATAGTTTGGTGAAAATACTTCCTGAAAATTGACGTTTCCGGCAGTAGCAGTAGTGCAATCAGGCACACCACTAGTCTCGCCAACAGTAGCACCGGTGCAGAATACGAGGGATTCAGGCATAACTCCGTTTAGTACTATGGGGTTAGCAGTTGAGGCGGCCACGTTTCCCTGGTCAACCAGGCCGGTACCCGGAGTTGTGCTGCTATAGGTAGTAATAGTGACATAAAAAGTTGTATTTGACGCAGTAGGGTTAGTTATACCATTGAAGGTAACGTTTTCCGAGGTACCAGATGTTAATGAAGTGGCAGTACTTGCAGCTATGGTAATCGTTCCGTTTGTCGTGTTATTAAGCGTAGTGAAAGTGCTCAACCCTGAGCCTAAGGTGTCTGTAGCTGCGGTAGTAACCAGTCCGGTCGGTAGACTTGCTGAACATACGTCAGACGCAGTTAAACTTGAACAGTATTGAAATTCAATCGAACCCACGTTACCGGTAGTTGCTATCGAGAATGTAAATAAATGATCGACAACTCCGCTTGGAGTTGATCCACCTACTGGAGTTGCGGCAGAAGAGTCAGTTTCAAGAGTTAAGCTTCTGCTAGTTAGTTCAGCCGCATGTGCATTATTACTTGGATAAGCGAGTGAAGCTAAACCAGCTAAAGTTATTATAGCAATAGCTAGGTATGAAAGTCTCTTCAGTCTATTTAGCATCTCTTTTTAGTGTTTGGGTTTTATTTTTTACTATCCGTATATGATAATACCAATAGCTTGAGAGCTTTGTCAACCCAGTTATGCTTAATTAATATGTGCCGGTACAAACTAAGTTTTGAGAAGAGTTATATTGCCCTCCTGGCATCAAATTGCTGACATCAACAATGTAACTGATCGTATATATGGTCACCCCCGAACTCTTTCCCGAATAAGCTATTTCATCACCATTAACAAACCGATAACTGTTTGCGGTATTGTAATTGGTGGCAATAGTACCATAGCCGAACTGGCCATAGTTTGGATTAGCACCGAAGGTTATTGGGAGAGTATTTGCGACCAGGTTGATCCCAAATTGGTCAGTCCCTACTTGAGGAGCTGAATTAGTCGCTAAAGGAGTTATTTGGTTACCATATGCATCGGTCGGAGGAGTACCGTATATCTGGACCACATAGCCATAACTGGTGTAATCCTCTACTTCGAACTGAGAAGTAGCAGTGGCAGTAGTTGTTGGCGAGAAAGATCCGAAACTAGGGTTTACAGTTAAAATAGCAAAAGCTAAAGTGGGAGCACCGGTAGTCTGGTGTCCGGCCTGCACTTGATATGAAGTTCCGACAGAAGTGCCATTACCAAGTATAGCGCCTGATTGTTGCGACTGATAGTTAGTTGATGAACTGGATAATAAACCAGTTCCTCCTAAAGATGTTTCTATTAGCCGATAATGAGTCGAACTACTCGCCGATACGGTAACATAACCATAAACAGCAATACACCATAAAAGAGCATATACAAAATAATATATATATTGCTGTCCCCTTCCTAATACGCTCATGTTTTACTATTATATTATATAGACAATAACTTTTTGATTTAAAACAAAGGATCAATGGTGGCTGACTCGAACGGGGGTAAAAGACCCTCAAACGAACCGGAAGCTGAAACACTTAAACCCAGAGATGGTGGTAATGGTATAGAGTCTCAACCTAAACCGGAAAATAAGGTTGCCAAGCACTCTATTAGTGAGTCCGAAAAACATAAAAGGCTTAGGGCTTATCGTCCGAGCCATAAAGCGACATTTATTGGTTTAGCGGTTGTAATAGCCATACTAGTTGTCAACGCCGGTATTTTGACATTCCTCCTGAAGAAAAGTAGCAATAACGCGCTGTCAGATAAGGGAGTATCGATCAGCCCGGCAGTATTAAGTAAGCTAGGTGTTAACAATAGCCAGATAGGCAATACTAACGAAAAGCTAATCGTCGATCCAACTGCACAGTTTAATTCCGATTTAACTGTTGCCGGAAATACTAGTATTGGTGGACAGCTTATACTCAATTCAACATTTAACACCTCCAATGCAAATATAGCCAAGCTACAAGCCGGTAATGTTACTGTTAACAATATTAACGTCAACTCCAATACAACTACGTCAACTTTAAGTACAAGAGGTAACTTTTCCGTAAGCGGTACTGCTCAATTCCAAAATACAGTAACAGTCGGCCAGTTGCTATCGGTAAATGGCAACACGGCTATCGCCAATAATTTATCCGTCGGTGGCCAAATGACTTCAAGCTCAGTTGCCGCTAATTCGCTGGCATTATCCGGAAGTATTCAACTAGGGGGACATATTATTACCAGTGGTAGTGCGCCGAATGTCGGCCCAGGGGGAGCATTAGGTAGTTATGGTACAGTGGGCGTCAGTGGCGATGATACTGCCGGTACTTTATCATTTAACGTCGGCGCAGGATCTACTAGCGGTACAGCGGTCCGTGTTGCCTTCAGTTCTGCCTATTCCCATACGCCGATCATAGTAGTCACTCCGGTCGGCTTCGCTGCCAATGTCTATATATCAAACGCAACACCATATGGTTTTTATCTTAATATCGGCAGTGCACTGCCTTACGGTGGTTATAGCGTCAATTACATAGTGATGCAATAAATACTTAAAAGTTTAGAAATAGTAATACCTCATCATCCTTCACACAGACAATACCTGACGTTACCGGGATAGTAATCTCTTCGTTTTCCGTTTCAATCAGTATATCGCCAGGATTGATCACGGAGAAGAAGTCGGCATGTCCGGGAAGAATGTCGAATTTACCAACTTTATTGATAGCGCTAACAGATAAGGCGCTCCCACGATAATACAGTTCGAATGGCGCCCTAGCTTGGACTGTTAAAACTTGATCCTGGTTCATGCGTTTAAGATTTTTTTAGGTTTATTCTTCGCTTATGTTTGGAACTTTGATCCTTAGTATCAGCTAAGGGTTCGTCTTTTTGCCGTTTAATACCGAGGATATTCTCAATGCCACTAAGCGTTTCTTCTCGTGTAAAGTATTGACCGGGTTTACCAGTTAAATGTTCGGATACGGCAAAGTCTTGCGAGAAAAACTCAATAAGCTTACTTGCGTTCTGATAATCCTGACGATCAGCCGGAGACAGTTCGTTTTCGCCGATGATCGCAATTATATTCTTTAAAGAATCATACTTTTGCATGATAGCTTGAACCTTAGCAGCCAGATCATAATGGCGTTGGCCAACAATTTGTGGAGTCAACAGAGAAGAGGTTGTCTTTAACAAATCAACGGCCGGACGTATACCTTGCTCGGCAATTGAACGGCTTAAGACCAATACTGAATCAAGTTGCTGCTGGATAGACTGTACTGCCGGATCGCTTAAGTCGTCGGCTGGTATATATACCGCCTGTACTGATGTGATTGAACCATTAGCAGTTGAGCTTAAACGGTCCTGCAGCCGGCGCAGCTCGGAAAATACATTTGGCGCATAGCCACCTTCAGACGGGATCAAGCCGAAGCTAGTAGAGATTTCTGTTAACGCCTGGACATGCCGGTAGATGTTGTCAACAAAAAACAGAATATCCCTACCTTCTTCGTCGCGAAAGTATTCTGCTGCGGTTGCCGCAGCCGGTCCGACCATTGATCTAATAGCCGGGGTTGAATCCATCTGTCCAAAGAACATCACCGTGTTCTTAAGCACGTCTGTTTCCTTAAGTGTTTCATAAAGTTCATTTCCCTCACGGATACGTTCTCCCACACCACAGTAAATTGATAGGCTTTTATCGTTTCTGGTCACGTTATGAATAAGTTCCATTGTCAGGACTGTCTTACCGACACCGGCACCGCCAACAATGCCAATTTTCCGTCCCTTGACGAAAGGAGTTAGAAAATCGATGACCTTAAGTCCGGTTTCCAATAATTCAAACTGTTGTTTCTTACGGTACGTTTTAATACCGCTGGGTTCGGTAATTACCCGCCGTTTTTCTTTGATCTCTGGCCCTTTATCCAGTGGCTGGCCAAGTGCATTGAATACTCGCCCCAACGACTTTTCTCCTACTGGTACGCTGACTTTTTGTTTGGTACGACTCACTTTAAGGTTACACCTAAGTTCAGTGCTGTTATTGATATTTATGCAAACAGCGCCATTATTGGTAAAGTAATATACTTGCAGGTAAATATCGCTGAGACCTTCGACATTAAGCAATTCATTTAATTCTGGTTTGGTATGAGTTATTTCTATTTCAACCATCAAGCCTTTTAGGGCTGTAATTTTGCCGATATAGTTTAGATCGTTATTATTAAGCACGGTTGGTAGATCTTTTCTTTCTTTTTAAGCTGACCATGACTTCACGCATCTGGCGATCGTTTTCTGAACGCTTTGCCCGATGATACTCGAGATGATAAAGAGCTACTAGTTCCGAAGCCCGCTTTTTAGCCGTGGCCATAGCATTAAAGCGGCTAGCATCCTGCGCTAAGCCAGACTCAAGTATGACCTGGGAGAAAGCGAAAGATTTCATGGCGGTTTCCATGATATCTGCTATTTCTTCCAAAGATGGCTCAAATATGGTTTCGTTTTCAGTAATTATGTTATCGTTGTCTTCCGTATCCTCGCTCATAGCTTTAATAGATTGGATCAAATCAATGGTTTTGATATTTTGCACACCGATCGATACATATTCCTCATAGTAAACCTTGACCTGATTATATGGCTCAATTGATTTGATTACCGGACTAACATCAATATAGGTATCACTTTGCGGTACTTTAAAGAAATGAGTAAATGTTACTCCTCGCTGCTCAAGTTGCTGTGCACCGTGGCTGCCAATAACTATGATGTCGGTCATTTTAGGATCATAGTCGTGAAGCACAGCTTCTACCAGCCTCAAGTCTATATCTCCGGATAAACCAGCTTCAGCGGAGATAACTACGAATGCGCCTTTCTGACTGGTGTCATCTTCGCGGTTTGTAATTCTAGTACTTGGATCTACTCTAATTGCACTGTACTTACTCCATAACAAGCTAAAAAACTCCTTGGAAACTTCTACTTTGTCTCTAACTTTGGCAATTTGAGTGGTGGCCAGCGATTCAAAGACTCCAGTTAAATCTTCTATGGTTTCAATCTGTTCCGTCTCTTTCTGAATGACATTAGGCCGGCGCATTGGTTGTTTCCTCTTCCTTGGTCGGTGTAGCTTGATCGGCTTCATTGTCCTTATTCGACCCCGCAGTCTTGACAGAGTGCTTCTTAAGTAGTTCGGCTTCGATCCTATCAAAATCCTTATCGTCTTTAACCCCAGGAGCTAACTTCTTAATTGATTCCTTAAGGCCAGCCATATCCAAGTCTGTTTGTGCGTTTCCAAGCAGTACTGTTTCAAGTAACAATTGCTGTTCGGTTAAACTATATAACTCTTCCGGCTTTTGCTGCAGTGCATCAAGTATCTGGCGGCCGAGCCTAAGGTCGGTTGTTGATTCTTGAGATAGGTTGGATCCGAAGTGAGAAAACTCTTCCGCCTGATGATAAGACGCTAGCTTTTTAAACAGTGTACCGGATAATCTTTTTTGGCGTAATGTCTGAGCTTGTCCGCCAACACGGGAGACAGATAGCCCAGCGTTTACCGCCGGACGTATACCTTGGCGAAAAACGTTTAAGTCAAATATAATCTGTCCGTCAGTGATTGACATGATTGATGTTGACAGGTAAGCAGTTATGTCGTCATTTGGAGTTACAACTACCGGTAAAGCAGTAAGTGTCTTATCGTTTTCTGACAGTTTTCCCGCTCTTTCAAGTAGTGACGAATGGGCATAAAACATATCTCCTGGGTACGAATCGCGTCCAGGATCAACTTCCTGAATAAGAGACAATTGACGATATGCCTCAGCATGACTAGTCAGATCATCATAAACAATTATGACGTCCTGGCCCTTTTTCCATAGTTCCTCCGCCATCGAGCAAGCCGCGTATGGGGCAAGGTAAGTTAGAGTCAGTGAATCAAATATGTCAGCAATAACTACTATCGTATGGTCCATAGCTCCTAGATCATTTAAGCTAGCTAATAAAGCTTCTATGTCCACCTTTCTTTTGCCGATCATAGCATAGATAACAACTCTATCAGTGCCGGATTGGAAGGCACTTAATTGACTGAGAAAGGTACTCTTACCAGATTTGCTATCACCTAGAACTGCGATTCTTTGCCCTAAAACTACCGGGAAAAACATATCTATGGCCGATACACCACTAGCCAACTGTTCATTAAGCATGCTTCGATCCATTATTCCCGGTGCAGGGTTAAACATACCAGAAGTCTTCTTGGCTTTAATTGGGCCCTTACCATCAATGGGCTGACCCATCGGGTTTACAACTCGGCCCACCAACTCTTTGCCAACCGGAACTTGTAATAGTTCGGACTCAACAACTGCCAGGGTGCCAGGCATTATTTTCTCAGAATCTATATTAAACAGAATCACACGGTCACCGTAAGCCTGTCGGACTAATCCGCGCTGGTTATCCTCAAATAATACTTGCGATCCTAACCTTACACCTTCTAGACCTTTAACTTCAATAATAAAACCATTGGAAGAAACAACTTCACCGGTAAGATTATCTGCTTCTACCAGCTTTTGAAAACGACGATTATCAAACACGTCTTAGCACCCCATCTAGCTTATCTTTGGATTCTAGTAGCTGTCGCCGTAAAGACCAGTCATAGATATGGCTACCAGAAATTACCACCATACCACCTAATAGCGAAGAGTTGAAACGAAAATCCACTAACATCGAGGGAGAGATATTAGTCCTTAGCCAGGCAACAATTTTGTGCTTAATCGGTGCACTAGGTATTGCCGCCAGAGTAATTCGTACTAAGGGAGATTTAATCAGGCAATGTTCAAGATAACCGATTAGGTCTTCGATCTTAGTTGCAGTTAGCTCTTTGCCGTCATTGGCCTGATCAAGTAATGCTTCAGCAGCATTAGACAGTTCGGGCCGAATAGAAACTTTGTGGCGTTGCGAAACTTTAAGCTTTATCTGGTTATGGATGAACCATTTTTTGTACTCTTTAACTTCCTCTATCACACCTCTCAAGTCTTCAGTTGAAATAATTTCTTCTACAAGCGTTAATTTCATGACCCTAGTGCCTGCTTAAACTCTTCTTTGTGCTCTTCAAGCAGCTTTAACAAATAATCTGATTGTGCCCCAAGATCAACCTCATGTTGCATCGCTTCCAGCAAGAATGCCATCACAGCGTCTGAAAGCTTGTTATCTATTAAAGCAAATAAGCGTTCTTTTTCCTTCTCGATGTCTTCAAGAAGCTTCGCTTTCAGCTCATTTTGATAGTTGGATGTTTGCTCTTTAGAACTGTCAAACTCTTCAAGTGCATTGTTTTTGTATTGCTCGAACAAATGCTCATAACTTTTCAGTTCCTTGGTTACAACATCTGCCGACATTTTTTTAACCGATAAATTAATACGTTCAACCGTCTCATCCAATTCTTTGCTAAGCCTCGTTGATGAGCGCTCAAGGATTTTACGATACTCTTCCTCCGACTCCTCGATTAGCTGCTGTTTAAGCTCCTTTGGCATAAATGTCTCTTGCTAATGATGAACTGATCTGTCAGACCGCAAACTTTTCTTTACCCTCAGGTGTTCCTTACCATGACGAATGGCAAGTGTTGCCGCTACACCGATTATAAATACATCAACGTAGAGAAAAATCTGTAGAAATATATTCACTTAGCCACCCTTTAATTTATCCTCGTTAAAACCATAAAGATCGCGAACATAGCTACGGCAATAACACCTACGACTAGCGCTGATAACTGTAGCACGTTCCGATATACAGCCGACTGAGCCATCGGATTGCGACCGACTGATATGATACTACCATGGATAAGCGAGTAGATAATAGACACAACCGCTATCAAAGTAATAATAAAGATTGCTACGCTTAAGATAATCGGCAGAGTCTTAACTTGCTTGCCCGCCAACGCATTGGCTATATTCTGCAGGGCGGTGGGGATTAAAGTTTTCGTTGGCTGTTTAGTATAATAACCGATGCTTATTAATACTGGTATATTGCCAATTTGAATTTTTTGCTTACTACCACTTGAATTAGTCACGATCTCAGTACTGGCGGTCTGGTTCGGAAAACTACCTTGCGCAGTCCCAACAATCTCGGCGTCCTGGTTGACACCCATACCAACACCGTTTATTGGCGAAGAGGTAATTTCATCTCCCGGCTTAATGCTGCCGTTAATGTTAGATACTAATACCTGGCTGACACCGTTTGTTGCCACCTGAACCTGGTTAGCCCCGGAAGAAAGCGATATCTGGGCATTATTACTGCTAATTACGACCCCTACAATGCTGTTTGCATTGGAAAGGTTAGCAGAAACAACACTGTTATTAGTTCCCTTTAGGATACTTACGATTGAACCTATGGGCAGATTTTGGGTAGTGTTATACCCTTGGGTAACCAAAGGGTCAGCTGTAGCTTCCGCGTTAGTGGATAAAATCAGGTACAAAAAAAATAGCGGAAGAAAATAGATCAAAAGTATTTTATAACTCTTTAATTTTATTTTTGGCATTATTTATTTTGCATACCTTAACCTTACACGTATTATACCAAAACCTTAATGCTTGTTAGTATTGACCAAGTTAAGGCATAACTTCTATGCTTATTGTAGTTATGAAAACCAAAGACAATCATTCCGGTTACACAACATTAGAGCTAATCGTCGTGTTGCTACTTATCATAATTCTTATTGGGTTGGCGTTCTGGTTTAAGTAAACTCATTAGCAAATGTCTTAACCTACGCTAAAAGCAAAAAATGATAAGAGGGTTATTCCTAATAGCTATTC
>JAJZOE010000020.1 GCA_021829145.1 bacterium | reverse complement strand
CCAAAGCCATACGAGAAGTTGGGTGAGGAACTAAAACAGCTCAGGCAGCATCAAAAAGAAAGCCTGGCTGAAGTTTGTGGTGCCGTGGAAATTGATGAGCATATCCTTGAACGTTATGAAGCCGGTTTCGACCGTCCGGACGAAGATGTTCTGAACCTGCTAATCAGCCACTACCAGCTTCAGGAGCCGGTCGCTAGTCGTCTCTGGGAGTTAGCGGGTTACGACGCCAGTCGGGCTATTGAGGACGAACAATTCGTTGATGACGCTATAGCGGCAGCCAGACAGCTCATCATGGTGCTAGCCAGTGACGGTAGAACTATTTACACTGACGGTGTTAGCATAGATTGTAATAAAAGCGGCCTTCAAATCACCTTTACGCAGTCGGCTACTAACGCCAAGCCGGTCATTGTGTCTAAGCTAGGTATGAGCTATGACCAGGCCCAAGAAGTCATTAAGGCTCTAGGTGTCGCCTTGGCTTACGGTCGCTTCGGACTAGACAAGCCGATGTTGCCGCCCGGCAAAGACCTGTAAGATATTTTACTGCTAATGGTTATAGCTTGGAGGTAATATCCGACTTAATGTTTCCTCTAAAGCTTAATTTAGATCAAACAAACAGGACATAACTATGACAATTGAACAAATGCTGGCCGGACTGCATTCAATGGCTGAAAAATCTACAGCTGCGAATATAAAGCCGGTCCCGCCAAAGCCTAAACGCTAATTTTGGCTTCAGGTTTTTAGTTTGCTGTACCTTTGTGCGTGCAGCCGCCTTAAGCCATGAATGGCTAGCGTGAAGCTCATGATCGCCATCGGTAATTCACCGAAAAAAGCGGTTATGATGGCTTCGGAAAAACCGATTGAACCAATATTGTAGCCTAAAATATCGAACCAGGCGTCAGCTGCGAACAAGGTGCCGGTTATGACCGCGGAAATTACCATGTAAATAGACTGCATCTTGGCGAGTATGCCGGTTGCCAGCAAAGAAACAATCATCCCAATATCCAATCCGACCCAGGTAATGTCCCAGTTGCGCGACAGGTGTTCAGTCGGCAAGCGGAAGCCCAAGAAGATTGTCCAGGGAATCATGGCCAGGGAAATTATGATATACAAGCTGGCGGCCCAAAGCGGGATTGAAATCTTAACTTTTTTTAATTCTTCCATATCCTAATCAATAATAACAAAATCCGGTTCCAATCCTTCCTAAATTATTGCCTTAATTTCAACTATATGCCGAATCAAAAGTCCAAAACTAGTATACTGTCTCTTAATATGTTCGGTAGGTCCGTAATCAAACGACTGACTAATAGTTTCGGCTCCTTTTCCGTCGAAGAGCTTAAGTATGAGGGGCGTCCGGCCAGGGTGTTGTTTAGCGGACCGCAGCACGCCGCTCAATCCGGCATTCCGCTGGATGACAACCCGCGGCTGCTGTTTGACTATAATCAGCTTTTACTAGAATTGGCACTCGATCTGAATCCATCTAAAGTGCTGGTGCTTGGTGGTGGTACTCTAACCCTGCCGATGGCCTTAATTAACAATTTACAAACCGTGCAGGTAACCGTGGTCGAACAGAACGCCGACCTGATTGCTTTGGCCGGGGAGTATTTTAATTACCACAGCGACCATCGACTTAGACTTGAAATAGGTGACGCGCTGAGTATCGTCGGACGCCTAAAAGATCGTTATGACCTTGTAATTACCGATATTTTTGACAACTTTAGCATACCGCAAGCTTTTAGAACGATTAGCTTTGCCCGCTCAATCAAAGAGTTGCTTAACGTCAAAGGCTTAATTGCGACAAACTGTATCGCGGCTACTTCCGGTTATGCCGCTCAGCCTCTCCGGCAAATTGTGGCTGCATACTCTAAGGCTATCGGACCGGTCAAGGTAGTCAAGGCTGATCAGGACTATGCATATTGGACTCCACAAAATATGATCATTATGGCCTTCAATGATCAAACCGTTAACCAGAAACTCTTAAAGGGCATCGAGCTAGTCGACTTGCCGGACATTCAGACTGAGGACTATCTGTCATGATGCTATGGAAAATCCGGCCATATTGCTCTATGATGCTAGTAGTTTGAAGGAAAAATGAAAAAAAGAATTATTGAGAGAACGATTGAAGCGCCGGCCCAAGCTTTGGAGTATGGCGTTGAAAGTAGTCAGAAGCTGGCCAAAAAGGTCCCCCTAAGCAATTATCAGCCGCTAAAAAAAGCCAGAGACTATTGGTATACCCTGGGACCGGGCTTGACGACCGGAGCTTCAGATGATGATCCCTCCGGTATAGCAACGTATTCGCAAGCCGGTGCTCAAAACGGTTTCGGTTTGTTGTGGACGGCTGCTTTCACATTTCCATTGATGGCCGTCGTTCAAGAGATGTGCGCCCGTGTCGGCCTGGTTACCGGACGTGGCTTGGCGGCCAATATACGTTTGCATTTCGGCAAGAAAATACTTTATTTCAGTAGCCTGCTTTTGTTTGCAGCTAACACCTTTAATATCGGGGCGGATATTGGCGCCATGGCTAATGCTGTCCAGTTGCTGGTTCACATAAACACAACCGTCCTGGTGATAGCGTCGACTACTTTCATACTTTTAATGCAGATATTCACCCCTTACTCAAAATATGCCCGTTATTTAAAATGGTTGGCCCTGGTCTTGTTTGCCTATATCCTTTCGGCTATATTAGCCCATCCTAACTGGGGGGAAGTTGCCCGTCACGCCGTCACGCCGCATATCTATTGGAGCAAAAACGAATTCTTGCTACTTACCGCTGTGCTCGGTACTACCATAACGCCGTATTTGTTTTTCTGGCAAACATCTCAGGAAATAGACGAGGCCATCGCTAAAGGTAAGGTTACGATTGAATCAAGAAGGGGAAGCAGTCCACAGGAAATGCGCAATATGCGTATCGATGTTTGGTCGGGCATGTTCTTGTCCAACTTGGTCATGTTCTTCATAATCGCGGCATGTGCCAGTGTTTTGTACACGCACGGAGTTACCAATATAACGACAGCCTCTCAGGCTGCTCAAGCTTTACGTCCATTTGCCGGCGCGGCTACGTATTACCTGTTTGCGCTCGGCATTATCGGGATGGGCTTATTGGCCATACCAGTACTCGCGGGATCCAGTGCTTATGCCATCAGCGAAAGCCTTGGCAAGAGACAGGGACTAAATTCCAAGTTAAAGCAAGGCTATGCTTTTTATGGGGTCATCATTATTTCGATGCTCGTCGGACTGGCGTTAAACTTCATAGGTTTAAATCCAATCAAGGCGCTTATTTACTCGGCGGTCGCAAACGGCATTGTGGCGCCGGTCATATTAGTCCTTATCGTTCTGATTGCCCGCAACAAAAAAACAATGGGCGATTGGCGCAATGGTAAGCTAAGCGGATTCTTTGGGTGGATTTTAGTCGCTCTCATGGGATTGTCCGGCGTGGCAGCGATTATAAGTCTGTTTTAGATTAAAATGCGACAAGAGGAAAGATGAATCAGGCCGCAGACAATATTATGCAAATACCGGCCAACCCTAACGCCGGGGCTGCCGGACTTAGTAGTTCTGAGGCG
Organism: bacterium; assembly: GCA_021829145.1. Taxonomy (GTDB): domain Bacteria; phylum Patescibacteriota; class Saccharimonadia; order Saccharimonadales; family UBA4665; genus JAJZWH01. The sequence continues at coordinate 2,465 of JAJZOE010000020.1, read as the reverse complement.
GCTGCGCGTCTGAAAGCAAACGGCCCAAACGTACTTAGCGCCGAAAAGCGTTTATCCGCCCGGGGTATTTTACTTAATCAGTTCAAAAGTTCGCTTATCTATCTGCTGGTAGTGGCTTGTCTGCTTTCAATATTGCTGAATGATTTATCCGACGCCGGTGTGATTGCAGCTGTCCTGCTGATTAATACCGGGTTGGGGTTTTTTCAGGAATTTAAGTCCGAAAAGGCAATCGTTAATTTGCAGAAGCTGGTATCCAAACAAGTGGCCGTATTAAGAGATGGTCAAGCGACACTGATTGATGAAAAGTTGATTGTCGTTGGTGACGTAATTGTTTTAAAAGAGGGAGATATCGTTCCGGCCGACGCCAAACTTATTAAAACCGAGGATTTTGCGGTTAACGAATCGGTTTTAAGCGGAGAGTCGGTGGCTATATCCAAAACCGAAACCGACAAAGATGACTGTATTTATGCGGGTAGTACGATTGAGCATGGTGAGGCTAAGGCCGTGGTATACGCGATCGGTACGAACACTAAACTTGGCGGCATCGCTAAGCTGTCCAGCTCTACTAAACGGGTTACCCAATATGAAAAATCATTGAGTGAGTTCAGTAGTTTTCTAATCAAAACCACATTCGTAACCCTGATTATTATTTTTATAGCCAAGCTGGTTATTAACGGCGGCATTCATAATCTGGCGGCCCTGGCCTTATTCATGATTGCATTGTCGATCGCCGTCGTGCCGGAAGCGATGCCGGTAATCGCTACCATGACGCTATCAAGCGGCGCCCTGAAACTAGCCAAGCGCCATGTTATAGCTAAGACTTTAACTGCCGTCGAAGACTTGGGAAATATCAACCTGTTATGTAGTGACAAGACCGGAACCCTGACTGAAAATAAACAGTCGATTAAGAAGCTGATCGCCAAAGACGAGAAGCTGTTCATGAAGCTGGCAATTGCCAGTCTGGAATCACCCGATGTCAAGCACCATCGTTACCTGACGTCATTCGATCAAGCCTTCGTAGCCTATGTCCCTGAAGATATCCAAAACTCAGCCGCGGCCGTTTTTAGGCTTGATGAGCTGCCGTTCGATCCCGTGTCCCGCCGTCGACGGGTGGTGTTCAAAGACGGCAGCAAATATTATCTGGTTGAAGTCGGTTCGGTCGAGACTTTGCTTGAACTATGTCATGACAAAAACGAAGCTGAATATAGCAAGATGCTTATAGAAGATGGAAAACAGGGACTACGCCATCTTGGAATTGCCTACAAAGAGATTAGTTATGACGAAAAACATTCATTCGACATCCTCAAACATGAGGACGGACTTGTCTTTGCCGGTTTTGTAGCGCTTGAAGACCCGCTGAAGCAATCGGCTAAAAAAGCTATTTTAACGGCTAAAAAACTTGGTGTGGCAATTAAGATTTTATCAGGCGACAGTCGTGAAGTAACCGGCTATGTAGCCGGAGAAGTTGGTCTATTAGATAGTGGTCAGACGGTTTTTACCGGTGATGAAATCGATAAAATGTCGGATTTGAAATTGGCTGACGTGGTAGACAATAACAATGTTTTTGCCCGGCTGGCTCCCGAGCAGAAATATAGGATTATTAAATTGCTGAAGCTGAAAGGCTATATAGTCGGCTACCAAGGGGACGGAATCAATGACGCTCCGTCGCTTAAGCTGGCCGACGTTGCCATTGCGGTTGATCACGCCACTGATGTGGCCAGAGATAGCGCTGACATATTGTTACTAAGAAGTGATCTTAGCGTAATCGTTAACGGCATCCGTTACGGTCGCGGCATTTTTACGAACATAAACAAATACATTCGCTACACCATGATTGGAAATTTCGGCAACTTCTTCGCTTTATCGGCTCTGTTCCTGCTCAATGCCCAGCTACCGCTTTTAACTATCCAGCTACTCCTAACTAACATGTTGGGTGATGTGCCTTTGGTGGCGATTTCGACCGACAACGTTGACCCAAGCAGTCTGCAGCGTCCCGCTAAATACAGCATGCACTCCTTAGTTGTTGTTTCCATGGTACTTGGCAGCTATACGGCTATATTCGAGATTTTGTTCTATGCCATCATAAGACACGGCTCTCTGGCTGTAGCGCAAACCAGCCTGTATCTTTATCTAACCGTGATTGGTTTTGTGGTTATTCTGGCGGTAAGAAACCGACAGCATTTTTGGCAGGCGGTAAAAATGTCAACTCCACTAAGGCTGTCGTTTGGAGGCATTGCATTGCTGGCGATTGCTTTAATATATTTCCACCCGACCCAGAAACTTTTCAATTTTGCACCTCTATCCGTCGGTATGCTTAGTCTTACTCTGTTAATGACGGCCCTTTACTTCATTTTTCTGGATATTATTAAAGTCTGGTTTTATCGCACCGGCCTAGCAGCTAAAGTCGAATAAATTACAACTTAAAACTATAGCCGTAGCGGTTTATTCTTATGCTTCCTTGCCGG
>JAJZOE010000033.1 GCA_021829145.1 bacterium | reverse complement strand
TCACGGGCAGTTCTAATACTCTCGGCAATTTCGGATCTCTCGGCTGTCAGGCTTTCTAGCTCTTGTTTAAGCTCTTCTATGCCCTCTTTTGTAAGTCGGAATGTCTTCTTAACTACCATCATACTTCCTTTCTAGCTTATTCTGACCCCTTACCCTCTTTCCTTTAAGAGAGTTACTTCTCCGGTCCAGATATTTTTTCTAGCAGAGAATCTTTGGCCAAATTTACTGGTGAGGCTTCAGTTCTACCTTTAATTTCGTACTTTCCGTTCGTCGCAGTCTCGCTGTTAATGACCACTCGCCAGGGAATTCCCATCAAGTCAGCATCAGCGAACTTCTCACCCGGACGAACATCACGGTCATCATATATTACCGCAACACCGCTTTCTGTCAATACATTATACAGCTCATCTGCCTGTTTTATTACCGCGTCATCTCCTATAGATATAAGGTAGACCTGAGCTGGGGCAATTTCTTTGGGCCAGATCAGTCCCTTTTCGTCATAAAAATGTTCGGCAATAACTCCCATTAGTCGGCTAACACCTATACCGTAAGAACTCAAGAACACGGGTTTCCTTTGGCCGGACTCGTCAGTAAAGTAGACGTCCATTTGTTCACCTTTGGCACTGCCAAAGTTAAAGATGTTACCTACTTCTGAGGCCCTGACTTCCTTTAACTCTTCTTTCTTTAAGCCTAACTGACTTAAAACTTCATCACTATATACTTCCTCATTAACAGCCAGGCCTTTGTTTTGGTCAAGGTAAATGGTATCTTCGCCACTATCAGTAACCGTTTGGAACTCATGGCTGAACTGGGTAAAAGCCCCGCCGGAAGCAAATGTAAGATACGTATAAGGTCCCAGACCTACCTTTTTATATACGTTCAGGTAAGCTTGTTTCGTTCTTTCGTAAAATTCATCCAGTTCTGCCTGGGTTCTAGAGAAGGCGTACATATCTTTCATTAGAAATTCCCGACCCCGCATTATGCCGCTTTTCGCTCTCAGCTCGTTCCTTAGCTTTGTCTGGAACTGATAAACACTAACCGGCAAGTCACGGTAACTTTTGACGTACTTGCTAATCATCATCATTAAAGGCTCTTCGTGGCTCCAGCCAAAACCTACTTCGGTACCGTTTTTTAACTGGCTCTTAAACCAGACATCTACCTTGTCGTCATCCCATCTGCCTGTCAGTTCCCACACGTCTTTAGCCTGAAGTGAAGTCATCAGTAATTCAGAAGCGCCAAGGCCGTTCATTTCCTCGCGTACAATCTGTTTTATATTCTCGATGACTTTCAGCCCGAGTGGCAGATAAGCGTAAACGCCGGCCATCTCCTTATATATATAACCAGCCTGGATTAAAAGCTTGGCATTGGCTGCCTGCTCATCGCCGGGAATCGTTTTAGTAGTTTTATTAAAAGTCTGGCTTAAACGCATTGTTGTTAATTATTAATTTACCTGTACTATTGTACATTCTAACGGGGGGTAAGCAAAAACAAGCTGATAAAGGCAACTAGATTCTTTAGAGCATGCAGTATTATGCCAGGCCATAGACTCTTAGTTTTCTGTTTAAGGTAAACCAGTACCAAGCTAAGGGTAAAAGTATCTAGTGCACCTATCCACAATAAGTGACTGGCTCCTTCCGGCAAATGGGCGGCAGCGAATATGGCACTAGTAATAACTCCAGCCAAAACTGGCGACATTGACCTCTTTAACCCTTCGAACATAAAACCTCTAAATAATACCTCTTCGGCAATCGGGGGCAGAATAACCAGACTAATGAATGTTAGGATTAACTGGTATGAACCATGAACCGAGTTAAAGCCTATCTGTTGAACCTGATTGACATTAAGGCCGGTGAAAACATGGCTTAAAATGTTAAACAACAGAAAATAGATAAGCAGATAAACCGGATAAGCAATAAGGGCAAACAATAAATATTTCCACTTAGGGCTATTAAGACCTAAGGTACGAAGGCCTCTATTATAATGCTTTAACAGCAAATAAATAAGACCGACGGTAAATGCTTCCGCCAAAACTACGTAGACAAACTGAGCAGTTATGGAATTATCAAGCCAGGTTGAGGCCTGAGCCGAGTTATAACCAGCGGCAAACGGATAAATGGAGACTAGCAGGCTGGCGGTATATTGGGCTATAAAGAAAACTGCCACTACAATAAATACCACTACGAATGGTAGAAGATACTTTGGTATTTTCTTCCAAGGCATAGTACTACTGACTGCTGCGGCGGATATTTTCTTGGCCATATCTTTCATATTATTCTAAAGGAACCGGTGCACATCAACTAAGGTAACTAAGGCTACCAGAACTAACAATACGATCATCCCGATCGCATTGACCAGTTCCTCGAATGAAGCGGTAAGCGGCATACCGAAGGCTCGGCTAATAAGCATCAGCCACATACGGCCGCCGTCTAACGCCGGTATGGGCAGAAAGTTCATTATGGCCAAAGTCAGTGCCACAATAGAGATAATAAATAACATGTACTGATAGCCCAGGACGCTACCATCTTTGAGTATGACGAAAATGCCAATTGGGCCAGCTACCTGAGATGAAGCTATCTTCTGTCCGTGCTGTCTTGCTACATTATTGCCTGTCACAATCCCGGCAATTATTTTACCCAGTCCGGCTAATGCATGCCCTAATCCGACAAATGTTAGTTTAATTACCTGCCAGGTAAGTCCGAGCGCTTCAACCGGAGCTGACCACCAGCTATATTTTTTTATCGTTAATGAAACTAAGGATACGCCTAAATAGCCTTTGGGATTTTTGGTATTAGCAGTGGAAGCCACGATCGTTTGTGTTTGCAGTGTCGCAAACTTAACGCGTTGGTTACCGTTGTTGCGGTAGACAATTTCAACTCTCTGCCCTGCATACTGCTTAGTTACCGTCTGAAGATCACTAATCGAGTTAATAGTCGTTGGATGACCCGGCCTACCGAGCGCAACTATTTCGTTCTCAGCTTTTAGGCCTATTTTCTGGGCCGGACTTCCTTTCTGAACCGAATATACCAGTACTTCCTGTCGGCTAACATGACTAGCACCCTTAATGTCAAACTGATTAGGAACTATCTGGGGCATGCCCAGCCAGGCGAGAATAGTCAGCAAAAATATTCCGGTTATTAAGTTAACCATAACGCCGGCAATCATTATCTTAGTTTTTGACCACGTGCTGGCAGCACCGAAGCTTCCTGGTTCGACATCCGTATCATGCTCACCCTTCATTTTGACAAATCCCCCAAGCGGCAGAAGATTAATAGAAAAAAGCCATCCCTTTTTGGTTACTCGTTTATATAACCGGGGTGGAAAGAAGATGCCAAATTCTTCCACTACTACGCCGTTGCGCCTAGCCACCAGAAAGTGTCCTAATTCATGGGTAATTATCAGGCCGATAAATAGCACTATCGCTACAACTAAGATCAAAAAAGACATATTAACAAATTATACTTCACCCTACCTAAAATAAAGTTGAAAAATGCTACAGCGTAAGAATTTCGTTTTCCTTAAGCTTGGCGGCTGCATCAATCTGCTGACGGAAACGGTTCATGCCTTCATCAATCGTCTTCTCTATGCGCCGTGCCTCATCTTCGCTTATTTGTTTATCTCTCTTAGCTACTTCAATCTGCTTAATTGCTTCATGTCTGGCCGAGCGCATCCTAACAGCAGCGTCTTCCACTTTCTCGCCTATTTGTTTGGCAATCTCCCGTCGTCGTTCTTCGGTCAAAGATGGGATTACTACTCTTACCACCCGACCGTCATCGCTTGGATTTAAACCAAGAGACTGATTGTTTCTTATTGCCGCCGCTATCGCCTGCAGATTATTAGGATCAAATGGTGTAATCTGCAATAGCTGAGCCTCTGGAGCTGTTACGGTACCGACTTGATTAAGCGGCATTTGTGTTCCGTAAGCCTCAACCATCACCCCGTCAAGCATAGCAGCGTTTGCTCGGCCGGTTCTTAGCCGGGACATTTCGTTGTCGAAATGCTCAACGGCCGCCTTAAAGACTGACTCGGCCTGTTTGCTAATGGCTGATTGGTCCATAATGCCTATATATTACCCTTGCTTAGGCTACTTCACCAAGAGCTAATCGGGAAAAACGACGCACAACAATATTTTCACCTAACCTGGCATTGTGCTCTTTAACGAAGCCACCGACAGTTTGATCAGGATTTTTAACAAACGGCTGACTTAGCAAACACCTTTCACTAAAGTACTTATCCAGCTGACCAGAGACAATCTTATCAATCATGTCTTTTGGCTTACCTTCACTTTCAGCCTTGTCTCTTAGCTCTTTTTCGACCGACTTTACGGCAGTCTCGGGAACGTCATCACGACTAACATACTCGGGATTAGATGCCGCAATATGCATGGCTACGTCTTTCACCATGTTGGTGAAGATTTCATTTCGGGCTACAAAGTCGGTTTCACAATTAACCTCTACGATTACGCCAATTCGATTATCGTGGTTATAGTTTCCTATAACACCTGCCGATACCTGACGCTCGCCTCTTTTTTCTGCTTTAGTCAAGCCCTTAGCCCGCATTTCCTTCAAGGCTTGATCAAAGTCCCCGTTAGAAGCTTCAAGTGCAGCTTTAGCATCAGTCAAGCCAACACCGGTAAGATCTTTCAAGCGCTTTACTTGTACTATATCTACGGCCATTATTTTTCCTTTCCTTCTTTCTTGGGTTCAGTCTTTGACCTTTTGTTCTGTCCAGCCTCAACTGCCTGTCGTACATATCCAGTAATTAATGATATAGCTTTAATTGCGTCATCATTTGCAGGTATAGGATAAGTCACTTTTGATGGATCGGCATTACTATCAATAATGGCTACCACTGGTATGTTCATTTTATTGGCTTCTTTAATTGCGTTGGCTTCAGTTATGGCATCAACTACATATAAAGCGCCCGGTTTGCCATTGAGGTTTTTAATCCCTCCATATATCCGGTTAAGCTCATCAATTTCTTCTTGGAACCGCTGAACTTCAAGCTTACTATAGCGGTTAGCTAGTTCTCCGGATTCCATTCTTGCTTCTAAATCCTTCAAGTGCTTGACTCGACCACCGATAGTATTCCAGTTGGTAATCATGCCCCCAAGCCACCTTACAGTGACGTAAGGCTGTTTGGTTGCCTGGGCAGCTTCACTCACGATATCCTGGGCCTGTCGTTTAGTGCCAACAAACAGTATCTGCTTGCCTGTGGCTGCCGTATTGGTCAAGAACTCCATTGCCCGTTCAATACCGTCGGCCGTTTTACTAAGATCAATAATATGAATGCCATTTCTCTTAGAATGAATATATGGAGCCATCTTCGGATGCCACCTTGAGGTTTTATGACCAAAATGTGCACCTGCCTCCAGCAAATCTTTCATATCTATATTTGTCGCCATTAGTAATTCCTTTCTCGACACCGTTTACGCGTCGACACGTAACCCTTTATTACTTCAGCTAGTTAGCTTATTCCTAGGTAAAGCTACCTTAGGAAAAGAGGATTACTTCTACCAGCCTGATAATTAATAATGCGACTATTATAACAGGGGCCGATCATCTAAGCAAGCTATCCGTCATACTACCGAATTCAATTAATAAGTAGCTTGAAAATTATCTTGGGCACCGGCTTATGGTCTTAATATCCCGTTGACTATTTGATCCAGTTGGTCGTCCGACAGATTAGCTTTAACTGCATAGCCAGCAATGCCTAAATCTCTTAAACCAGCTGGAGCATCAGATTCATTTAAATTAGAAATGATAAAGGCAGGTATATCTTTTCCCCATGTGCTTGAACGCATGCGAAGCAATATTTGGTCCCCGGCAATGTCAGGCACCATAAGGTCAAGTAGCACCAAATCAGGAATTTCTTTCTGGATGAAATACAAGCCGGTAATACCATTATAGGCAACGAAACAGGTATAACCAATCATCTCAAGTCGAGTTTTGTAGATTTCTGACAGCGCCGGGTTGTCTTCTACGATAACAATTTTTTTGGCTTGAGCGCTTGAATCTTGCATTAATCTAACTTTACTTAATTTTAAGCATAATTGCT
>JAJZOE010000007.1 GCA_021829145.1 bacterium | reverse complement strand
TTGACAAATCTTACATCAATTTCGGGTTGGACACACTCTGAAGAATTCGTTTGTATTACTGGTTATCTTATCCTGAATGTTTGGATTGATTGCCGTAATGTCACGAGGCTTTATTATTGGCGACCTAACTATAAGATCAAAGCGTGAAAGGCCATCTAAATAAGTAGGGCCGCTTTGGGAGTATACGCCCTCAGGTAAGGTAACTTTGTTTATGTCACAAACAGTTATCTCCCCCTTGTTTTTGTAGTAATCATATGCAGCCTGACCCTCAAGGCCATACCCTAGAATTGCTATCTTCATAACCACATTTATCCCAGGTGTTTTTTTACTAATTCGAAAACCTGCCTAGGCGTCATATTGGCTTTTAGCACAACTGCCGTAACACCCATAGACTTAACAGAATCTGGTATCTCTTGCTCTCCCATGTTAGTAAGGATTATAACCTTAATGTCTTTTCCCCAAGACGATTTACGCATTTCCTGAAGTACTTGATCACCGGTCATTTCAGGCATCATTAAGTCGAGTAAAACAATATCAGGCTTCAAGGATTGTATTAACTCAAGACCAAGCTTACCGTTCTCCGCTGTTTCAACTTTGTAGCCTTCGGCTTCAAATTTAAAACGGTACATTTGCGAAATAGTCTGATCATCTTCTATTATCGCTACTTTGAAAGCCATAAGTATTATCCTAGCCCCACGCCTCCTTATTTACAATCTTTTTAGGAGCTTCTGGTTAATTTCCCATAACATCGTTAATTATTTGTAAAACTTGGTTAGGTGTATGATGCGCCTTAACAATATAGCGATCGACGTTTAAAAGACGCAGACCGGCAGGCGCTTCGTCTTTGCTGATGTTTGTCAATATGATGACGCGTATATTGCTTCCCCATTCTGTAGAGCGAAGCCTTTCCAGCATTTCGTCTCCACCCATTCCTGGCATTCTTAGATCAAGTAGTAGTAAGTCCGGGATAAAGGCTTGGACTAGCTGAAGCCCATCTTTCGCGTTATGTGCTACGCGGACAACATAACCTTCGTGTTCAAGTTTGAAGCGATATATATGAGCAATTGCTGGATCATCTTCAATAATTGCGATCTTAAGCCCGGCAGACATTAATTGACATTCTATAGTACTTATGGTATATTTCAAAGGTTCTTTAGCAGATTTATGACGGCATCTATTCCGGAAGGAGTAGATGCCTTTTTATTTTTTACTGAATAAGAAATGCTAAAGCAATTTATGTAAGGTATAAAAATGATTGATTACTATAGACACTCAAGGCCGGCGACTGGTCCAGACTTTAAACAGGACCCTACTGATCAGACTTCTCAGTTTAGAGTTACTGAGTTGACTATTCGAAGAGTTGGTGAGCTATCTGCCGACGGTTATAAAGTTAGCCTAGTAGATACTGCGCCAAGGTATGCACTTAACGCACAAACACAGCAGGACGTAGATAGAGAAATAGATTATCTTTCCGATCAGAAAGATTGTGCAAGTATTTTATTTGATCCAAGCATACACCCTACAGGTCATGCATGGTTTCAGCTGACCAAGCGAGCTATAGCCTTGCATACTTTATATAATGTCGGTTCTTTAACTACATTGGGAGAAGGTATTAATCCCGATGTATACATTGAACCATTGTTTGAAGGAAAGTCAGCTATTGAGTTAGTTGAAGCAAAAGACGGACCGGAAAAGGCAGCGATCTGGCATGATAAATATAAGACTTTTATTAATAGGCCGATGGACGATGCTACGGGCTATTATCCAAGCTCGAAGGACTTTTTGACAGGAGTCATCGACTCGCAAGCCATACAAACGAGAGCTGATACAGCTATTGGTATGGTTAGAGAATATTTAAAAAGGAAGCCGGATAATGAAAAAGAAAAAATAGTATGCGCCAGTTTAGCGTGTGGTGCAGCAGGTCCCATATTTGAGATGGCCTGTCGATTAAAGAGTGATGGAATAAATGCTGAAAAGTTGATTTTGGTTGATAACGACCCAATGGCTTTGGCGAGTGCGTATTCTCTAGCTGGAGCTTACGGCGTGGAGGATAAGATCCAAATAAACAAGTGCAACATTATGGCTGGCAGCCTGACTGATACCATTGAACCTGAAAGTGTAGACGTGGTAGATTTGCTAGGTATTTTTGAATATATTCCCAAATCATTAAGATTGGCGGGGGTGCATTACAATGCTGCCGAAGCATTTCTTCGGAATGTTCTTAAAATTCTAAAGCCTGGCGGTTTGGTAGTCATGGGCAATATGCTTAATGATCGGCCACAGCAACAATTTTTTAAGAAAGTTTGGCCAAGGCTTTATCAGAGAGATCCTAAAGCCGTGCTTGAGATTATTCAAGAATCAGGACTAGATCCCTTGCAAACTGAAGTTCGTATTCCGGCAAGAGAAGGTGTTTATGCCATCTATGGCATGGAGAAGCCTTCCGATATTCCAGCAGATAAAAAAATGAGAAATCAAAAATTAGCAGACATCGTTATGCGTCGAATGACATACTAATTGCTTATGGTATTTATCTACCCTTGTTGTTAAAGTAATTACTGTGACTTGGGTAATAACTTATTTCTTGTTGATTCTGGCACTAGCAAACTTTATTTTTTCGGCTTTAGTGGTCAGTCGTGATCATAAAAATATTACCAATATTGCCTTTTCTATATTCTCACTGTCTATTGGTATATGGGTAATTGGAATTGCCGGTTTCTTAAAAAGCCACTATCAGGGTCCAGCATTAGCTTGGGCACGACTTTACTATATTGCACCAGTATTTATCGCCTTTGCAGGTACGATATTTGCCGATACGTTTCCCAATAAGAGACGAACTATTAGGTTGTATCCAGCTCTTTTTATTTTGCTGTCGGTGCCATTCATAATTATTCTGTCCTTTATTCCTAGTCTGTTTACTACGGGAGTTGTTTATTACCCATGGGGTAAAGAGGTATTACTCTATAGACCGGTATATCTGCTGTATTGTATTTACGTTATAGCGGCCTTTTCTTTCACGCTATATATATTCCGGCAGAAATCGCTAAACCTAAGAGGTCTTTACGCAAGACAGGCCTCGTTATTTTTTAACGGTGTTTCAATCGCCGCTATCTTCGGTGTTCTTTTTAACCTATTCCTTCCTTTAATGCAAAATTATCGATACATTGAGTTTGGCCCAATGTTCACTAGTATTATTGTGGCAGTTGTTGGTTATAGCATTATTCGTAATCGTATGTTTGACCTTAGGTTAATAGTGGCCCGTTCCTTTGCTTATGCTATTTCTGTTACTATACTTTCATCAATTTATGGCTTCCTTATTTTTGGGCTGGCTCATTTAATTTTTAAAGTAAACATACCGCTAGCTACACAAATTACACTTTCCTTTGCTACGGGTATTGCCGGTCTATTCTTTAGTCGTATAAAGAGGATATTTGACCGGTTTACTACAAATCTATTTTTTCGTGACTCGTATGATTCACAAGTCTTTCTAGAAAACTTCAATAATATTTTGGTTTCAACTTTCGAGCTGATTCCTCTTCTGGAAAATGTAACGAAAATAATAGAAAAAAACCTGAGACCGACCTACTGCTTATTCGGCATCAGAGAAAGCGATAATATGCCTAGAAGGTTAATCGGTACACAGGGATATCCAAACTTTAATGAAGCAGATATTAGATATGTAAGAAGTCAGACACCACATATGCACAGGAAGTTAATAGTGACTGATCTTCTTGAAGATAAGTACACTCAGCTAAGAATTTTATTGCAACAAAGAGATGTCGCAATAATCGCTAGGCTGTCTACATCAAATAACGAGGAAGGTGTGGGTTATCTAGTTCTTGGTCCAAAAAAGAATGGCAACATATACAGTAGTCAGGATATAAAAATACTAGAGATTATTGCCAACGAGCTGGTGGTTGCTATTCAAAATGCCTTGCATACTGAGGAAATAGAAAACTTTAATAGGACACTCCAGGAAAAGGTAAAGAATGCTACCCATAGGCTACGAACTACAAATGAAAAGCTTAGAGCACTTGATGAAGCCAAGGATGACTTTGTGAGCATGGCCTCGCATCAATTACGAACTCCTCTCACCAGTGTTAAAGGAAACATTAGCTTAGTATTGGACGGTGATGCTGGCAAAATAACAGATGTTCAACGGCAATTACTTGAACAGGCCTTTATAAGTTCACAGAGAATGGTCTTTTTGATAGCTGATTTACTTAATGTGTCCAGGCTGAAAACCGGTAAATTTACGATTGAGAGGGTTCCGGTAAATCTTGCGGATTTAATAGAGGAGGAAGTCAGTCAGCTGATAGAAACAGCGTTATCTCGGAGTCTGACTCTTACATATCAGAAGCCGGATGATATAACTGCACTTATGCTTGATGATACCAAAACAAGACAGGTAATTATGAACTTTATCGATAATGCCATCTATTACACCCCTGCAGAAGGCACTATAGATGTAGTTTTAAGTGAGACAGAAAATTCAGTTGAGTTTAGGGTTATAGATAACGGTATTGGGGTGCCAAAGGACGAGCAGAGGCATTTATTCACCAAATTTTATCGAGCGGCAAACGCCAGGAAAGCCCGACCCGACGGAACCGGACTAGGCTTATTTATGGCTAAAAAAGTTATTATTTCAGAGGGTGGAGCAATTGTTTTTGAGACTGAAGAAGGAAAAGGCAGCACTTTTGGCTTTAGTTTCCCGAAAGCTACATTGGCGGTGGAAAACTATACACCTCAGCAACCAAGTCTGGAAAATGAACCAGTTATAACAAGATAGCGTATAACTACATTGACAAAAAGTCAGAAATAAAGTAGAATATGCAGATATGTTTGGAAATAGAGGAAGAAGCACCGAAAGTGCCCCAATAAATTCATCAACTCCTGCTGAGTATTCGCAAGCAATGGCCTTTATAGGAGGTTCACTCCAACCAGCTGAGACTACTGATCCGATAACGCTACCCTTGCCACCAGTTGAAGTTGGACCAATATCAGCTGGCACTAAAACTGATGAGATTGCCAAATTAGCAAATGAGCATGGCATTAGTGTCGGTGACCTCTTGATGTTGAGTAAAAGAATCTTAGCTAATATGGCCAAAGATTTAAGCCCGGAGCAGATAAAATCACGGTTTGCCGCTATGGGAGAAATAGCCAGCGGCAATATAAAAATAGAAGATGACGGAACGATATCGATTCTAAATGAGCTTATTTCTACTCGGGAAGAGCTTGAAAAAACCAGGAAGTCCGAAAGATTTGCTAGAGGGGTTGCTACAAACTTAGCTAGGTATATCCCTGAGGATCGAGTTAGTGAACTAGAACCGCCAGCACATACCCTGTACTACCGTGTCCAAGCTGAACAGCAAGAAACTGAATAGCTATAGAGAATTGACAAAATAGCAAAAAGAGAGTATAGTATTTATTGTTATGTTACCAGAGATTTTATCGGGAGCAGCAGGTTTTGTGGCTGGCAGTGTTGTCGACAAGATTGCCTTGAAGCAATCATTCGAAACAGCACATGCAATTAGTGAAGTTCATAATATTGCAACTGAAGAATTTATCGCCAACAATCCTAATGCTGACATTAAGAGGCATACACTTAGCAAGTTTATAGCCAGGTCAATTATGGAGTTGGCTGGTGCTGCAACTTTTTACGGTGTGTATAAAATGGTGCAAAGTACAACTGAGGTGGCGCCTCCTAAGAATACGCCTTTCGTAATAATTGATGGTACAGCTGCGGCTCTTGACGATCAAAGCTACATGGGTATTAAGGATTTTTCGGTCAAAGCTTTTGCCAAAGACCCACAGATTCGCGGTATTCTTGTCGAGTCAGACCACATACAGGCTCTTCGAAATATTACATCTAGCGTTCTCAGCCAATACGACGGAAATATTGGAGGCCCTAACACCATACTATCGAGTGCTACCCAAAGCGAGATTAACGCTGCCGGCAACACAACCAATGAAGGACCAATCGTCGTTATTACTGACGGTGTGAGTGTAGGCAGTCCTGGTGCAATAGAAAATCAGGAAAGCAATCAGCGAAAGATACCATTATATATAGTTGACGAAAAAAACTGTTCATCAAATCAAATGAACATCGTAGCCCAAGAAACCGGTGGCCAGTGTTGGCCTATGAACAATCCAGGCACAGTCGCTAATGTAGATTCAGTAATTAATACGAAAATAAACCGAAAATCCGTACCTACTAACAATTTTGACTGGGAGTGGTTTGGGGTGACTATGGCTGGTGCGGCTATAGCCGGAGCTGGATATTTAACAAGACGTACAGGTGTTTTACCTCACTACTTTAATGTAATAGGAGAATAGACAATGGAAAGAGTAAGATTTGGTGGAGAAGTTCATACAAACGGCAACGGTACAGCTGCCGCTAACGGTGCTTTAGAGATTCCTAGGATATATAGCGATTACGCGGTAATACTTGATTCCCTATATAGTTTAGGCCCAAAAAGAAGCGATGAATTCGTTGATGTACTGGGAAAAGTAGCATTCAACCAAGATGATGCAATTAATGCCCTGCTATTAACAGCAATGGCCACTTCAAGCCATAGTGCTGAAATTCCAAGTAGCAAGAGGGAGATTGGCACATTGCTATACACTGGCGCTCCTTCATCCGGTAAAACAACTTTGCTTGATGCTGGCTTTAACGCTTTCGGTTATCGCCCAGAAGAAGTCGGAAAAGTACCTTTGCACGCACCAGCCCAAAGACTCCCCGGCTTGAAGTATAAAGAGGTTACCGATGGACAGGAAAAGATAACTACTATTCCAGGATATGTGTTACCTCACCACAAAGCCTTGCGCGTGGACGAGTGGACTCGTGTCATCGCATTGAATGCCTTATTAGACGTTTCCGATACTGGCGTAATGATCAATGATGAAGGCCTTATTGTTCTTAATGCACTGCAATGGGTTGGAGGAACAGCCAACTTAGGTGAGACTGTACAGGCGACTTCAAAAATGACCCATGCTCAAGCTTCAAGGATAAATTATGGCGTTGCGATGAATCGATTAAGTGCCAGGGATCTAGTAGGAAAAACACAGATGCCTGCTGAAAGCGTCCATCAATTAATTGATGACGAAGAAGTGCAAAAACTAAGGACGGCTGCAAATACAGATCTACTACCGATCAAACTCCAGGAAAAAGTTGCCGATTATACAGATAGAATTCAGACTATGGTTTTTGAAAGATACAACTTCGATGAAGATCCTGGGCGTTTATACAATGCCTTAGGCAAAGCAGTTATATCACTCTATATTCTCGATGGTAAATTACCGAACGGAGGAGATTGGGCCAAAAAAGTATTAGGGTATATGCAGTCCGGCAAATTATCGGGTACTGATTACTATAAGAATTTATTGTCAGGTATGATCGCTAAAGACGAGCCGTTATCTTATGAATACGTAGATCGGGCTCTGAAATATGTTGTACCTCAAAGATTAGCAGCTGCCGGAAGAAGAATAATGAAAAAAGGACAAAGATACTCCGAAGCCGTTGAAGAGTTCACTGACGAAGTTAAGGGTTAAACCTTTTTAGAAGGATACCATGCATGTCAGTTTTATATGAAACCGAAGAAGCCCTACATCAGTACAAAAGTAACCTAGATAGTAGCTATGGCTCACATTTAGTTGATGACGTGTCATTTGCTAACGGTCGTGTTATTGGCGAAAAAGAATTCGATATTGCCGAAGACGACCCGATGGACATTAATCGAATGGCTACTCTAGGGCTCATCACGCATAGGCCTTATGTTGACGTGGTAAAGCCAATGGTACCTTTAAACCTTCAAATTGTGACATATCACAGGCAAGACGAGAGCGATCCAGCCATCGTTAATAAAAAACTATTGGTTGCTCGCAGATTAGCCGAAGAGATAGCTGATTCTATGCCAAGTCACCATGACAACGTTTTCTATTATGAGGTGGGGCATGTGACAGCCGAAGATGGTGAGTATTTTGGCGGTGAGGTAATCGAAGCAGAAGACGATCAAACAGCTGCTGAGGAGATTGCAAATATATGTATTGGGGGTATGCTGACGGTCGTATTATCCGACTTTGAAGGTTTACCTTTGGGCGGAAATGACAGACAGTTTTCCAATGCTGTGGGGGTTAAGATAAATCATCCAATAGAAAAGGCGGTCGAAATACCTAAATCTGTGGTGCAATCCCGAGCAAGGTTTGAGGTTCGGACTGGCAAAAAGAGTGCCTTAGGCAGTAAGGATGAAGTCGAGTTATTTAACGTAAAGATGCTTAGAGAACATCATCAAAGACTCGAAAGCCAGATGAGATTGGCGGGATTTGCAGTTGCTAGTGCGTTATTTAGCGCTAATGATTCCTATCCATTTAATGTGACTGATGTCGACTTATCCATTGCTAAGGCTATACAAGAGCTTAGTGAGACATAAACTTGACAAACATTGACAATTATGGAAATTATTGCTATATTAAAGTTAAAGAGTGAAAGGTGGGCTATAGATCACTCATTTAACGAAAATGAGGTGGGCGCTAATTGTTTCATTTATATGAACATAAAAGGAGAGGCGCATGAGTCCTGAATTCAGAAATATAGTAGAAGATGACGGTTTTTGGAAAGGCCTAATGGTAGGTCAAAAACCGATTGATGAAAGCATATCTGATACTCCACCTATCCACAGCGAAGCTCCGGTAGAGTTAACTATCGTTACGCCTAGTACTGAAATGCCTAGGCCATATGAAAAAAAGCATAAAATAGTAGATTCTATTAGCCCGTCAAAGCTATCTGCAGATCCTGTAGCAGCAGAGACGGAAACTGATGCAATTGATACGCATTCTGTAAAGGCCGGCAGACTAGCAAGCCTAAAAGATACTACCCATGAAAAGCTGACAAATTTACGCAGCAGACTTAGCAGAAAAATTGGCCGAGTAGCATTAACTGGTTTAGTAGGTTTGGGAAGTATTGGTGGAGCTTATGGCTTATTTGTAGCCGGTGAAACAGCTTATGCCGCCATTACTCATTCAAAAAAGGCTCATAACAATAAGCATGAGCTATCTATACCATTCAAGGCTGACACTAAAAATTTGGATCTGAATGCAAATACAGCTTCTCAGCTTAACAATTATAATCCTGACGCCTTCTTCCCTAAGGATAACTATGCGAAAAAAGTAGACTTTGGTAAAAAGAATCTGGACAACGCCCAGAGGCAAAATGCGGCTACTGCTTATGTCCGTAACTTGTTTGGCGCTAAAGGGCCACTAGCCGGAAAGGCTGACGCTGCCTCTATGGCTATTGCTTGGTCAACTATTGTAAACCCGGCAACCTCAATAGATACCCCCAATACATATAACTATATTAAGGATGCCACAAACCGATTAAACGTTTATAAAACTGAAAGTGCGGCAGCTAAATCTATAGCCAAGAATGATATAAACGCAGCCTGGGGAATAATGACAAATGACGAAACATATGTTAACCGATGGCATCAACAAGGGGGCAAGGTTACTCAAGTACTTCCAGAACGTCACTTGGTAAACGGTAAGGATGTCATAGATGGATTCTCACTTAACACGGTTACTCTACGTGCGGGCCAAGTCCTTAGCGGTATTGAATTTGCTCCAAAAAATGCAAAAGAAGAAGACTTCCCTGAAGTTTTAATTACTCCAGGAGGAGAAGAGTACCTAAGCGGTGTTATAGCTGAACCCGGTTCTACTAAGACTCACAATACCGGTAAAGCTAATCGTCATCCTAGTACTTCGGGAACAAGCTTTAAAACGCATAGTAAGAAGGGAAGTTCAGCGCCTAAGACATCCCCACACACAACCACAACTACTTCAACTACTCCACTCATTAGTACCTCAACCTTAGGTCAATCAGGCGGGATTAGTCACGTAGGCTCAGGCATAGCTACAGGTGCTAATAACTCATCAAATATCCATAAAGAATTACCCGTAACCCAGAAAGTAAGTACTCATAATAATCCTGCTGGTGACCATTCCCAGCCAGCACATCATGCAAACACCGGACACGGTCCATTGCCAAGCGGTCATAAATCTGCCAGTTCACATAAGCCGGCTCCGGGCTTAGGCAACGTACCTTCTGGAAATAAGCCAGAATCTCATCCTGAACCTCAAGGAGTGCCAAAGACATATAAGCATGCACCAGCTCCATCAGCGGCACCTGTTCCTAAGAAGCTACAACACCCGGTACCTACAGGAGCGCCTATACCAGGAACCGGCACCCCACCGAGTGGTGAAACCCCTCCAGGAACCGGCACCCCACCGAGTGGTGAAACCCCTCCAGGAACCGGCACCCCTCCAGGAACCGGCACCCCACCGAGTGGTGAAACCCCTCCAGGAACCGGCACCCCTCCAGGAACCGGCACCCCACCGAGTGGTGAAACCCCTCCACCAACTAACACTAAAAAGCCTGTAATGCCAGTGGTTGTAGACGGCAATGGTTCACAGCCTTTTAATGCAGAGGGAGGTGGAAATTCCTCAGGCACCTCACCTTCGTCCTCATCCACCACGACTACATCAGGAAGTAGTGGCTTGGCCGAATAAGGAAATAAGATTAAGGAGTATATGAGATGAAGATATTTAAGAGATTAAGTGCATTAGGCGTTGCTTTAGCCATAAGCCTTATGGCCCTAATGATAGGATTAAGTGGAAAGGCCTTTGCTGATTGTTTCACTTACAATCAGAACGGATTTACAACTTCTACTACACCAGTGTTCAACAACATTTGTGGAGTGCCTGGCGTTGGTAATGAATCGGATTTCGTTAGAATCCGTCAGGACGTAAATGGGAACGATACGGACAATAACAATAACCCTGCCTATTCTATAGGCCAGTTAAATTCTCAGTGTGTAAGTGGCGCTAAATATGATGTGTGGAACTACTTACATAACGACGCATACTCTCAGGATAACAATAATGGATCCGGCTCAGCCGTCGCTCATGATGTCATAACCCACCTAACGGCACAATTAGGTAAGACATCCAATAGCTTTACGTTCAGTGATACTGTAACGGCTAATAACGCAGCACCTGCTAGCGATAGTGTCGTTCTTAATTGTGGCTCGAACAATGTCACGCTAAGTCTCGTTAAGAAGAGTGTAAATATCTTTAGTGTCCCATATGGTAACAATTGGATAAATCTTGGTGACAACACAATTAACAATCCAACCACATTAGGTAGTCCAGTTCTTGGTAGTGGAGATATGTGGGGATGCTGGAATTACAGAATGGTTATTGTGTATCAGGTGGAAGTTACGGCTACGACACCTACACCTACACCTACACCGACACCTACACCGACACCTACACCGACACCGACACCTACACCGACACCTACACCCACACCGACACCGACACCTACACCGACACCTACACCCACACCGACACCAGCAAGACCTAGTAGTTTAGTAAATACTGGACCAGGGTCCACAGGTATAGTAATTGCTTTTGTCGTAGCTGTAGCTGTAGGCATGATAGCTCATAGGACCTTCTTAATAAGACGATATAAATAGCATTTTAGTACTATCAGCGATTGGTGGTGTGAGAAATATGATAGACGTTGCTTATTAATGAGCGAATCATCTTACAAAGGACATAATATGGTAAATCTAATTTTTGGGAGACTAGTGCGAATGAAAAAGATGAAGAATATCAGAAAACACATTCTACTAGTTTCCGCTAGCTTAGTAAGCACTTTAGCATTGACGGCTGTTATGATTAATGTCCCAGCTTCAGCAGCTACTGCTAATCTGCCTACTAGTTGTTATGATGCCCAAAATGAAGTGGTATGGTGTGGGGTATCAAATGTATTCGCATTACAGCATGTATATAAATTTGGAGATGGTCACAACACAGCCGCAAGCATCCAAGCAATCTACAGTTATTTTGGAATAACACAAAGTGACATTAACAATATGAGCAGTTCTGCTGTGGTCGGTAAGGTGTATAAAAACGGCGATGTGGTTGTTAATGGTAAAGTAGTGGCTACTAGGGGTGTTACTGCTGGCCGACAATATATAGCTGGTAGCACTAAAGTTATCCATAATGGGGTTACTTTCTATAAAAGAACACCAAGTATTTCATTTACTAGCAACGCCCTTGATGCTTTTGTTGTGTTTCATAATGGACGCTTCTCGTTTGCTATTTTGTCTAGCTGCGGTAATTCAGTAGTGGCGGTTCCTGTTGCTGCCTTGGCTCCATCTCCTGAGCCTACTCCTGTCCCAGCTCCCTCTCCAGCATCCTTGCCCAAACCTACGAAATTGCCGAACTATACAATACAGAAACAGGTATCAATAGCCGGTACAAATAATTGGAGTTCTGAAATTGAGGTTCATCCAGATACTAATGTTGACTATAAAATAGTTATCACTAGCACCGGCGGAAGCAATGCCAATAATATAAATGTTAAAGATACATTACCTAGTGACGATAATTATGACCCGGGTACACTTACCATAAATGGTAATATCGCTTCCCAGTCAGATATTAATAATTTTTTCGCCAGCGGTTATAATATATCCACCTTAGCGCCTGGGTCTATTGTAACTATTATATTTGAGGCTACAGCAGGGGAAAACCGCAACAATGCAAATTGTACCAACGAAACTCTTTCAAATGTTGCCACCATGCAAGGTTATAATTTGCCTCAGGAAAGTTCTACGGCTACTGTAAGCGTAGTCTGTGTGCCAACTGCGCCTACTACCTCTACGACCATTAGGCCATCTACGCTGGCTAACACAGGACCAGGCAGTACAATTGGTATATTCGTTGCTACGGCCTTAGTTGGTGCAATATCCTATGGCGTATTTGCCAAAAGGAGGCTATACCGAAAGTAGCTGTGGATAAGGGCTGGTATATATATGCTTTATATGATATATTTATTGGTAGTTTCGAAAAAATAAAAAAGAGCAATGACTGACCGCTCAAAAACTTTTTGAAAATCCCAGCCCTTGTTTGGGATTTTCTTTTTACTATCTGTTATGATAATATATTTCAGAATTTTTAGGTCCCATCGTCTAGCGGTTAGGACACCGGGTTTTCATCCCGGCAACAGGGGTTCGATTCCCCTTGGGATCACCATTACCCTTATGGCTATTTAGATGTATTTACTAAGAAATTTCAAACCCAAAATTTGTAACACTTAGTGATAAAATATAGACACTATGGGAGACGATGTTGCTACAAGTAAAGTTCTGCAAGAATCGCTTGATAAGTTTGCAATTAAGATAATTAAACATATAGACCAGCAAATAACCGGGCTCAGAAATGACATAGCTAAAATTGACGCAAACTATGAACACCTTATAGGCACGCTTGACACTTTTCTCAAAAGGCTCGACAACATAGAGGCAGATAATGCTGCCAGGGACGCCCAATTAGCAAGATTAGAACGATGGATTGAACAAATCGCTGTGAAAACTGGTGTAAAGCTAGAATATTAAATTCCACTCCTTGCAGTAATACCTTTCACCGGATATATACCTCTCAATAGGTCGTACCATTCGTTGATTTCACATAAGATATGATTCCAATTCGATTGTAGGTGGTTCACCATAAGAGAACTTTAGACTTGTTGAATTATTTCTTCGCCTTCATTATTAGGCTCCTCGAATCGCTCAATATAGCCTAGTAACATTTCTTCAGTCACTGGGAAGGCGTTTGCATCAGTACGCTTATTCCGCTCTTTTAATCGGTTCATCAATACCTCTGGACTCGCTTTTAAGTAGATGAGTTTCCACTCGCCACCATTATCTTCAACCAGCTTTTTATAGAAATCTCTACTGCTACGCCTCCAAAAACCATAATCTACCACCACAGAGTGTCCTCTTTTGATAATTTCGGCAAGTTTATTATCAAGTTCAATCTTTGCTTTTCGATAATGATCTAAATAGACTTCTTCTGGAAGATTGACTATATCTCTGCCAAATTTACTGTATACATATTCATCTAATGAAAATTTTTCTAATCCACTATTCATGAGCTTCTTTGCATATGTACTTTTACCCGAACCACCAAGTCCACATAGCAGATAAACAATAGGCTTCATGCACATAATTATAAGCGACTATACATAATCTCGTTCCACCTATTAATTTCTTTTACTAGTTACCTATATATGGCAGGTGTCAGATTCACCAAACTATTTATACTTACTTCACCTAACTCTGTTACTATTTGATTGTGAAAGACGACCAATATTTTTTAAGACTTGCGATAAATGAGGGCAATAAAAGCCCAGAGCCGTATAATTTCGGGGCAGTAATTATAAAAGACGGTGAAGTTATTGCAGTTGACCACAACCATATACATGAAAAAACATGACCCATCTGCTCATGCCAAAGTTTCAGCCTTACGTGTAGCGTGCCTAGCAGTAGAGAATCTTAATATTTATGGCTGTATTATGTATGGCAGTCATGAACCTTGTTTAATGTGATTCTGTTGTGCTGCATGGGCGAACATAGAACGGATTGTATATGCGGTATCAGCTTAACTAAGTGATGATAGCTATGAATTTAAAGATGTCAGTTTGCAAGAACTTGATAAAAAGCTACTTAAACCAATAAATATAGAACACGTATCCTAGCTAAATAATAGGGGTTCAACGGCCATCAATTAATCCGCAACAGGGTTTAGCGATCTCACAGCATTTACTATTCGCCGCATGACAGTCCAATAGGTAGTGGTCGGATACAGGCTACAAATTTATTTCATTGATTTTTAGTGATAAAATTAGCAGTGTAAACATAAGGAGGGTTAGTATGGCACGAAACATTCTTTATGAACAGCGAAAGAAGTTTAATCAACACAAAAAGAACATTAAGAACATCGCTAGAGTTAAAAAAATGGCAATTTCATTAAGTATTAGCGGTGCTATTGTTGCCGGTTTTGCTATTCCTGCATTCGCTATGGGTGGGCCAACAACGGTTCCTGTACCAGGGCCCGGGTGTTTTGGAAATTGGCGTGCTGGCTCTGTGCAGGCTATTGACGGACATGCGCCCGGCAGAGACAATGCAGGCACTTTATACTTTAGCGACAGAGCAGGCAATAATTCCACGATTAACGCTTCTAACAGAGATACCTGCGCTGTCTAATAGTGCTCACTTAGGTATAAGTATAGAGCTCGGTATTTCCGGGCTCTATACATTTTAAGTTGATATAGGTATATCTAATTTTCTACAGATTAAGTTCCAACTTGAAAAGGCTCATTGTTGTTTAAGAGATTATCAACAAAATGGATGATAATCCAGCGTAATTAATCCAAGCATTTGCTCAACAAGCTTGCCTTTAGTACAGCTAAAGAGGATTATTAGTAGCATGTCAGTAGAGAATACTCCACTTACTCTAGGCCCCACAGGCACGGCAATCAGGATTGGATTAGCCAGGGTTTTAGACCAGAGAATGGAAATATACCGGGAGCCTGACAATCTTCCTTGTGATTCTAATAAGCGCGAGGAGTGCGAACGTCATCTGCAATTGTCACTCGGAGATAGTTTAATTGATGACTTCTGGTTACAAGGATGTGATTTTGACAGATCGCTACCAGAAGGGGTAGTTAGACTTCAGCTATCCTGCGTAGGGGTTAGTCGCTTTCTTAATCATTGCCGCTTAACACTTACTCAATTCGATAAGGCCGGTAATATCCTAAATCAAGGTAGATATAAAAGTTAATAACGGAACCTATTATGTTTTTGGACATCATAGTACTAACAATCGTTGTGGTTATTGTTTTTGCTGCGAATTTGATGATGCGTCATAAGGGTTACATTGTCCCTGGAAAAACTATCGTTCGTTGTAGTAAGGGTCATCTTTTTATAACTACTTGGATTGAAGGCTATTCGTTAAAGGCTGTAAGGTTAGGGTCTCTTAGCAGATACCAGTATTGTCCAATTGGTAAACACTGGGCAATTGTGCATCCAGTAAAAGAAAGTGCATTATCAAATGATGAGCGTAAACTAATGTCGCATCATTCTAAAAGCTTATAAAAGCTTCGACGGCGTGAGTTTTTTCATTGTATTGAGGCTTTGTTGGAATATATTATAAAGTTGTAAAAGGAGTATTTGTATGTTCTATGGTCCCGGTAATGGATATGGAGCAGGGTGGGCCATTTTTAGTGGTTTTTTATGGTTGTTGTTCTTTTTTATTCTAATTTATATAGTTATTCAATTGCTAAGAAAAAGGGGAGATTCGAGTTTGAGTTATAAAAGCAATAACTCTATAGATATTGCCAAAGAACGTTATGCCAAGGGCGAAATAGACAAACAAGAATTCGATCAACTGATAAAGGATTTAAAAGAAGAACACTAAAAAAAACCAATAGCCACTTCGCCTAAAAAGATAACCAGCCCAATTCCAACGAGACCAACCAAAAAACCGGTAATTACTATTAATATATCCTCTAATATAGCGCCCAATCCAACGATCACGACTCCTAAGGCCGGCAAAGTATCAAGACCCGAAAAGGGTGGTGCTATAAATGCGGCAATCGTAAATACTAGAATAAATAAACCGATGATTCTGTTAGTCGATTTTTTATTTAAAATGCCAGCTAGACGTGGTTTCGAAAAGCTTTGAATTTTTTCTAACTTCTTGGCCAGAGCTGGTAAGCTATCTTTTATAAGCTTGTCAGGGAGTTGTTTATTAAGCCAAGATCTAGGTAGCCAAATACTATCGCGACCGATTATTAACTCGAGACAAAGTAAGGCGACTATTATTTCAAAAACGTGGGTAACTCCGCCGGTTGGTATTGGCAATGCCGGAGTTGCCATTAACAAGATAAATAGGGCCATATATGCTTTGTTCCCAAAAGTTTTAATTACCGAATTAAGGGTCTTGTCTTTACTTTTAGATATAGCCAATAATCGCTCACTAAAAATTTTATCCATAGCCTTACTTTATAGACTGAGAAGGTAGGTTAGCAATGAGTTTGCCAACAATGTAATACAAGCCACAGAAGAATTGTTCAATAATATGTAGATTGTTAGGTATGAGAAAGTTATCAGCAGGCTTTTCAACATTAAATATGATACTGGTTATCTTGGCTGTTCTATTAGTAGCGGCCGCAGGATCTTTTGGAGTCTATGAATGGCAGCACAATAAAGTCAATGATTTAAATTCGAAACTTTCAAGCCTAAACTCAAGGGTAGCTAACCTTAATAATCAAGTGGCTGCATTGTCTAACCAGCTAAATATTGCTTGTAAGCCTTCCGGATCAGCAGTATGCAACAAATATACATATTATTCCGTTGGAGGGGTCAGTTTACTAATTTTTACGCCACTTAGAAATGAAACCATTACCAATCCTGTCGAAGTTGTCGGCGAAGTTCCAGGTGACTGGTCTTTTGAGGCTCAATTTCCTGTATTACTTAAAGACAGTACCGGTGCGATCATTTTTCACTCTACAGCTCACGTTATTGGTAACTGGATGACCTCACAGCTTGTTCCATTTAGTGCCGAGCTTTCCTATACTGGCTCTCGGACTGGCAGCGGAACTATCGTCATTCAAAAGGATAACCCGTCGGGATTGGCAAAAAATACTGACTCCCTTTCAATACCTATAAGATTTTAGTATGAGCCTTTTGCCATAATCTACGACCAGTTATAAGAGTATACTTATGGTGTAAGTTATATGTCTTGGCTATTTTTCTCTGCTATTCATATTTCCAGTTAAAAGAAAACTAGCTGTTATCTTAGTATGAAGATAAGGAACTTATCTGTTGTGGTTCAGTCGCAGCAATAGTAATTAGCTAACTATTGCTCCAATAACGAAAGACAAAACTAACACACAAAAAACAAATAAGGTAACCAGCGCCATAGGAGTATTTCGTTGGCGCATAAATAATAATATTGAGGCAGCCACTCTTATAATCGGAGTAATTATAAGTAGCAAAACTCCAAGCATGATTATGCCTAAACCGCTGCCGTTTTTTAAAGCTGAGCTAATAGATGACAGGCTATGCGGAAATCTGAAGCCGCTCGTAACATATTGTTTATATGCCGGACCACCCTGCGGGCTAATTAAACTGTTATGGTGAGCTATAAAAATTGTAATTCCCGTTAAAACGAGCAAGGAGCTAATGATTACTCCTGTCTTCAGGATGCGGCTTATAGTTATTTCAGCGCTATGTTTCACGATAAGCCTCTTTGTATCATTTCAGCTGCTATAACTAATAAAACTATTAAGAATAAAATCTTAATGTGTGCCGGTTTAATATTATTGAGCATTTTGGATCCAATAAATGCACCGATTAGAATACCAACTACAATTGGCGCGGCTAGGAATGGGTCAATTTGTCCTCTGCTGAAGTAGGCACCGGCGCTTGCTGCGGCAGTAACGCCTATCATGAAGTCGCTGGTCGCAGTGGAGGCCTTTATCGGCATGCGCATGGCCGTATCGAGGGCGGAAACTTTTAGCGTACCCGATCCCACGCCTAAAAGAGCAGATATTATACCGGCTATATACATTATTATTAACCCCAGTTTTGTTCTAGTCACCTTATAGCTAATTTCTTTAGCTTCATTTTGATCGTAATATGAACCATGCAAGTCAAAGTAATTAGCTATTTTATCGTCGGAGGTAGTGGAAATCATCGTTTTACGTTTACTCAGCATGGAATAACTTGAATATAGTAGAACGACGGCAAATAACACATAGAGGATTCTGCCCGTAAGTAAGGTAGTCAGAAAAGCACCGGTTATTGCGCCGGTGGTAGTGGCAATTTCCAAGAACATACCAGCCTTAAGATTGGTTAGTCTTTCTTTAACGTATGCTATCGCCGCTCCTGATGAAGTAGCTATGACTGAAATAATAGATGCTCCGATTGCTAAACGTATATTTATATGGAATAGAAGAGTTAGCACGGGCACAATTATTATTCCTCCGCCTAACCCAACCAACGACCCTAACAAACCCGCCCCGACCGATATCAGGGCTAGTATTATAACGAAATCCAAAGGGGACATATCAGCTATTTTATGTTTTGTTGCAATTTATAACAAACTGCTAATGCTGATAGTATAGGAATAATACTGGTTAGTTTAGAGAGGCTTAATATAAATGACTATTGAAAATAGTGTGTATTTGGAAGAAGATAATGTCATGGTAGACAACCACAAACTGCATTTATCGACAGATGATCGAAAGATTCTAGGTGTCTGTGGCGGTATTGCTGAGTATTTAAATATTGACTCTACGGCCATTAGGCTTTTGTGGGTTGTCGTGACGGTATTTACTGGTTTTATTCCCGGCATGCTAGCTTATCTTATCGCCGGTTTTGTTATGCCTAGTAGGGATAAAAACATTAAGGACTAAACAATTTCTCTGCGTAGGCTTTCAGCCATTCTCGTTAGTAGGTTGTAACTAAATAGTCCGTAATTATCAGCGATTGATTGGATTGAGTTAGGCTTAGATCTGTCCATGCTGATGACAGTAACCGAGTCACCGGCACTTAGTTTTGTGCCACTTAAGTCAATCATTGTATGGTTCATGCATACTCGGCCTCTAATGGCTAGTTTCTTATTGCCATAAGTAAGATGACCTATATTGCTCAGTTCTCTTGGTACCCATTCGTAGTAGCCAAGCGGAAGCACTCCGATTCTAGATTTACCCTCGGCTTCATAAATTCCGTTATAGCTAATTCTTTCACCTTTATCCAAATCATTTACTTTAATAATCGTACTAATTAGTTCCATTACCGGTTTCAATTTTGCTAACTTTTTATGGCTAGGATCCTTAGGGCTTAGGGGGTTTATACCATACAAGCCTATGCCAATACGAACGGCGTTCGCATACTTGCTATTGCACTTAGTACTACCTGCCGACTGAGCAATATGAAGATACTTTGGATCATAGCCTTTAGCTTTAATTAATTCTATGGTCTTATCAAATAGTTCTGTTTGCATTGCGGTGAAGGAGCTATCCGTATTGTCTGCATCAGCCAAGTGTGTCATGACTCCTTCCAGAAAAAGATTCTTATGCTCCGATAACTCATCTAAGAAGTCGCCAACTTCGTTAGGTCTGAGTCCTAATCTGTTCATGCCGGTATTAAGTTCCAGGTGAACTTTAAAGCTTCTTTTTTGCTTCCCTAGTGCCTTAAGCCCATCTCTGTCCTGTATAACAAATGAGCACTTTTTTGCATCTAGAAGTTTAAAATTATCGGGTAGAACATATCCCATCACCAGTAATCTATGCTTAGTGATATTTTTAATACGATTTGCTTCAAAATAACCGTCTACTGCAATAAATTCTATCTCAGCCTCATTTAATATTTCGGCTACTTGCCTTAATCCATGGCCGTAGGCATTGGATTTTAAAACGGCTATTATTTTTTTAGCCGGATCCAGCTGCCGGTAAACCGACACATTGTTTATAAGATTATTTTTTGAGATCCTGGCGACGTTTAATGTTTTATATTTATTTTTGTGCAGTGCGTCAATGTTCTTGATAAGTTGTCTTTTTATCATTAATTTATGATAACACTGTTGATAAATGCTTAGATATAAAACGATTAGCGGTGCATAGTAGTTTATAGATGGCACTAAAAAGGTTAAAATATAACTTAACTATGAGGAAAGACGACGCAGGTTTTACGACTCTGGAATTAACACTAACCATTATTGTTCTTGTAGTACTGGGAGTAACATCATATTTTTTGGGTCGGATAAGTACAAACGCCAAGCATGTCATTACTCCGGCAGCAACTCAGTCACCTACCACTCTGGTTATAAGTAGAAACACAGAGGCTGGTACCAGCGGTACGGGCTTTACTGTCAAGGTTAACGACACTAATCTAGCTGGGGCTATATTGGCTGATATCCATAAATTGCCGGTGGCATCAAATACCAGCAAATGCCCGGTAGTTAGCGATAACTATACCTTTCGTTTTACAGATCCCGATGAAACTTATATTGCTAGTTATGGTGGTTGCTATATAGTCTCTGAAAGTGACGGTAAGGAAAACTTGAGCGCCAAGCCTTCAATTAGTCTAGGGTCCAGCTTTTGGTCGGAGGTAAAGACGGCTACAAAACAATCCTTATAAACTAGGCTTAGCAGCCCCGGTTGTTGCTATTATTTTTAGCCTTTTATTAGTATCACTAGACAGGCTGATGATAACAGACCCTGCCAAGGCTAAAGTGATTCCTATACCGACTTGGAGCCATTCATGATGTCGTGGCTGGTCGCCTAGGAAAAATACACCAATAAGAAGCGGAAAGATGGTATTAAAGGTTACGCTAGCGGCATTAATTATACTAGCGTTATGTCTTTGCAGGGCAACCGTAAAGGTCAGTAAGCCGACTATACCATAGGCTGCTAACGACCAGAAGGTGGGTTCAGCGAGTATGCGCCAAAAAGGATGATGGAAAACAAGCATTCTGCCTGTAATTGACGTGCCGCCAAAGGCGATTCCGCTTAAAGCGCCCAAGGAGATATTTGCTATACGAGTGTTATATCTGACCGTAAATGAGCTTAAGAGAGCTAACAGAGCCGGGGCAAGCCATATTGACCATTTAAAAATATAATCTACTACATAGGCTTTTTCAGGCGTTGCAGTTGATGCAACAAGCACAAGACCGAGAAAAATAATGCCAATGGATAAGAAAAAATGCCATTTAAATTTTTTGTGAAGTATGAATAATTCAACTAATACAGTAACAACTACTCCAAAGGCAAAAATAGGCTGAGCAACAAATAAAGGCAGCGTATGAACGGCAATTAAAGTAAATACCCAGGCAAAGGTGTCTAATATTATTCCAACAACAAAAGGCAAGTCTGAGAAAAGACGAAAAAGAAAACTGAAACGTAATTTATTGGCTCTTTTTTGTTTGTCGGCAGTAATTTTTTCCAGCACTGCGGCTGTGCCGTTAAAGATGGCTACCCCGAAAGCCGAAAGCAGGGCAAGCTTCAAGTACATACTTATACTCTACACCAATAATTTAACGTAAACTTTTTAAACTATCGGCGCTTACAGGTATACTGCTGCCACCTTTGCTCCCCCAAAGCTGTCTCTTCAGTTCAATGTGTGCTCAATAGATAACAATATAACAATAGGTAACACTAACCACTCTTTATGACTAATTGACGCAAAAAACTAATAGCTATCTCATTTATTTCCGATAATATATTTAATAATGGTTGAAACTGGAATAAAACTACACGAACCGCACAAAAAAGGAAACCGTCTGTCGGATATTATCCTGGGAGGCCAGGATGGCTTGGTGAGCATCCTGGGATTGCTTTTGGGACTAAGTGCCGCAACTAATACGCCTAGGGTTATTATTGCTGGCGGATTGGCAACGATTATTGCTGAGACTTTATCGATGGCGGCCGTTGCCTATACGTCGATGATGGCCGACCGAGACCATTATCAGGCTGAAAGAGCCAGGGAAATAAAGGAGATGGAGCAACTACCAGAACAAGAAAAGCAAGAAATCATCGATATATATCAGAAAAAAGGATTCAGTGGAAAATTGTTAAATGAAATAGTAGATCATATAACGTCTGATAAGAATCTTTGGCTGGAAACTATGATGCGAGAAGAGCTTGATCTGAGCCCGATAGAAACAAAGGATGTGCATATTTATTCACTCACAGTAGGTATATCGACCCTATCCGGAGCCTTCCTGCCCTTAATACCTTATTTTTTCCTACAGCCGGGTAGTGCCATTATCGTTTCGTTAGTACTATCGGTATTGGTTTTGGCCGGAATAGGATTGTACAAAGCTTCAATTACGCTGTCCAATCCTATTAAAAGCACAATTCAAATGGTTTTGATAGGTGTGGGCGCAGCTGTAGCTGGCTATGCTATCGGTCTATTGTTTAAGGCATAAAACATAACCGTAATAAATTCACGGTAGTAATTTTTACTGATACTAAATAAAGCGCTTGTTAACTTGTTGTTAACTAATAACAAAGGAGTGCTTATATGCCCGACAATACTGATAGAGTTTCATTGACTGCTGCATTTATAGCCGGTACTGCAGTCGGAGTTGCTGCGGCACTTCTAACTGCGCCTAAACGCGGTAAAGAAACCCGTGACGATATTAAGCAGGCTTTATCTGGTATTGCTGACAAAGTATCAACCAGCTTGGAGGAAAAGACAGATAATGCCAAATCGAAGATAGAGAACGCTCTCGATACCACCAAAATTGCTGATAACGAAGGAAAAAAGGCAGCAAAAGATGCTAAGAAAAGGGTTAAAAATAAGCAGGAAGAAGGCGAGGAGTACAGGTAGCATTATATGACTACACTTCAAACTGCCACTGAGTATGCGGTACTAGTATATTGCTGCGTTATGATTATAGCTTTTATTGCTTTAGCTATTGCCACCCTAATGGTAAGGCGTAAGATTAATAAAGTTAAGCAAAACGTCAAACAAAAAATAGATATACTTACTAACATGCCATACATTGGCAAGAAAGTAGTTGAAGCAATAAAGAAAAATTTAAAATGAGCCAGAATATTCAACTAACTGACAACAAACAAGCCGGCAAGTTCTATAACCAGTTGTTATCTCGGCTTGATGATTTGCAGATGAAGCATAAGTCTCTAAGTTTCGGCTATGCCCTCATCAAGAAGTACTCGCAGGACCAAGGCGGAAACCAAGCGGCCCTGATTACCTACTATGGGTTCTTATCATTGTTCCCTTTATTGGTAGCAGCATTATCTTTTGCCCAGCTTGCTATTTTTAAAAATGCCCATCTAAAATCATCTATTTCTTCTGCGTTAAATAACTATTTCCCATTGGTCGGACATCAACTTCAAAGCAACGTGCATGGTTTAGGTAAGGCCGGAATAGCGCTTGGGATTAGTATTCTAGTTACTATATACGGCGCAAAAGGCGTGTCTTCAATTCTTAGGCAAGCCATGGATGGGATTTGGCAGGTTCCAAGAGCGAACCGAGCCGGTGGGGTTAAGGGAATAATTAGAAGTCTGGCAGTAATATTTATAGGCGGTGCCGGCTTCATTGTCTCAGGTATTCTTTCTAGCTATGGTGCAGGGAGATCCAGTATGGTTGGACTGAGAATATTATCTCTTACTATTAGCTTTCTACTGACATATGCCGTGCTATTAGTAGTTCTCAAACTAAGCGTTTCTGTTAAAACTCCTATAAGAAACTTTTATGTTGGTACTGCAGTTGCCACTGTAGGGCTACAGATTATTCAAGCTGCAGGGGGTTTTGTTATTACCCATGAATTAGGACACTTCAGCTCGTTATACGGCAGTTTGGCTATTGTCTTTGTTGTTTTATTTTGGATTTATCTTCAGGCCCGCGTTCTTTTGTATGCTGCAGAAATAGACACAATTTTATATTTTAACCTATGGCCAAGAAGTATTACCGGATTCAGAAGGACAGTAGCTGACCAAAAAGCTTTAAAGATGTATGTAAAAAGAGCTGAATTAACTAACGATGAGAATATCGAAGTAAGATTCGAAAGCCAAAAGTAAACAAATTTATAAATTTTTAATTTGTCGATTTAATGCTTACAAGTATAAAAAGCTAATCCTTATTTAAAGGATCCATAGGTGAAAACCTCATGATCATAATTAATGTCTTATCTAACACAGACGTTAACCCAGTAATTTTTTTAGCCTTTTAATTTGCTATAGAAAACAACCTATCCATATAATCACTACCCAATTAAAGGGGAGAGGATAATGAGGTTTAGCGAAAACATTATTGGTGCCTGCTATTACATGGTTGCAGTCTCGCCTTTGCTATTTTCACATACCATAATGGCAGCGGCCACGAACATGGGTAATGTAGATTCATTCATAAAGAGTGTTATAACCGCGCTAACCGGCATAGCAGGTTTAATTGCTACCGGGTTTTTTGTTCTTGGCGGGTTTAAATATATTACTAGCTCAGGAAATCCACATAACCTTGAGCATGCAAAACGGACAATTGTCTTCTCGGCTTTAGGATTAGCAATCACATTGGCGGCTTTTGTTATAAGTAATATCGTAACCAGTATGGCAACATCGGCCTTCGGTGGTTAAAAGAATATGATACCCTTAGCGGCGACCTTGTCAATTCATTCATTTATCAGCCCGGTTATTGCTGGCATGGGAATTTTGGCAGGGCTTGTATGTACTTTCCTGTTGGTTTGGTCTGGCATTCAATACATAACAAGTGGCGGTAACGTAGCAAAGATGATGAGCGCCAAACACTCAATATTCCGAGCTTTGTTAGGTCTGGTTATCGTATTGGGTGCGGCCATGCTTAGCTTTATTCTTAATCACAACCTAGGACCATCAGTTACCCATTCAACCCAGCATCTACCGGCCTTAAATTCGATAAAGGTTTCTAATGGTTCTGGTGGATTGGTAGACGTAATAATAAATGCTATATCCGGTTTGCTTGTGGTTATTATCCGCTCGGCAGTAAGTCCCTTTATCGATGCACTCAAATACTTCACCAGCGGCACTCCACTGATGGCTAACAATAGTACTGTTATGCATTTATGGGTTGTTGCTACGGGTGTTGCCGATGCTTTATTTGCTTTGGTTCTGGCGCTGATCGGCTTTCATGTCATGAGTGCCGAGCAATTTGGCTTAAGAGATATAAATCTTAAATCGTTGGTACCCCAGATACTGTTGACGTTTGTCCTAATCAACACATCGATATACTTACTGGACGGTATTATCGAATTATCTAACGCCATGATAGTAGCCATGAGGGCTGGATCAGGAAATATAACCCCCTGGCAAAGCCTATTAAGCTTAGTGTCTAGTTTTTCAGGTTATAGTCTGGCGGCTCTTTTTATTTTTGTAATTTTCTTGGTATTTACGGTCATCTTATTAATCTACTATATATCCCGACTAGTAGTCCTATATTTGGGCGCAATTCTTGCTCCTTTAGTTATCTTGCTCTGGCTGTTACCTGGTTTCCGAGATTTTGCAGAGAATGCTTTAAAAACCTATATATCTACTGTGTTTGTTCTGTTTATACATGTTATCATCTTGACTCTTGCCGGCTCTTTATTCCTAGAAGTCGGTACTAATAATGGCAGTAAGGACCCGATAATGTCATTGCTTTTGGGGCTGGCAACATTAGTGGCTCTTCTAAAAACACAAGGGGTACTCATGCAGTTAAATTACGCCAGTATTGGACCGAAGACTGCAAGAAGGTTAGGGGGCAGCTTTATTAATGGTGTTAGCTATATTGGAAGTACAGCTAAGTACACTTTCGCAGAGATAACAGCGCCTTTATCTGGAATTGGATCAACCGTAAAAAACATGATGCCCGAAACTACTCGTACTATAAAAGTTAAAGGTAGAAGAGAATGAGAACGACCATTGTCCCAGCGCAGATTACTACAGTTGAAGACACGATTGCCGGCAATCTTACCTTGAACCAACTTATATTGCTAGTAATCCCTGTATTCTCTACTGTTATGGTGCTTGTCATTTGCCCGCCATTTCTTAAGTTGAGCATATACAAGTTAGTCATCTCGTTTGTTATCGCTTTACCTCCAATCGCTCTATCTATCAGGGTTAAGGGACAGGTTGCCTTTAGGCTTGTTCGATTGGCGTTGACTTATCGGATAAGGCCCAGAATTTATTTATTAACCGGCAGCTCTAGTAGTTGTAGTTTTTGCCTCACAGAGGAAAAAGAAAATGATGTTATACAGGTACAAGAGCCAGAGCCAGCGGAATTTATTCGGCCGTTGGATGATACAGAGTTGAAGGAACTTGGAGAAATTCTTACTGACCGGTCAATTAATTTTTATGCCAACAAGAAAGGTGGCTTTAATGCAGTTATTGAATAACCTGAAAATTGGCTCTTCCAGAGACCAGATCGATATAAAGGCAGTCCGGGATGATGTACTTATATTGTCGGATAATCAATATCGGGTCGTACTGGAGTCATCTGCTGTTAACCTTGAGCTAAAAAGTGAAGAAGAACAGGATGCTCTTATTGATGTTTATCAGGGCTTTTTAAATAGTTTGAGTAGCCCCTTGCAAATCCTTATAAGAACACGGGAAATCGACCTGGATAATTATTTAAATGAAATAGATCAGAAATTATCTAACGAGAATAATAAGGTTTACCGAACGCAGCTTCATGGTTATGCGAAATTTATGAAGAGCCTGGTTAATGTAAACCGAATATTAAGCAGGAGATTCTACATAGTAGTCCCTTATGAAGGCACTACTAAGAATGATTTTGAATTTGTTAAAGAGCAGCTATCTTTAAGAGCTGACATTGTTTATAAGGGGCTGCAGCGGCTTGGTATGCATTCGAGAAAATTAACATCACTTGAGTTACTCAATCTATTCTACAGTTTTTATAATCCAAAAAATGCCAAATCTCAACCGCTTTCAGAAAAAACTATGAGGCTTATGCATACGGTGCTTATAAAGGAGGCAACATGAAAAGCCGGGATAGCCATGATTTATGTCTTGGTGAACAGGATCACATTAGCCTAATAAGCTATAGTGGCCTGGAAGAAAAACCCGATTATCTTCTAATCGATGGTGAGTACATACGTACTCTATTTATCTCCGGCTATCCATTTGTTGCTAGTTCAGGATGGCTGGATAACCTTACCAACTTTAACCGCAACGCCGATGTCTCCTATCATATTCAGGAAGTAGATTCCCTGATTGCCTTGCCGAAGTTGCAGCGGAAGATAACTGAACTGGAATCTACCAAGAGGGCGATGATTAAGGCTGGTCGAATAGTAGGCTCAGATTTAACTGACCCGCTAGACTCAGCCATAGATATTAAAAATAAAATACAAAGAGGCCAGGAAAAATTATTCCAGCTTTCTTTATATGTTGCTCTTCATGCAGACAGCCTGAGAGAGCTTAATAAATTGACAAAGCTTATAGAGTCGACCATGTCCTCGAGGCTATTTTTTATCAAGACGGCCAGATACCAACAAGTGAATGGCCTGCAATCTATTCTGCCTAGAGCTGAGGATAAACTAGCACAGAAAAGAAATATGGACAGTAGCACCACTGCTTTGTGCTTTCCTTTTTCATCAGCGGAATTAGTACAGGAATCAGGAATTTTGTATGGAGTAAATAAGTCTAATAGCTCGCTAGTAATGCTAGATCGGTTTAGTCTAAACAATGCAAATAGTATTACCTTTGCTCAGTCGGGTAGCGGTAAAAGTTATGCCACTAAAGTAGAAATACTACGACAGCTGATGCAGGGGACTGATATTATAGTCATCGACCCGGAAAGGGAGTATTTAAAACTAGCCGACTCTGTCGGTGGAACTTCAATAAAGATTTCCGTAGATTCATCTGAACACATTAATCCATTTGACTTAAATATTAAGGATGATAGAAAACAATCAGTATATGAACACACCCAAGATTTAACGGATGTAATATCGTTAATGGTTGATGGTTTGAGTTCTACGGAGAGAGCAGCCGTAGATAAGGCCATAATCCTAACTTATAAAGAGAAGAAAACTGGACAACCGACACTAAATGACTTTTATGAGTCTATTTTAAACCTAGGCGAAAAAAGGCATAGCCAATA
>JAJZOE010000006.1 GCA_021829145.1 bacterium | reverse complement strand
GCTAGGATAGAATCAAAGGCTGGTTGACTGGTATCTCTACAGCCGAACTAGTGATCCAAAACCTCCACGAAATGTCCTATAGCTTTTTATTTAATCTTTCATTCACTCAAAACAAACGGGATTAAAGTTTCACTGAACTCTTATTGAGTATCACCACTGAAGACTTACAATCTAAATACGAGCTATAAATTATACGAATGGATTCACCACTGTAACTCCGTTATAGCGTGCTCCATTTTGCATATCTTCACTATAAAGCAACTCACACCTTAGATCGATTGCCGCCTGAATAACAAGTGCATCATAGAAGCTCAATGAATATCTACTACAAGTGTTTATAGCCCTTTTATAAAAGGAGCTATCTGGCGTATGGGCCAATAAAGGTGCAAGTAAGTTGTCTATAATTTCGATGACATCATCAGGCTGCAAGGGTTTTTCGGATTTCTTTAAGAAAACATTGCAAAACTCTTGAATAACTTGCGTGCTAATAAATCCTTGTTTCTCTAAAAACAGCTTAGTAATTAGCCTTTGGGATGCCTTAGTCTTGGTTTCGTCACTTTTGTCTTGGGCGTACACGAAAACATTTGTATCAATGAATGCTTTCATTATCTTTCATTCATCTCTTCTCTACTAAGTTTTTTGCCGACCTTAGTGTAACTTGTCCTTTTCCATAAATCTTTCAGTCTCTCTTCATCGGTGCTCTTCTGTGCCTGGTTATTATTAAGGCCTTCGAGCCAGTCTCGAAACATTACGTTAAGACTACTATTTCTACTCGCAGCGATTCTTCGTGCTTTATCAATTAAGTCATCCTGGGCAGATAATGTGATGTTTTTCATATGTATAAAGTGTACACTATCTAGTGTACACTCGTCAAGTACAACATACGAACGTTATAATAAGCATAAGAACTATGGTCGGGGTGACAGGGATTGAACCTGCGACCTCACGGCCCCCAGCCGTACGCGCTACCACTGCGCTACACCCCGTTATATCTATTTATTAATAAAGCCGGGCCACCGAGCTGATTAACCTGAGATCCCCCAGGTGGGTGCCTGCCCGCACAAGCCACGGCCTGTACGTTAAAAGACTCCCTAATGATTAGTATTCAGATAATCATTACTCGGCTAAGTTCCCTGATATGAGAACCTTAAGCCCGACCCATAATATTATACCGAAGATAACGTTTTTCTAGATACTTATTAAAAAGTTAAATATTGATGCCTCTATATTTTGAATAACAGGAGCGACAAATTGAAAAACAAAGAATATAAATACCAGGATAACCATGAAACCCATTGATTCTATCCTAGCCATAACCTCCTGTACGGGTTCGGGCGCCAAGGCGTACAACACTCGAGAACCGTCCAGTGGAGGGAAAGGAATAAGGTTAAACACCATTAGTGCCACGTTAATCTCAACAAAAATGACAAGAAAGTCGAGCAGCTGAACGCTACCTGAGGCAAATATATGGGCTAGTACCGCTCCAATAAATGCCAGGACGAAATTAGTAACCGGGCCCGCTAAGCCTACCAAGGCAGCTCCATATTCTTGAAATTTGACTCTGGTAGGATCAAAAGGAACTGGCTTGGCAGCAAAAATTGGCGGTTGTCCGAAAATTACCAAAACCAGCGGTAACAACAGGGTTGTAATAACATCTATATGTTTAAGCGGATTTAAGGTGAGGCGTCCTAGGTCGGCGGCGGTCGTGTCGCCAAGCATCTTAGCCGTAACCCCGTGCATGACCTCATGGATAACCATACTTATTAGCAGGGCTATCAGAAAAAAAGCTATCTCTAAACCGGACAGGTTTGCGAACATCTATATTAGTATACCTTAAAGCGTTGACTATCTATCTGTTCTTAAGGTAAAATATGCCTCTGGTATTAAGGAAAGACTATGCAAAAATGTGAACTAACCGGCAAAGGCAAGCAATACGGAAACAATGTTAGTTTCTCGCAGCGCCATACTAAGAAAGTATGGAAGCCCAACTTGCAAACAAAGACTGTTGTTGTCGATGGTAAGAAAGTTACCATGAAACTGTCAGCTCAAGCTATTAGAACTCTTAAGAAAAAGAATTTATTAGTTTCTTAAGCAGCTTCCAAAACAACAAGTTGCGTGACTTCGCTTAGATCAGCTGAGCGAAGTTTTATTTTTGCTACCGTCTCTTTGGGTTCCATAGACATTTCCTTCAAGGCGTCTTCCAGAGACAGCTGCGGAACCGGGAATTTTATATCTTTGTTATCGTAATTGGTAGGGATGACAAGCTTAGGCTCTAATTCTTTTACAACAGTTAGCGCCCCCTTTGGATCGAGAGTATAGCCGTGGCCGCCAACGGGCACAAACAGAATATCAACCATGCCGATGGTTTCAAGCTGGTTTTCGCTAAATTGCGGATAGACGTGACCGGTAATAAGAATATTCAGATCATTTGTTGTTATCTTAAACATGGTTGTGCTGTGCTTGCCCTCTTCGTCGGTGTGGGCACGTGCCGGTACGCCCATAATTGATACGTCTGACACCTCGTATTCGCCCGGGCAATCAATAATTATCTTGGCATCCTTTGATGATTGAGACGAGTCAGCAGCCGAGGTGAAAAGTGCAACATCGCCGGCTTTTGTTACACTTTTCCTCCCCAAAGCCTGGAGATTGTCATCAACAATTATCCTGACTGATTTATTGCTTAGACTTATACAGTTTGCACCGAAAAATTGAACGTCCATTTCTCTCCCTTATTATAAATTAAGATTTAACTAAACCTTGTTTGTCCCGCAATATCTGCTTCTTCGAATTGAGTACTTTAGTCAGAAAGCGATCCCTAATCTGCTGACGGTATTTAAAGTCATCGAGCTTCATAACAGTATAGCTTATGTCTTTGCCTTCTTCCTCTTCTAAAGCGGCAATGTATTTGTCAACGGCGTTCTTATTGACGTTGCCGACTATCAGGACATCGACCGGCGAATTAGAGTCGCGTGTGAATTTGCCGCTATAGAGCAGCAACTCTACGTGGCCTAACGCTTTCAGCTCATCATCATCTTCCCGGTTCTCTTCGTCTCCATCGCTCTTTTTCGCGCTTTGTTTCTTGCCGCCGAAAATAGTCAAAAGCGGATCATAGAATTCGTACTTTTGGTTTACTTCATAGTAGAGTTTATTATTCGTGGTATCCGATGTTATTAGGCCAATGTTCAATAGGTTCGACAATTCGCGGCGGACAGAGTTAATCTGTTCGTCGATTTTTCTAGTTATTTCACGCACATAAAAAGACCGATTAGGATTGCCGTAAAATAGCCTCAACAGTTTTACCCTAGTCTTAGACCCAAAGAGTTGTTCGATCATATTTAATATTGTAGCAGTAGTTAGGAATAATTAAATATTATTGCTCAGGAATGTTGTAACAGTGTCAGCGACTTCACTATAATTTACTGGGGTAGTGAACCACTGAATACTTTTGTTTCTCTTAAACCAAGTGGCCTGCCTTTTGGCCAGCATGATGGTATCTTTTATTATTCGGTATTTTGTTTCATCCAGTGTTTGTGATTTTTCAAAATACAACCTCCATTCATGGTAGCCGATGCCTTTCAGGGCCTCACATTCCCAGCCGTATTTCAGATAATTGACCCTAACCTCATCCTCTAATTCTCTATCAATCATGTTTTCTACCCTTGTCTCTACTTGGTTAAGCAGCCTGTCCTTATCGATACTTAGACCAACAACTAAACTATTTTCTCTGAGAGGGTGCTTGCTTGCTACCCCGCCATTTGTCTCTATTAGCCGGATCACCCGCCGCTTATTGCGCTTATCTATTGTCTCCAGCCGTAATCCTCGTTCAGTAGCTAGAGCGTGCAGTTGGGCAAGACTCATATTATTAAATAATGCCCGGCTTTTAGAATCAGAGGAAGGAAGGAAGCTGTAATTATAGATTACCGAATCAATATACAGACCGGTTCCGCCAACTAAAATGGGTAGCTTATTTCTGGAGGAAATATCCTTTATAGCCGACAGTGCCAAATCTTTAAATAAAGAGGCTGAAAAATCCTGATCAGGTTCAATAATATCTATCAGATGGTGACTAATGTCCTGCCTTTCCGCGATGGTCGGCTTGGCCGTGCCAATATCTAATCCCTTGCGGACCATCCAGGAATCGGCACTAACAATTTCACCGTTAAATTGCTTCGCAAGCTTTATGGCTAAATCGGTTTTGCCGCTTGCAGTCGGACCGACGACTACAACCAATGGACTATACATCTTCCGGCCACCAGATTAGATCATCTATCGGTAATCTTAGGTCTGTTACTGTCAGGCCGTCGTATTCCAGATCCCTTTTATGAGCAGAGTAGCCGCCCGGGTATCCTCGAGCTAACCCGCCTTTCTTGTTTACCACTCTATGCCAAGGCAACTGCGGATCACCAAAATGGGCGATACCGCCAACGATTCGGGCCGCACCAGGATTGCCGGCTAAGGCTGCGATCTGCCCATAGGTCATTAGTCTGCCTCTTGGAATCTGTCTCACGATATCCTCTACTGATTGTTTGAAGCTTGGAGGTTGCATGGTTCTAGAGCGACGACTTGGTGACTCTTGATTTGGATTCGTTTGCTACGGTCTTTAGGAACTCGTCAACAGAAAGCGGATCTTTTCTTTCTTGGGTTACAATATCGGCTCTAATCCTGGGAATTACCAACCCTGTTTCCATTTCTTTAGGGCCGATAACTACAATATAGGGTACCTTATATGTCTCAGCTCGCCTTATCTTCTTGCCAACCGACTCATTGTCGTTGTCGATAGTCAGCCTGAGTCCAAGTTTTTTAGCGTCATCTTTGACTTTTTCGGCAAATTTAATTGTCTCTTCTTCTTGGTTCAATGTCAGAACTCTGATCTGCTCAGGGGCAAGCCAGACAGGAAACTTACCGGCACTGTGTTCAATATAGACACTGAGAAAACGCTCAATCGAGCCGAGGATTGCTTTGTGTATCATGACTGGTCTTTTCAGAGATCCGTCCTTATCTGCATAAGTAAGTTCGAATCTTTCTGGCTGAACATAGTCCAGCTGGACAGTTGCACACTGCCATTTTCGGCCAAGCGCATCTTTAATATGAATATCTATTTTGGGGCCATAGAACGCCGCTTCACCTATCACTATCTGATAATTTAACTCTTCTTCTTTAGCGATCTTCTCAATAATTCTCTCGGCTTCGTCCCATTTTGATTTATCCCCGAAATACTTGTCACTGTCATCGCGAAAAGACAGGTCGACGCTTAATGGCAAATCAAGCACCAGATACATCTGCTTAACCATGCCAATAATTGATCGGAACTCTGACTCTATTTGGTCGGGCCGGACAAATGCATGTGAGTCATCTTGGGTTAAAGCCCTGACACGCGATAGTCCATGCAGCTCGCCACTTTTTTCGTCTCTGTACATGGTCGTGGTTTCCATATATCTAAGCGGCAGCTCACGATAACTTCTTGGTCGTGAAGTATAGATCTGAACAACGTGCGGACAGTTCATGGGTTTCAGCATAAACTCGTCATCCGACTCAACACTGCTGACATCAAACCTCTCTGGATATTTATCGTAATGACCGGACTTTTTATACAGATCGACTCTGGTCATATGAGGAGCCCATACTGCCTCATAACCTCCTTCTCTTTGTAGCTCTTCGGAAAACTCGATTAATTTTTGCCTGAGGATGGTTCCCCTCGGAGTAAACAGAGGAAGTCCCGGGCCCACCAGGTCGGAGATAACAAAAAGATCTAGTTCCTGGCCCAGCTTTCGATGATCATGCTCTTTGGCAAGTGCCAGTCTC
The DNA here is from genome assembly GCA_021829145.1 of bacterium. GTDB lineage: Bacteria > Patescibacteriota > Saccharimonadia > Saccharimonadales > UBA4665 > JAJZWH01. Next base: position 23,467 of record JAJZOE010000006.1, on the reverse strand, counting down.
TGGAAATATTGTTCAACTTCTTCCTCGGAATCAAAAGCAACACCATACACTCTTTGCAGCTGTTGCCGCTTAATGTCGCCGCGCCAATAAGCACCGCTTACCCTCAACAATTTGAAGGGGCCGGACTGTGCAGTTGACTTTACGTGCGGCCCCCTGCACAGATCCACAAAATTTCCGCATTTATAAAAGGAAACGCTTTCTATCTTAGAAGCTCCTTCGCTAATGCTGCCCAGTTCTTCCGGGCTTAAATCCTTAGCTACCGTGGTACCGGACCGTTTAAGGTCGTTTAATAGTTCTTCTTTAAGGGGTTGGTGGCAGCTTTTTGCCCATTCAATAGCCTCGTCAATTGGCATATCATATTGTTCAAAAGGATAATTCGACTTGATAATCTCGCGCATTTTCTTCTCAATCTTCGGGAAGTCCTCATTAGATATGGCGTAACCTTCGATCAACATATCGTAATAAAAGCCGTCCTCAGTGGTAGGTCCTATTCCAAACTGGGCATTAGGCCAGAGACTTTGCATTGCGGCGGCCAAAATATGAGCCAAACTATGGCGCATAGGGACAAGGTTATTATTGCTCTCCATACCTGTTACTCTATCAGACTTTTAGTTAAATAAAAAAACGGTTGAATGATCTCGCAACTTCATTCAACCGCTTCACTCATTGTTTTGAGCGGGAAAACATTCTCGTCAAAACTTCACCTGTGACAAGTATGATAGCAAGGATAGTACTATATGGCTAGCCTATTTTTGCTGTATTTTGTACACTCCACTATGTGGATAATCGTCTCAGGCTTATATCATAAATGAAATAATGGTAGATCGTCAGTTCAGGCAATAAAAAACTCCCTGCATGGGGAGCCTGGTGGGCGGTATAGGATTCGAACCTATCACCTTCGCAACGTCAATGCGATGCTCTAGCCAAATGAGCTAACCGCCCTTATATATATGAAGCAATGCTTAACTATAACCCACCCCTATCTGTAAAATCAAGTTAGCTCCTATTCGCTATTCACTTGACATATACCACTGTTTCATATAACATATCCGGGTTAAACGGGACAGAAGTAGAGTTTTGAGTACCGCTAGCACAAGCGTGCTTGGTTCGTTCCAGTTATTCTATGAAGATCTGGGATCCAAGCCGTCGAATAGAATACGCCGCCCTAGGCAAACCGCCAGATTGAAGGGCTAAAAAAGACCCGAACCTAAACGGGTCTTTTTTAATGCCGTACTTTATACGCAACTTATACACTGGCTTTTTTTATAGCGTTATGACAATATGTTGACATGGTTTGTGTCTACTGCAGCAAAAAGACAAGCGTAGTCAATTCCAGAAGCCAAAGCAGGTTGAACGGCGTTTGGCGGCGCAGAAAATGCCTTGGCTGCGGTGCCGTATTCTCTACCCTAGAATCACCTGCTCATCATCTTGCCTGGCAGGTTAAAGGTCCTTCCTCAAAAACTACGCCCTTTATAGAGGACAAGTTATTCTTAAGTATTTATGAAAGCCTGAAGCATAGAGATAGTGCCCTGGTTGAAGCCAGGCAGCTAACCGAAACTGTAGTGGCTAAGATTAATTCAGTGGCTCATGATGGCATGATTCAAGCGTCGGCGATAATCAATATAACGAAAGTCTGTCTAAACCGTTTTGATAAGGTGGCGAGCACGCATTACCAGGCGTTTCACCCGGACGCGGACTAGTGACCGCCCGGGTCGGCTTCAGAGCTGACCACTTCTCCACCCCCGACAACAACAGCTTTTTCGGTAACATCAAACTTGCTTAGATACTTCTTAAACATCAGTCTGGTTTGTGAATTAAAAGCAGCCAGGGAGCCAAACAATACCCCAGTAACTGGGGTTAACACCCACTGCACTACCATTAGTATTGAGCGATGACGCTTATACCTCGCCGGCCTGGGCGGAAGAGTAACCAGACAAACAAATACCGTCGCCAACAATCCCAGAAGTCCAATCTTTTGTATCCGACTCACGATGAGGGGCAACTCATTAGCAGCAAAGCTTTGAGGATGAATAAGTGGCGGGATAAACGCCGCCCCAAAAACAAGTATGGTGCCGACAGCCCAAGTAACATGGCCTTCAAGCAAATTGAAAAACTTTGCTAAAAGATCAGATTTAGGTATAGCGTTTTTAGTGAAGAATCCTTTGTCGGCAACATATGCTACGTCCGACGCCCCGTAGGTCCATCTTCTAAGCTGGATGAATTGCGCTCTAATAGTTTTTATATAACCGTCAGCCAAGACAGCGTCCTGATAAACCGGAATAGTTAACGGATAGACCCTGTAATCACCGTTGAAATGGAAATAGCTTCTCCAAAAGTGATGTCCGTCTTCTACTACCGTCCGGGTACTCCAGAAGTTCATATCTATCAGGGCCTGCATTGATTGAGCATGAGCTGAAAAGTTTCTCGCCCTATGGGGCCTGGTCACTCCTACTATGTAAAACAAGGTGTTGCCGGTAGCGATAACCCGCATCATTGTCGGAGCGTCCCAAATATTATTGGTAAACATCGGCAGCGGTTGATATGAAGCTCTGATAGGGTCTGGTACTATACAATAAAGATAATTAATTGCCAGGAAATATCTTTTATCGGGCCGGTTATCCGCATCAAGCGTAGTCACTATTACTTTTTTAGGATCAATATTTTTTTCTTCCAGATAGTTTTTTAGTTGTCTGCCGGCACAGGAGATGTTCGCTCCTTTGCCTATTATTTCTCCCGGCTGGTTGGCAGGATGCTTGACCGCAAAGATGTCCATAAACTCGTTTTTATAGTCTTCAATCAGGCTGAGAACCCTTTTCTCGGTCTCTTCCCCTGCCCGACCTTCATAGGCAATAACCAGAATTATCTTCATATTATCCTGCAGACCTTCTATTATTGACTGGACTGTCGGTTCCAGAACTTCCCTGCTTTCATTTACGGTAGCGACAATAACTGCATGGATAAGTTCGGAGGGCTTATAGTCGTTTGAACTGGTATTTAGTCTCTCTATATTATCCTTATGCCATTGCGGGCGGTGGGAACCGTTCCCCACTCGCCTGTTCTCGACGTCATCTACCAGAGCCTCCCAGTCAAGCTTTAGGTGGTTTTTCATCGTCCGGTATCCACGCAGCGATCCAATGCTAAACCCCAATGAACGAACAAAATATACTAACAAATAGAACAATATGAAAAATACGGCCACTGTAACGTTTATAAAGCTTAAGATGATGGGCAGAAATAACAGTGTCCAGCTTAAAAACCCGGGAAGAATTTCAAAGAAGCGATAATGTCCATGGCGATCTTTTTCAAAGGGTATCTCTATATCCGTCATGGCTAGTGTAAAACCAGGAGAGCGTTACTGACTATTATGTCCAAAACTGTCAGGACCAGTCCCATGCTCAAAACCATCACTGCTAAGTGACGGCTGATGCTATATGTTTTGTAGCTAAGAACTAGATCAATGGCCAGCAAAAGCAAAGCCAGAATCGCAAAAGATATAATAGTTGTAACGCTGCCGGTCTTAAAAGCGCTTACTCCAAGGCTGGCCCGATACTGAACAATGTAGCTGTTACCATGTGAGGAAGATAGCCGAAGAAATACTACTATAGCGGCGAAAAAAGCTAAAAAAGTATTCATCGTTAGAAGAAACAACACGAAATGATCGTGAAAATATGTTTTAGCGGTTGCCATAGATCTGCGTTTATTGTATCAGCTTTTGATATAATTACGCGGTAATTGATGCCACCTTAGCTCAGTTGGTAGAGCGACACATTCGTAACGTGTAGGTCGTCGGTTCGATTCCGACAGGTGGCTCCATAGAAGCGGGTGTAGTATAACGGCCATTATATAGCCTTCCCAAGGCTGAGATAGGAGTTCGACTCTCCTCACCCGCACCAAATAAATAATTTTGTTATACAGGTGTCAGTCTGCTATTATTACCCCTGTATTTAGGCTTGGGCTCGTAGTGAAGAGGCCTATCACGCCTCCCTGTCACGGAGGAGATCGCCGGTTCGAATCCGGTCGGGCCCGCCATATTGACAAAGTGCATTAGAAGTATTACATTGTAAGTATGACTCAAATACCTATAACTGTTAAGATAGATGCCGATGTAAAAGAACAAGCTCAAAAACTTGCCCAGAAATTAGGCCTGAGCTTGAGCACTGTCGTCGAGAATAAGCTTAGAGAAGTTGTAGCTGAGCGAAGAGTTATTTTTGAGGAAGAGTTCATTCCCAACAAAAAGACTGCTAAAGAGCTTGAGAAAATAGAAGATGACATTAAGACTAATCGCAACCTCAGTGGGCCATTTAATACCTTTGATGAGCTGGAGAGACACTTAAATAGTCTAGGGCATGCAAGTCCAAACACATAAGCACTACGATAAAATGTGGGCTAAGCTAAGCCGTACACAACAACTACAAGTTATGGCGGCCTTAAAAATGTTAGTAACCAATCAAAACAAAAAACAGCTCAGGGTGCACCAGCTAAAGGGTAAATACTATCCTCAATATTCCTTAACCGTGGCAGAAGATTTACGAGTTCACTTCCTAAAGGTTAGGAAAAATAAAATAGTGCTTATGTTGGTTGGCGCTCATGACCAGCTTTATGGTTAGAGGTTTTGAGAGCAAGACTTTTTGTGTAATAGTTCCAGACCTGGCCAGCTACGGCCCGCCAAGTAATACCATTGACAAGAAAGCATTACCTATATATACTCAGTAATATGAGTTACACATATAGTATTACTAGTAAGGGCCAAATCACCATCCCAAAGGAATTCCGTAAAAAACTGGGCCTAGATAAGCTCGGCAAAGCTACATTACTGGTTAATGACAGAAATGAAATAGTTATTACGGCACCTAAAGGTTTATCTGAAGTCCGTGCTTTATTAAATAAACCGACGTTCAAAGATAAGCCGTCCAAGCGAGAACAGACTATTGGTGCTGAATTAGCCAAAAAATATGAAACTAGTTGATACAAATATAATACTGAGATGGTTACTTGGTGATAATTTAGCACTGAGCCCAAGAGCTGAAAAAATAGTAAAAGAAGCGGACCGCTCTAGCTTACTAGTAACAGACGTTATTGTTGCTGAAATAGTGTATGTTTTGCGCAGTACGGGTCGTGATCGTAGTCAGACAAGCGAGGCTCTTCAGCTAATTGGCCGTACCGAAGCTTTCAAATTCGAAAATGAAGAAATAGTAACAAAAATAACAGACTTATTAACGACTACAACTCTAGATTTTGCCGATTGCTATTTATTAGCAAAAGCTCATAAAGAAAAAATAGGTCTCGAAACCTTTGATAAGTCGCTGGGGAAACAATATCTGGCTGTGTAAAAGTTCCAAACCTGACCAGCTACGATCCGCCATTAAGCTAGTGCTTAATTCTCCAGTTGTAGCTTTTTTTTGTAATCTAAATGTTTAAAGACGTTATCAAATGTTACTAAAGTCACGTCCCACTGTTCTGTTAAGGCGACTATCCATAAGTCGTGAGTAGAGAGCTGCACGCCTTTTTTATGAGCAATAACTGCTATGTTCACGAAGTAATCAGTAGTAGCATTGTCTGGCAGAATAACCCGTATCTTTTTGTTGGCAATAAATCTAGTAAGAAGTTTTTCATTTTCTTCTCGCTTTGCACCTAGCATAAAACCGTATCTTAACTCGGCAATAACAACACTAGGCATAAGTATGTTTTCGGCATTCTTTAAGGTGTTGGCCACATCTTTATGGCCTTTCAATAATTGACTATAAGCTGTTGTATCGAAGAGGTACTTCATAAACGAGACTTTAGTTTATCTGTAGCTTTTAATTGAGCTATAGCCTGCAATGAGGCATTATCCATAGTATCTGCGCCTATAATCCATTCAAAGTCCTCATCGGTTTGTTGCAAGTCCAGTTTAGTAGCCTGTTCAATATAATCAAGGACTACTCGATTTAAACTTTTGCCCTGCTGCTTAGCTTGTCTACGAAGAAAGTTATCTAAACTCTTAGTCACAGTTCTAATAGTGTATTGTATGTTTGTCATGCCTGCATTGCAGGCTATATGCCTTCAAGAGTCAAATACATTTTTTGGTCAGTTACTGCAAAATAATTCCAGTTATCCTGTACTACAAGCCCGTCAAGGTGCTTATGTTTAAGTCTCTCAATGGTTAGACCTTTTAGTACAAAATCATGCATAAGTTCAGAAACATATTGGACTCCGACTAAGTAAAAGTCAGGAGTCCTTTTTATGGCCCATAAAGGAGTAAGTTAAACAAGGCCCTAGATCAGGATGCTATGAAACTTGTGAACGAAATTGGTATGCCACTTAGCACTATAGTCATTGCTAATTTAAAAGAGTTTGTTCGTGGCCGTTCATTAACAGTGTCGACATTACCTCGCTTAAAGATTGAAATAGAGAAGGTGCTTGGCCAAGCAATTAAGGATTATAAGCAAGGGGGGGTATGTGTCTCCGGTTTTAGGTGGGAATAAAGAAGTATCCGATTACTTAAACTTTATATGAATGTAGTATTCCATAAAAATTTTGAAAATAAGATTAAAAAACTGCCTCCTAATGTAAAACAAAAGATAATTGAGCGATTATCATTATTCTCTAATGACCCCCTAAACCCACATCTTTGTAATCGCGCACTCAATACGCCGTACAAGGGCAGTTATAGTATTGGTAAAACTAGCGACTACCGAGCTATATATCAACTAGTTGATGATGATATGGCTTTATTTACACACATTGATACGCATAGTCAGTTGTATCGACAGTTTCCATTGCAACAAAGTAGGTCAGTAATAGGATACCGGCCTTTCATGATGAATAGTTCCAAGTCTGGCAAACTGCGACTCGTAGAGTGGTACTATTGTCGAATTCTTGGGTAATAATAAGTGCCGAGCTATCAAAGGATAGACATAAATGGTTCTTATTTGCGCTCTTATTTTCTGCTATTATTATTGGCAAGTAGAGATTTAAAATAAAGTTAAGGTACAACTATATGAAAATAGGAGTTTTAGAGAGAACAACACCGGTCTATGAATCATATGGCCAGGTGGAATATTACGAATCTAAAGAATCGGAAACCAGGCGGGAGTCAGCAAAGACAGCCGAGTCCCTATTAGCAACAGCTGGACTGTGTCTAGCATTATCTGCAAGAAATGATTTTAATTCTGACAAAAGAAGTACCGGCTTGCTTAAGATAGGAGTTGGCAGGATTCTACAGCACGCCAGTGAGCGCTTCTTGAACAAAGGTCAGCCAAATCGTGTAGCATCAGCAATTGGCGAAGCCTCCTCCATAGTCTCAGCTGTCACCTTAGGCCGTAATGGTATGCTACCGCCTTGTGTAACGACATTATCTGTATTATCGGATACGGAGGCGCTACTGCTTGATGGCATGGAGTTTAACCGGCAAGTAGTGGAGATCGACTCTAAAGATAGGCAACGTATTGGAAAACGTAGGAGTGCGGCACTAGTCGGCTCGGCAATCGCAACAGAATGTAAACTGCCCTTAAGCAATCTGTCATCAATCGCTGCAGGAGTATTTCTAGCCGCACAGTCAGCCAGCGCATTAAGGGAAGAGGAAAATCAACTAGCTAATACATCGTCAGTTGCGACAGAAAGCTTTCCGCGCTGTCTTAAATAAATCCCTTATCAGTGCGCAACTTAATAAAGCAATTTGAATCAACCAGAAAATATACCCCAGAAGAAGCATGGTTCCTTTTTAAAATTGTAGCAATATCTGAAGCGCTCGGCTGGACTATATTAATCGCAGGAATATTGGTCGGTCATTATGATCCACAATTAAGAATTTACTCATTACCAATAGCTGGACAAATTCATGGTACGATTTTTATTGCATATTTTATTATGCTAATAGCTCTCTACCCCAGTTTAAAATGGAATAGAACTACTTTTTTGTTCAGTATTATAGCCGGAATTGTGCCTTACGGATCATTGGTTTTTGAGCTCATTGTAGGACAAAAGAAATACTTAACCACGAGCCGCGAAGTATCAATTTTGATACGCCAGGGCCGGTCAATAATTGCCGCGCAGCCAAGTCATGGAATAGATTGGCAGCTCCCTTCTATAAGCATAGATATAACAAAAAATATTGAAGAACAAGTATTAGTGGCTGTTAAAAACTGGTTTAAAATCGATGCCAAGATAATCAATAATCCTGATAATGACACCTATGAAATTAAACTTAGCAGACGGATTGGAATTAGTGAGCTGGTGGCTGTCGCCGACAGAATACCGTTAGTGGATGAGCTCTCATTAATTAGTGGCTCGGACTCACGGTTTTTAAAACTGGTTTAGATCTAACCCCTCATTTTTCAGAGGCCTAATAAATATGAATAAAATATTCAGGCTTTTGCTGTTTTTGCAAAGGATTGATGTAGACAGATATTGGCTGAAGATTAAACGAGATGTGAGCGGCCTGAACCTTGCCCCCCTGATCTTGTAATACCTTTACTATTTCCAGGCTGTAACCGGTATTAATAATATTGGAGTATTGTCCCGGTTTAAGGCTGAATAGTGCCTGAGTTATTTGCGGTGACACGTTAGGGTCATTTTCGCTGATTAAGCCGGGGAATTGACCGCCATTTGCTTTGGTTGTAGTATCCTCCGAAACCTGGGAAGCTAGTGTCGCAAAATCTGCACCATGCTTAAGGGCGGATAACGCAGCCTGCGCTTTCTGCATGGCCGAGGTATCAAGTTTTGCAACTACAGCCTGCTGGAGCATTTGGTTTCTAAGTTCACGTTTAAAATCGGCTTCGTTCCAACCCCAAAAATCACTTAAAACCGCGTCCAGCTCTTGCTGGCTGGTCCCTAGACGATTTTGACTCTGCACCATAGCCACTTCACTGTTTACTTGCGAAGTAGTAATGCCAACGTTATTCTTTTTAGCTAGCTCTTTAACGTAAACATTGGTAATAGCTTCGTTCATGGCTTCTTGCTTATATGCATCAAGCTGTTTCTTGCCACTAGGAGTCGAAAAGTCTACTTGCTGTTGGGTCTCGTAATAATGCATATATCTTCTCAGTTCAAATAAGTAACTCTCATAGGACACCCAATTGCCCCCAACCTTAGCGACCGGGAAAGGAATAACTTGAGTCACGCCGTATATAAAACTGGAGGTACTCTGGAACCTGTACAAAGACAGACCGATGTATGCCAGAAAGAAAACAACCGCCAATACCACAATGGAGCCGGACACATAAACGATTCTTTTTCTGGAGTGCTGCAGCGGATAGATATATTTCCGGGCACTGGACAAAACTTCTTCCCGATGCTCGGCAACAGTCTCGTTGGTAATTTTAGGAACGTTAGCAAAAGCCTCTTTTAAGCGTTCTTCCGGGGCTTTACGCCGCTTGATCGCTTTCGGAGTCTTAAAACTCGGCTTAGGTAGCTTGGGTCTCGGTAATTTCTTCATTGTTTTCTGTTAGGTATGCGGCCGATCCGGGAAAATTACCGGTACTTATACCTAGATCCCTAAGTATGCCGACTATCTTCTTCTGTATCTTGGCCGGATGGTGGACGTCACGGATAGTAACGTCTCCAACATATGTCCGCATCAATATTGTACCAAAACCAAGCAGCGTTTCCTGTATGCCGGCAACTTCATAGCTGACAGATTGTAGCTGATGCAGCCCGATATCTGATACGCTTCTTGTGAACAGGCCCTTCTGCTTAATCTGGATGAAGCGCTGGTCGGTAACAATAAACACGCTGAAATACCACCCGATCCAGCTCGGGAAAAAGATTATTAAGCCCAGCAGGGCTCCGAAGCCAAGTCCTTCGAAAAATACACTCATACCATATGCAGGATGGATTGCCGCCGGCAACACACCCACCAGCGGTCCGAGCATGCCAAAAATAAGACCTTTTCTCATTACAATCGGATGATGTCTGAACAGGAATAGAACCTCTTCATCGTCAAACTGATCCGCGAAGTATTTTGTCGGTTTAGCTGTTGGCGTATCCGTATCTGTCATGCCTAATATTTATTGTACGCTTGTTAAAGACCCTAATTGGTTAAAGGCAAGGTTGCTATTGTCCTTAGTTTACTCCTAATAGGAGTTAGATTGAATAATACTAATGTTTAAACCCGTTTTAAACTAGCTGCCTATAATTAACTGCCTGGAAAGACTTACGAAGCCATACGGCTTCACCTGGCGCCCCCAGAAGGATTCGAACCTCCAGCTTCTCCTTAGGACGGAGCTATTTTATCCCTTGAACTATGGGGGCGTAATTAAACATGTAGGTTGTTTTTTATTTCTTACCTTGAGTAAATTTATCATGAACAGTCTCATACTCAAAGATTTCTTCGTCTTTGAACCAATGAGCTATCTCCTGCTTAGCCTCTTCCGCATCTCCAGATGCATGAATCAGGTTGGGTATAGATATTCCCCGGGTATTGGCGAAACTAAAGCTGATGTGTGAAAAGTCTCCTCTTATAGTCCCGGGATTGGCGGATTTTGGCTCGGTCTCTCCAACCATTTTTCTTACCAGCGACACGGCCTCTATACCCTCCAGCACCATTGCCATGACCGGACCTTCCTGCATAAACTCCAGGGTTACGTCAAAGGCCGCCCGCCCTCTTCTCGACACCATCTTCCCGATAGTTTCATAGTGATGGTAATACTCTTCTTTAGAAGGCCTCACAATCTTGGCCGCAACTATCTTTAAACCTACTTTTTCAAATCTGGTAATAATTTCTCCGGCAATGGCTCTTTGCATAGCATCCGGCTTGAGAATAATTAATGTACGTTCCATATATTCCTTTTTTATTAGTTCCTATTGTAACAGATAGAAAGTCATATCCAATATAGCTTGCGTAAGCCTATCGTCGTACACTATTCATATGCTCTTTTCCAAGGCCAAAACAGATTTTTTAGAATATCTGGAAATTGAACAAAACCGATCTCAGAAGACAATTGCTAATTATGATCACTATCTTTCCCGGATTATAGACTTTGCTGGCGATATAAAGGTAGAAGAGATAGATTCCGAGCTAATCAGGAAGTGGCGTCTGTGGCTAAATAGACTAGGCACTAACACCAGCGACGAATTATCCGCCCTGACTCTTAATTACCATTTAATCGCCCTCAGAAGCTTTCTAAAATTCTGTGCCAAGAGGGATATTCCGGCAATGGATGCAGCAAAGATTGAGCTGGCCAGAACAAGGCGCAAACAGGTGACTTTTCTGACCGAAGAAGAGCTGGAAACATTGTTTGCACAACCAAACACAGATACGCTTATTGGCCTCAGAGACAGGGCCATCTTGGAATTGTTGTTTGCCAGCGGTCTCAGAGTTAGTGAGCTTGTCGGTTTGGATAGAGGACACATAAATCTTAAACGGCGGGAGTTTATGGTCCGGGGTAAAGGGCAGAAAGATCGTTTGGTATTTATTAGCGAAGGGGCGGCAGACTGGATCCAGAAATATTTGGACAAGCGCACAGACAACGCCAAACCTCTGTTTATAAGATACAGCGGCAGCAAGAAAGTGGACTTAAGCGGCAACTATCAAAGATTAACCGCCAGGAGTATCCAACGCCTGGTAGCCAAATATGCTTTGCATGCCGGTATAACCAAGCATGTCAGCCCCCACACGATGAGGCACAGTTTCGGAACCGACTTATTAATGAATGGTGCGGACCTAAGAACTGTTCAAGTTATGCTGGGGCACAGCAATATCTCTACCACTCAGATATATACCCATATTACTGACCCGCATTTAAAAAGTGCGTACGAAAAATATCATCATAAATAGACTAAAGCCCCCCGCAAGCACTGTCTCCACTAGTAGATGCCGTACCCGGACTTGCCGTGATGTTTTTGCATAAAGGACCTGTGGTTGCAATGCTAAAATCAGGTACGTTATTTTGATTCGAGACTGGAACAGAGACTTGAATACGTTTTAGTACTCCTCTGTCATCGCCGGTAGAGTCAATTAGAACTTGAGAGTTTTGAAGCGCTAAAGGTGATCCATCACTCCCAATGGCAGAAACGGTAATATCGCTTTTGTTATATATAGAAGCAAGGTTAAGGATGATATTTTTGTGTTGAAAGTTGTGTTGCGAGGAAGATGATATATTAATTGTTTCGTTGCAGATTGTGTTATTACAACTTGCGTCTTCGATTGCTCCAGAATATTGACCAATATCGTTTGCATCTAGTGTCATCGTGCCGCCGGTTGAACTATTTAGAGGATACAAATATGCAGTGAGAGTAGATGAGGTGTCAGTCGGAAGATTATTTTTCTCAGACACGGGCGTAAGCGATATTTGAACTATACCGTCATGACTACCCCACTTACTTAATGGGTAGAAACATGGGTTGTTATTACAATTTGTAGCCCATCCACTTGGAACAGGATTGTTAACCGAGTTATGGGGTTCCCACGATATTAGAACAGAGGCAATGTTCTGGTTATTTGCCGAGGATAGAATAACGGTGGTTGAATGCCCAAGCCCCACTTGATTAAATGTTAGTGCAGTTGGGGTTGGGTTAATAAGCAAACAAGATACTGTGTCCTGATTCGAACCGACATCAATAGGAGTACCGCATTTACTATGCGAAACTGAAGATAGTGGTTTGTTGTTGCTTATGGCTTGTTGGATCTCATTGAGTGCATAATTCACTCCGGATTCTGCAGCATAATAAGCGTCGTTACTAAGTTGTCTATTTAGAGCATTTCTCTCATTATTTGCCATTAAATTAACGAATCCTACAGTTATCAAAGACAAGACTATGATTAAAACTATGGATATGATTAAGGGCGCGAATCCTTCTTCACCTAATCTAATCTGATTCTTTTTCATTAATCTAATCTCCTAGCTGCTACAGTGCTTAGTATACTTACCGCACAATATTGCTGGCCGCTCTGGTTACTACAATAATAGAGGCTGCTGTTTGGTGGTTTGGTAAACATATTTTTGTCAATTCCATCAATTAGCTCTATTGAAATGGAATAAATTCTGAACCCTCCAATAACATTTAATTGGCCTACTCGCATATTTGGACCGGCCAAATTCTCCCCTGAATTTGGAACTGAGGCGATACAGCCTGGCGAAGTACCCGTACAACTTGGCGAGGCTTGATTTAAATTAAGACTTACGCACTGACTCGGCGAATTAGCAGCATAGGTCATTTGATCTTTCCAAATAGCATAAACACTACTGAAATTAAATATAGTATAGGAGTATCTTATATTTCCTATGCAAATAGCCTGATCATGGTTTATAGATGTTGCTGATTGGATTACCGGGCTGTTACTAAATTGTATGTCTGATGACAGATCTTGGATGATGTTTCTTGATGCATTCTGTACATTTGAGTAATTAGTACCTTTTGAGTACAATCCACCGATTCCGGTTAATACATATGCACTAATCATGAGAATAATAGACAAGACACTTATAGCTATCATTAACTCCATGATCGTAAACCCTGTCTGTTTTTTGTATAGCCTATTCATTGGGATATGCCTTATATGATAGCTGTTCGTGCTGAACACCCAAACTGGATAAGCCGTTCCACCAAATCGAGGCCGTAAATGTGTGATTACTCCTATAGTCTATCACCGTGTAATTAAAGCTAGCGCCACTCGTAAAAAGACATTTTGTAATGTTGGGTATTTTGTTTGGCATCAGAGGAAGATTCAGGCTAGAGTTAGGTATGCTTGTAAACTGAACATTTACTTTATTTTGTGCTGCCGCTACTTGATCATTAAGGCAGAAATACTGACTATTTTCGATGTTGGTCTGGATCGGTGTACCGTTATTAATAGGCTGATATGCGTACCATATCATTTCCATTTGTTTGTCTAATATTCCGAGGGCCGTTGAATGCTCTTGGGTATTCTGTGACAGCGTAAGTGCTCTGCTTGCGGTTGAATAGCTTATTGCAAATGCCAAGGATAAAACCGCCAGGGCAACCAAGACTTCTACTATCGTATCGCCATTTAAATTAAGTTTTAGCATGATTTATTTATGGTATTCCCTAGTTGTAGAACTGTGTTTGATTGTTCGCCGCCAGTTATAGTTACGCTCCCCTTTTGGCCATGATAACTGAAACACATAACAATACCGCCTTTAGTCAGGGCTTGAGCGTTACTTGCAGTAAGGGTAGTAGAGGTGGAATAATATATTGAGAATGGCTGATATGATGAGCTTAGTGGACTTTGCGAACCAGAACCGTTAGGCAAGCTGGCGAGGATACCTATAGCATGAACTGTAGTTGAGGGCTGGGCGGAATAAAAAGCTTTGTACATGTACAGACTCCCGCTCCAGTTAATTGTCTGGGTATTTACCGTATATAAAGACTCTTCAGTAAGGTTTTGCGGCTCATTTCCGCTCGAATTACATCCTGTGCCAGGGACATAATACTGGCATCCAGATTCTGTCAGTAAATTAAAGCTCGATTCTGAGTTTAATACCATGATTTTCCCTGTAAACACACACCCTGTACTGGTGGAGGATGTAAGGCTAGAGGTAAAAGATACTTCCCCCGGTTTGATGCAATCCACGTATTCGTTGCTAGGCACATCATAGTTACCATCTGCAACATCGTTAATAATTGATCTGACCTGATAGTTAATCTGATTAATACTTTGGGTAAAATTAGTTTGAGCTTCTTTACCATTAATAAAGTTGGCCGCTATTAGAAAAGTTACGCCCGACACGGCCAAAAATATCATAACTTCGATGATCGTAAAGCCATATTTGACAGGTGTTGTTATTCTGCCACCCTTCATACTAATCTTAAGTATAGAGCATAAGGGTAATGGCAACAATAATGCTTAGTTAGTTTCCCAGCAATACCCTAGTATACAGTTTTATAATATCTGCTCCAGCTAATTGCACAATAACGATAGATATGATTAAAAACGGGCCGAAAGGGATTAAGCTAGTCCTTTTTAGTTTACTTACACTCATTAAAACAATCGATACTATCGTTCCGATAATCGAAGCTATGAAGATCAGTAGAAAGCTCCTTAGGGCTGTAGATGCCAAGAGCCCCAGTAAAAACCCCAAGCGTACATCTCCACCACCTATCCATTTGCCCTTAGATATCTGGAAAATTATATAGAATATCCCACCACCTATTAACGCTCCCTCCAGATAGCCCAGTGAAACACCTAGGCGGTTGGTTGAGCCAACAATATTTATTATTGCCATAATTAAACCAAAAACCATTAAGACATAGATAAGTCTAGTCGGTAAAAGCATCCAGCGTAGATCATAGACCGCCAACGCTATTAAGCCAGTAAGAGCTGCTAACCAGAATATAAAGACGGCTATATGCCATCCATTTAACGCTACAGGCCAATAAATGTATGACAATAAAAATAATACAGCAGTAATCAGTTCAACAATGGGGTACTGAATTGATATGGGCTTTTGGCAATAACGGCATCTGCCTCTTAGAATAATCCAACTAATTATCGGTATAAGGTCAATAGCAGCTAGTTCATGATGGCAATTAACGCATTGTGACCTTGCTTTAATCCAATCTTTTTTTTCGTGCAGCCGCCAAACCAGCGCATTAACAAAGCTGCCTAGTGACAGGCCGATGATAAAAATAGCCACAACCATTATTAGTTAATATAACATAAATAACGGGCTATAAAGCCCGTTATTATATAACTAGTTCTTGACTAACTTGCTGTGCACTGTTCTTGAGCACTGCTAGACCCAGTTTCTACTTCGTATACAACAGCAAAGCCCCGTGCGCTACCAGCTTGGGGGTTATTATTTGAACAGGTGTATCCAGGCATAAATATTACATCTTCAGTGTTAACTTCATTAGGCGAAGTTCCACATCCATTACCGGTCCCAACCGTAGGACACGGACTAGGTACTCCGCTGCCCGTATAGTATTCTACGTTATTAGAATTGTAATATCCTAGGTGAATTCCCTTAATTGCTTGACTAAGATTCATATTGGTAGGAGTTGTGCCATTTTGAGTTGGCAGGCTCCCATTATTGTTAGTAACGAAAGTATTTATAGCGGCTAAAATATTACCGGCGTCGTTTTTACGCTGAGTATTACGTGAGCTTCGTTGCAGTGCAGGTACGGCTAAGAATACGATCAGCATTATTAGCGCCGCTATAGCTAGTACGATCATTATTTCTATGATCGTGAAGCCTTTTTGTTGTCTTAACTTTTGCATTTCAAATGCCCCCTTTGATAGCAGTTGAATTAATTTACGTATCGCTTATGCTAAAATATTATACTTTAGTAGTTTTTTTATCAATGATTTATCCACACCTCCTATACGTTATTTGTAAATCCTGACTGATTTACTAGTCCATAGATTGGCATTAAGACGGCGGCGACAATAGTTATAGCAACAATACCCATGATAATCATCAGAACAGGCTCAATGATGGTAGATATAGTTTTTATCTCATTGTCTACCTCTTTTTCATAATAGTTAGCTATCTTGTCGAGCATTGTTTCTAGCGCTCCGGATTGCTCCCCAATCCTTATCATGTTTGGTACTAGTTCAAGAAAATTGGGGTCATTGGTGATCGCATCTGAGAGGGCTTTACCTCCCTTTACTTTGTCTTCTGCCATTTTGAGAGACTTGGCTATATGAACATTATCAACTGCTTCAGCAGTAATATCCAATACTTGTAATAGAGGTACGCCACTGGCAACCAGCGTGGTAGCAGTTCGGGCAAATCTTGCCATATATAACTTCATGAATAGCGGCCCAAACGGCCAAGCCTTCATTTTAAAAAGATCGATAACGCTCCGACCGGCATCAGTTTTGGAACCGTACCTAGTGCCAAAGACCCCTAAGACTATCAATATTATTACCAGCCACCAGAAGTTAATAACAAAATGGGATACGCCAAGCAAAATACGAGTCACTAGCGGTAAAGACACACCTGGCAGACCAGCATAAATGCTTTGAACCTGAGGCAAGACTTTTACAACCATAAAGCCTACCACTGCAACCATGACAAGCAGCACAATCGCAGGATATATCATGGCTCCGCGCACCTTGCTCATTATATCGGCGTCTTTTTCCTGTTGGTCAGCCAGTCTTTCAAGACCGGTATCCAGAGTACCTGAAGCCTCGCCGGCAGCTACCAGGCTTATATAGACCCTGTTAAACACCCGCGGATGTTTGGCTAAAGATGCTGAGAACGATGTCCCCGCCTCGACGTCAGTGATTACTTCATTTATTACCACTTTAAAAGGCTTCGAGGTGGTTTGCTGCCCCACACTCCTCAAGCTTTGTACTAACGGCAGACCAGCATTGATGAGTGTTGCTAGCTGACGACTAAACAATACCTTATCCTTTGTCCCGACTTTGTTAAATACGGACCTAGTGCCTGACTTGCTTTTGTCTAGCTTTATAGTCAACGGGGAAAGGCCTTGATCACGAAGGAGTTTCGCTGCAACTTGTTCGTTATCCGCTTGAACTACGGCCTTTACTTTTTCGCCGGTTGCCGTGTTTCTGGCCTCGTATTGGAAAGTGAGCATTTTAACCCCTCATTAACCTATCCAGTTCATCTATATCTACTGCGAAATTGCGTGCTTCATCATAGCTGATAGTTCCGTTGTGTATCAGACTGACTAACGTTTTATCCATTGACTGCATATTATATTCGGCTCCAGTCTGAATAACAGCATCCAGCTGGTGGCTCTTGCCTTCCCTTATGATATTTCTGACTGCCGGTGTTGCCACTAGAATCTCAGCAGCCGCAATCCGGCCGCCTCCAATCTGTGGTATCAGACGCTGTGATACTATTGCCATCAATATATTCGACAGTTGTGATCGTATTTGCGGTTGCTGATGGGGCGGAAAAACATCTATCATTCTATCAATTGATTGGGCTGCACTGTTAGTGTGCAGCGTAGCAAACACTAGGTGTCCTGTCTCTGCTATAGTAATAGCGCTGGCTATTGTTTCTAGGTCTCTCATCTCTCCTACCAATACAACATCAGGATCCTCACGCAAAGCGGATCTAAGTGCGGCACTAAAGCTGTAAGTGTCGTAATGAACTTCCCTCTGTACAACAACAGATTTTATCGATTTATGCGTGTATTCAATTGGGTCTTCGATCGTGACAATATGAACTGCTTTTTCGCTGTTAATCTTATGGATCATAGCGGCCAAAGTGGTAGACTTCCCAGAACCGGTAGGGCCCGTTACAAGCACCAACCCTCGAGGAAAATCGGCAAATTTGTTTACCACCGAGGGTAGGCCAAGCTGCTCTACGCTAAGTATCTCGTTTGGAATAAGTCTAAGGGCGGCGGCAAGGTTGCCTCTTTCATGGAAGGCGTTAACCCTGAATCTGCCTAAGTCACCGAAAGCAAAACTGAAGTCAAACTCTTTGTCTTTAAGCAGTATTTGTTTCTGGTCTTCATCAAGAATAGCAAAAACTAAAGCCTCGACACCCTCCTCATTGAGAACATCGGCACCTTGAACAGGAATGAGCGCTCCGTCTACCCTAAGCATCGGCGGCAGCCCGACTTGAATATGCAGATCTGAAGCCTTCTTCTTAATCACTTCTTCAAGTAGTATTTCTATTCTTGGCTGGCCCTGCATTTATTTTTTCCACCCGTTTTTAATTTCATTTATTCTCTACGTCTCCTGCCGCTACCCGATTCACTTCTTGGATGGTAGTCTTGCCGGCCAGTGCTTTCAGAAAACCATCCTGCCGCATCGATACCATCCCCTGATCTAAGGCGACTTTTTGGATTTCGCTGGCTGTGGCACGTTTCATAATTAGTTCTTGGATCTCTTCGGTGATAGTAAAGACTTCATAAAGCCCCATTCTTCCCTTATAACCACCGGGCGTATCCGCGCTGTCTTGGCCCTTAAACAAAGTATAAGCGTTTTGTGTGCTCAAGGGCAAGCTTTTATATCCAAGATCAGTGCTAACTTCTTCTATCTTATCTTTGGACTGCGGCAACAGCATGCCGATCGCATCTTTAATCGCTTCAGTTTCGGGAGGCGTTGACTCATATGACTCGGATTCTGGAGGAATTCGTCTAACCAAACGTTGTCCAATAACCGTCTTAACTGTTGAGGCGATCAGAAAGGGTTCAATGCCCATATCTAAAAGACGGGGCAGTATTCCGGCAGCGGAATTGGTGTGAAGTGTTGAAAACACTAAGTGACCAGTTAGGGCTGATTGTACCGCCAACTGGGCAGTTTCGGCGTCCCGGATCTCTCCCACCATAATAACGTCAGGGTCTTGCCTAAGTATTGACCTTAGCCCAGAAGAAAAAGTCAGTCCTACGTCTGCATTTACCTGTATCTGGTTGATGCCCGACATTTTGTATTCAACAGGGTCTTCAAGGGTAACGATATTGATAGAATCATCTTTAATTTCTTGGATAAGTGCATATAAGGAGGTTGATTTACCTGAACCAGTAGGTCCGGAGGTGAGGATCATGCCGTTTGACTGTTTAAGCGAGTCTCTTATCGTACGCAGTGCCCTGCCTCCATATCCCATATCCTCCAGCTTCAGCGATGTACCTGTTTTGTCCAGGAGCCGTATCACAACCTGCTCACCCCAAACAATAGGCGCAATTGCAATACGTAAATCTATTTCCTTATTGTCAACTTTAATAGTAAATTGACCGTCTTGAGGCACTCGGTGCTCATCGATTTTTAGGTTAGAAAGGATTTTTATTCGGCTTACGAGTGCTGCCTCCGTTGATTTGGGTAGTCTCATAATTTCTCTGAGTATACCGTCAACCCGACAACGGATTTTTAGATCTGTCTCAGATGGTTCAATATGCACGTCACTAGCTCTGTTTCTGCTTGCGTATTCGAGTATTGCTGTCAAGGTTTTAGATATGGGTGAATCCTGAACAATGTTTTTTATATCAATTTTTTCATCTTTTTGTTGTTCTGCTTCAACGTCTTCTTGTGGCATCGTATCGTTAAAAGACGTGTCAAGCCTTGTGCCATATTGTTTGAGCACCTGTTTGATACCTGATTCACTGGCGGCATAGACTTTTAGTGGTCGGCCAATTTTATTACTTAGAAAATCTACTGCTTGAACGTTACCTGCATCTAGCATAGCTACAACTAAACGATGTTGCATTTCACCAAGCGGGACAGCCATATAGCGCTCGGCAACATCCTGCGGTAGAAGTTTAAGGATCTCGTGGTCTATCTTGGCAGATGACAAGTTAACATAAGGAATTTTATTAACCTTAGCCGTGACTTTTGACAAATCCTCGTCTTTAATGATGTCCTTTTGGATGAGGTAGGTAAAAATGGGCAGAGAGTTGTTCTTTGCTTCATTTTTGTATTTATTAAGCTGGTCTTCTTTTATCAAGCCAGATTTAATCAACGCATCTTCAACTTGTTGTTCTGAGGTTAATGATAGCCCGCTCATTGAGCAGCCGCCTATTGACCGTTACTGTTGCCTGTGCCGAACGGATTTGGATTGGAATTGTTGCCAATACTTATGAATTGGGTAAGGTCAACAGAGCTTGAATTAAAAAACCGGCTGTCGGGCTGCGGCCAGTTGGCTGATATTGCCGGGACTAGATCAACTTGTTGGCTGGATGCCGATCTGCCGAATATCAGCTTGCTGACGAATATAGATATGATTGCCGCAAGTATAATGGACACTCCGATTATAGCCATGTCTTTAGATTTCATTTAGTTATTGTCTCCGTACCTATTGTAAACTTTTTGCCAGGCTGAAAATAGGTATGCGCACTTACAGTTATACTCATATTGGAATCGCTGCCAGACATAGTAATATTATCTATTTGCATCGGCCTGATTGATTCCTGCATCGTGCTAAACAATTGCTGCACCGAGCTATAGCTGGCATTTGTAATAGAAAACGAGAATGGTATTGATACGGGCTGAGGATTACTGGTTGGCTTACTAGACACCGTAGATGATTGGTCTGTACCGCCGATCGACGATATGTTAAATCCACCTTTCTGCAACAAGTTTTGTATAGTTGTTGTTAACGCAGGAAAATCATATTGACTGGGGAGTGCGTCTAGTATAATTGTAGCGTTATTATAATCCACATTGTTGTTATTGGAGATGCTAGAACCTAAGATAGTGGGGTTCTGCTGGACAAATTGTTTATATGAGTTAACGATATCGTTTTCTGCCACAACGTCTAATTTCAGTCTGTTATCTGCAGCCTGATCGGCGCTCAATATCTTTGATTGATAACTTCTTACCCCAAGCAGATTATCTGCTGCAACCAGGCAGAAGACGGTTATGAATGCTGCTATAGCGCTGACAATAACAGCTCGAGCGTTACTTTTTGATATCGCTACTCTTTTTAAAGAAATATCTGATTTTTTCATATTTACCCACCGTTAGTGTTAGGCTTGAATAATATAGTTGGTTGGTCAAGCTGGGATCTGGTAGTTACCTTACTTGGCACAGTAAGTGTAACGGTTTCTGTATCGTTAAACAAAGTGGGGTCAAAATTAAGATCAATGGTAAAACTTGCGCCCTGGGCTGATACACCAAAACCGCTTAAGACCACACTGGAAAAGGCGTTGTTGCTGCCGCTTTTTCCATTAACAGTGTAGGTGGCAAACTTCAGGCTGTCCACTAGTTGATTAACGGTTGCCAGTGAGTTGGCCTGACCGGTAAGGGTAAGCGTATCCTGCGTAAAGTCTATAGTAAGATTACTGAGGTTGGCATTTACAGGAACAATTTGATTTAAATAAGTAGAAAGGTTTGAGGCCGCTGGTTCTTGCTCGTGCAGTTTTGTTAATGCATTAATTTGATTCTGGATAGTTAAAATTTCGTTCAAATTCTTATGGCCCGAAATAATAACTCCTTGTTTCTGGATGTCTTTGTTAAGGTTATCGATCTGAACTTTTTGGATTTCCGTCAAGCTAAACAGTAAGGCAACCAGCAATATGGCAGCCAGTGTAATTATTGCTGAGACACTTATAACTAGATTCTTTAATCTTTGAGCTTTAAGGTATTCCAGTTTTACATCCGGTAATAAGTTAAATTGCGTCATTCGATTCGCTCCGCTAATCCTACAGCCACAGAGAACTGGTTAGATATTGAAATCAGTTCATTCTGTCTGTCGGGATTATAGTTAACATTTCTCCAGGCATTACCAACTTCTACATTAATATTGAATTTATTAGCAAGATAAACAGGAAACTCTGGCAAAGTTGATGCAAATCCCGTTACAATCACCCGATCAATTTTCATTCCCTGATATCTCGTATTGAAGAACTTAATAGACTTGTCTATTTCCGTCATAAGCATGTCAATTGTGCCACTAATCGCATGAAATATTTGGCCCTCTAATTTCTGTTGGTTCAAACCAAACTTGGTTATAAACTGTCTGGCTTGAGCGTCATCAATATTTAAGTTCTGTACTGCCGACCTGATTATTGCCTCGTAACCGGTCGGTATTGAACGGGTTAAACGAGGTGATCCGTTAACGACAATTAGAAGATCAGTTGCCGTGTTGCCGACATCAAGTATCATCTGCGGAGTATTCGCATCCAAGGCAATCAGCGATCTTGCCAAGGCCAAGCTGTCGGGTTCAAATGCAACCACATTCAAGCCAATCGATTCAAGCATATCCAGCCTGTTCTCGGAATATTGATTCGGTACACTAGAGAGAAGCACTTCTACTTTGGTTTTATCTTGTGGAGAATCCCCTAATAACTCCCAATCAATTTTAGACTCGGCAATTGGTGTAGGTATTAGCGAGTCAGCCTGGAAACGTATGGTTTTGGCCAGCTCGTCTTTGTTTAGCCTGTCAATATCTACAACTGTAGTAAATACCTTTTGAGATGGCAGACCTACTGCCACGTTATTAGTTCTAATGCCCGACTTTGCTATAAGTGATTTTATAGCTTGTGCCAGCTGTTGCTGATCAGATTTTGAGTCGCTAAGCGCCACCTTAGTATCAACTGGCATGTAGGCGTAAGTCTGTAACGACTTTGGTCTGACATGCCCGGTCAGTTTGACTAATCGTATGCCGGTAGTCCCTATATCAAGACCAAAAAAATCGCCATTTCCACCACTTAGAATGCCCATATTGCCTCGATTATACCATAAGCGCTATTTTTTTCTTCTGGTGTTATTGTTATTTTTTTGTTCATACCCACCTCTTTAAAAGTTAATAGGATGCAACCGGCGGCAAACTTGTTATTGAATTATACCCACCGAGGACGCTTTGCCCTGATGGCAGTAGGTCTGTTAGCGGGTCGTAGTTAAATTCCTCAGCAGCACACGTACCGTAAGGGCTGGGCGGATCTGTGGTCTGAATATTGCATTGTGAAGTGTTACCGGAATATGGATTCTCGCCCGATTTACTATTGTTGATAGACGAATAAGTACGATCTAGTTTGATACGATCGGCAATAAAGCTACCTGTTACATACAACTGGTAGTTGCAGTTATCATACAATGTTGCCTTTGGATATGAGCCGTCATTTGTCCCGTTATTACTATTACCACAGGTATTGATGACGCTCAAGCCAGACA
>JAJZOE010000072.1 GCA_021829145.1 bacterium | reverse complement strand
AGTTCTCTTGTTGCCGTCTACAAATGGCTGTATATAACTTAGCCCTAGAACAGAAAGTAATGCCTGTTCGTAAGCTCTATTGGTGTAGCTCAGATAATTTAATAAGTTTTCAACAGCTTCTTTGATTTGAAATTCGTTCTCAAGGGGTCGGTAATTTGTGCCAGTAATACCTACTAATGACTTACGAAGACCTTTAGATATGTTTAGATCCTTGCCGACAAAATTATGTAGTTTTTCTATCAAAGTTAAGTTTGGCTTTGACCAGTCATTAATGTTTTCTAGAATAAATTCCAAGGCATCCTTCTGGTTAATTATCATTTGAGCTTCATATTCTGTATTTGTCGATGACTTTTCGCCATATAGTAATAGCTTTTCTGTCGAGATAATATCATATGTGTTTCCTTCTATCTGTGACGTTTTCCAAGAAAACTCTATTATGAACCTCATTAACTCCTTTTTTCGTGTTTCATCGTCTGTGATAGTAGACTTTCCCCTGAAGTTTTCTGTTGCTTTGTCGAGTATGTTTAGTTCTTCGCTTGTAAATAGTTCTACATACGGTTTTTCAAAGAGGTCAAATCGGTAATTATTATAGCTAATCCTATCGTCTGGGTTATTCCCTAAATAGGATTTAGTATCTATAGGGCGTAAAAATAATCCCTTTTTTGACAGACTATATTTTACTGAACGTCCTGCCCCATATTGAATTAAAAAGTCTTCTTTTAGTAAGTCGCTAAGGTGTCGTTTTATTGTAACAAGAGACAACTTCTTGTTGAGCAGAGCATGTACTTCTGATGAGCTAAGCTTAGAATCTTTATCAAAAGTCATTAGTACAGGGGAGTTTATTATCGTATCATTCATGTATCTTAATCGTATCACAATGATACGATTAAATAAACAAATATTCCATAATCTAAATTAAAAGCCTGGCTATATTGGCTCAGCACGCAGGTTACGAACTTAAGTTAATCTAACATTGTATAGAAAATTACTGGTTTATGCTTCTCTAGTGCACTGGTAATTTCCGGTGTTTGCAGAATTGTTGGAAGTATATTTTTATCAGCCGGATCGATAAAGCCGTACTCGGCTATTTCAAGATTGCCATGGCTAGTGCTTTCTAAATTAATTTCTTCATAATCGCTAGCATTCTCAACGAGGAAGAAAAACTCTAATCGCTCGTTTTCGCCATGACCAGTGCTTCCTTTAGTTGCAAACTGCTGAATAAATACAAGACGGCCAATAATTGGTTTAACGCCAGTTTCCTCAATCATTTCACGCGTCAATGCGTCGTGTAATGATTCCATTGCATCAACACCACCACCCGGGGTGCACCACCAGTCCCCACTTGAATTATGCAATTTCTGGCCAAAAATTTTACCGTTTTTATAAATGAGTCCACGAACAGTGACACGTCGAGCTTCCCGCATAAATCCTCCTGAACTTGATTAATTAAAGAAGCATCAGTGATTCGGCTTATCCGAACTCATACGTGTAGTCTATCAGCTATTAACTGCATTATGTCAAAGAACGTAGTTTTGAATCAAGAAAAACCCAGTAGCCTCGATGCTTACTGGGTAATCCGTAAAATATACGCACTTGGCTCTGCAAGCCGGTCTTGAACCTTTAAGACCTAAGCTATGCCGATAACTTAACACCTGTTGCCTCGGCAACCTTAAGTATCCATTGTTCAAGTCTATCAACTTTGTGCCCAAGTGCTAACATTTCTTGCATGTATGTTTCTGTCTGTTTAGCATAAGCATCAATAGCGTTTGTTAAATTGTTTAATTCTATTTTTGTTGCTGTGTTGGCGAGTTGTTCATGAATAGTCTTGAACTCTGTCTGCATGAATTTATATAGTTTTGTAAATTCGTCTTCACTCATGATTTTATAGTATATCAGGCAGTGTACGTAATAAATAATCTTAACGATGTTGTTTAATACAAATTTAACAAACCTTAATGCTTATTAGATTTAGGCTCAAATATATACTATTGGCTCCGGGGACTGGATTCGAACCAGCGACCTAGTGGTTACACTTTATCCCTGTTTTCACAGAGTGTGGACTATATCATCATCCTCTTGGGATGAAGGGCGCTTAATGAAGGATTATTGTTAGGCTCACCTTCTAGTCTCTGAACCTTCCGAGATCCTTAAACCTAATCTCGGCTTGGTTGCGGATTACCGTATCTTATTGACTTAGGCTTCCCGCAATTCACCCTTTTTTCACTTTATCGTTACCGATAAAGGCTGCATATCTACAGCCACCCGCTCTACCGCTGAGCTACCCCGGAATAAAAAGAACTTCCCATATGGGAACACGTCGATTATAACCGAAACTTTTTAAAAGGGGAATGCCTTATAGCCACTTCTTAATTTTGCTTCTGTCGAAATGGCGATAATGGGCAATAATCCGGCCGCTGGCAAAGTTTTCTCTTTTGGTTATTTTAATAATGTTCTTATAAACTGCTTCATACCCTTTGGTCATAGTCTCAATTGAGAAGTTTTCTTCTACGCGTATGCGGCAGTTATGTCTATCTAGCTTGTCTATCATCGATATGGCATTTATCATTTCCTGCTTGGATTTAACGACAAAACCGGTTTTGGCATGGACGACTACTTCGGGGATACTTCCTCTGGCAAAGGCGATAACTGGAGTTCCACAGGCCATTGCTTCTATCATTGTTAGTCCGAAAGGCTCTTCCCATTGGATGGGCATCAGGAAGGCTTTAGCCCCGGCAAAGTATTTAACTACTTTTTTATGATCGATAAAACCTAGATATTGTATCTGCTCACTTAGATGAGGTTTAACTTTCTGATCAAAGTAATCTTTACTGTCAGTGTAGATTGGCCCGATTATTAGTAGCTTATGATTGGTTTTTTTGGCAACTTCAATTGCTATGTGAACTCCTTTTTCTGGGACTATCCTGCCAACGAACAATAAGTAGTCATCATGCTCAGGTGAAAAAGGAAACTGATCAACATTTATGCCATTATATACAGTCCCGACAAAAGGAAGTTCATTAGCTGGCTTCCGCTGGTTGTTAGAGATTGATACATAAAACTGGTTAGGCGACTGGTACATTTGAAATAACTCATGCCACCACCCTTCTATCGGATCATGTAGGGTGTATAAAACCGGTACCTTAGGAAACAGGCTGGCATAAGGCATGGCGGCTTCAGGATGGTGAAAATGAAGCAGGTCGTACTCACCTTTTTTAGCGCGCTTAAACATCTCACTACTTAAATACTGATCCCATAACCCAGGCACATAATGAGTCAGCAAATCGATTGAAGATAGTAGATTTTGGAACTCTTTCTGGTTGTGTACCAGCGCCCGGATGCCGCGGGTATGAACATTTGCTTCCAGCCTTGTACCGGCTGGTCCGTAGAAGTCCACCTGATGCCCTAATTTTATCAGGCCATTGCTTATCTCTATCGCTAAATCAATAGGGGCATAGACAATGTCACTGGGCCCTGGTGCTGATATGTAACCACGCACCATCATGGCGATTTTCATGTAACTCCTTACCCATCAAGGTAATGTATACTATTTTACCACTACTTGGTTATCTATTCTGTTTGAGAGCACTACTGATCTGTCTTTGTTCACTTCTGGCCTTTAGGGTCTGTCGTTTATCATAGCGCTTTTTACCCTGGCCAATCGCTATTTTAAGCTTAATGTATCGACCACGGGTCAGTAGTTCCAGCGGCACGATTGTCCTTCCCTGCTGTTTAGCTTGGATCAGCTGGTTAATCTCCCTCCGTTTGGCTAGCAAGCGGCGGCTTCTGGTTTTTTCCTGTTCGCTAATCCGTATACCGCTGGTTCCGATGATCGTCGCATTAATAAGATATAGCTCATTGTCTTTTATAGTGACGTAAGCTCCGCTTAACTGGCCTAGGCCCATTCTTAATGCTTTTGTTTCAGCACCGGCTAACTCGATGCCAACTACGTAATTATCGCCAAGATTGTAATCAAACCTGGCTCGGCGGTTGGTGATGGTTTTGCTGCTTTGGCGTTTCTTCTTTGCCATAATGCAATCTATTGTAATGCATTAAGTCGCTAGGGATGATTAAGCAGGTATGATCCGTTATGGTAATTGTTAGCTGTAAATTCGCTCTTAGCGACGTTCCACAGACTAGGATCGTGCTCAATAACTTTGCGGTAATACCAATATTCCGCTCCCCAGAGCAGCGCATCTTTCATACCGGTAGACCTGGCAAAGTCAAAGCGGTTTTTCAGCCGGGCGGCATCAATTGATTTGTTTTGCTCAGCCAAGCTAGTTTGGGTTATCGATTGGCCGTCAGGAGGCCAGGCTTCGGCCTGAAGCTCATCAATTATCATATTCTTTCCGGAATATATTTCCTGGGTGCCGGCCAAAAAGCCGTAAAACCACGATGGAAACGGATACTCAATATAACGCTTAGTAACGCTTGCATCCCAGACGCGCTTATAGATCGAAATGCCATAGATCTCTCCCTGCGGCTGATTAACCGGAAAGCCAAGGGCGTTATTACTCCTTGACATGATAATAATATGGTGTGGATCAAGCTTTTTCAGTAAGTTATTCTCTGTTATTAGCCTTTGCCGGCTATAGTTATTGCAGTCGCCGAAACCTTTAAGAAAGTATTCATTCTCTAATTGCCAGGCTTCAAGTGCCGGGTTGTTCTTGTAGCGGTTAATTACTTTACTCATATATGTTAGGAGCTGGGGCTCCCAGTTGCTCATTTTACTGGCGGTATTGACCCATGATGGTGGATGACATTCTGGCCACCGCGGCTGGCGCAGTCCGACATCCAAAATTATTTTGGCGTGATATTTGTTAGCCATGGCAAACTCCCAGTCCAGTTGAGAGAAATCGTACTGCCCCTTATTGGGCTCAATGTCATTCCAATAACTGGTCAGTCTAAACTGTCTTACTTTAATATTCAGTAGAGCTTTCATTGTATCTTTCGGATTAACGCCCAGGCTTTCAGCATAATCGGGGATAAAGGTAACACCAAAGGTCATTGGAATGTTTCTTTGGCTGTAGCTGTACCACTGGGCAATACCGAAACAAGTCCAAATTACTACAAGTACTATTGCTATAATTATTAACAGTGATTTGCTTAACCAGCCTTTTCTCCAGTAACGCAAGGGTGTATTTGATAAATATAATAAGAACTTTCTAAGACTTATTAAGTAAGTTGTGCATATGGACGGCATATAATTAACAGGAGCCTCATGAAACTTAAGAATCTAAAAATTAGTATTGTAATACCAGTATACAATGAGGGCGACTCACTAGCTGCCTGCTTAAATGCTATAGAAAAGTTAAATACTTTGCCCGATGAAATTATTGTCGTTGATAATAATTCGACTGATCACAGCCAGATTGTTGCCCGAAGTCATGATGGGGTTACATTAATAAGTGAAAAAAAACAGGGCGTTGTTCACGCCCGGACCCGCGGTTTTAATGTGGCTAAGGGCGACATTATCGCCCGGATTGATGCCGATACTGTCTTGCCTCCTGATTGGATCGACAAGATTTATGATATTTTTGCTAGGGATAAGTCAACTGTAGCGGTTTCTGGACGGGCGGATTATTACGATTTTATCCTTAAAGATATTGCCAATGAAATTGACCGCTGGTCGCGCAATTATCTAGCTAGCCGGTTCGATAACCGGATATTTCTACACGGCGCTAACATGGCAATAAGAAAAAGTGCCTGGAATAAGGTTAGGAAAACACTGTGTCCGTGCGACGGGCTGCATGAAGACTTGGACCTGGCTATCCATTTGCAGGAACAGGGCCTTAAAGTGATTTATGATGAGAACCTGATTGCCGGTAATTCGCCTCGGCGGATTGCTAACGGACTTAGGCAGTTTGCCGATTATTGTCTGGCTAGTCCGCGAACATACAAAGCACACTCAATCAGCAGTCGCCGCTATATGTATGTCATTATTTTTGTTGTTATGTTGCTCTACCCTATCGGGCACTTAGCTTATGCTAGTTTTGACCCCAAGCTAGGTAATTTTTCTTTAAGGTACCTGTTTCGCAGTAAGCTTAAAAGATCCCGTACCAGCCCGACAATTAACGTGGCTTAAAGATCAGGATTGGATACGACTACGTTAAATGGCTGTTCATACTGGCTGACAGTAACGTGACTGTTTGAGGGTATGATCTCTCCTTCACCGTCAAACTGAGCCGGTATATCATGCATGGTTACGAACTCATATTTATCACCTAATGGTAAGTAGTCGCCGTCAAGCATGCTCTGGTTCATGCTAGTTAACGCCGTGCCGACAAACTTAAACAGGTTTTTACTAGGGATAATAGTATGAAAAAGCTCCGGTTCAGTCAGGTGGGTTGGAAAATGTAAATATTTGGCCATGATACTGGAGTTAGCAAACACCTCGTCAAAAAATTGTCTTTCCTCGCCTGACTGATAAACGGTGTTTATTCTTGATGCATAGTAAGACCTTGCCGCCAGCACCGGTTCGCTAACAGTTCTGCCGACTGCCCAGCGACCCATAAATTTGCGGTGTCTGGGATTGTTTAAATATCTTTCACTTGAGGTTAGTCCGGTCATGCCCAGCGAGGCATAAAAGGCGGCAGAATATACCAAGGGTTCGTCATCTTCGGCACCGATATCTCTAACTTCAAATCTGATCGGATGAGTCTCTACGATCCTTCCGTCCTCAAGTA
>JAJZOE010000034.1 GCA_021829145.1 bacterium | reverse complement strand
CCGACTTTAGCTTGGTAGTAAAAGTGTTATCCCAAGAAGTATTATTCTCAAAGCTGTTGACTAAAATGGCGGCGGCTATGCCTAATGGCGCTAACCTTACCAGTCTCAACATTAATGATGCTTCAGGTGGCTCAGGGCTAGACATATCCGCTGAAGCCACTGACTATACCACGGCCACCCAAGTAGAGGTTAACCTTGCTGATCCGTCGAACGGCATATTCTCAAATGCAGATATAGTCAGCATTAACTGTATAACGAGTAACAACAATTCCACGCCAGGCTTCAATAGCCAGTATCCCTGTACCATACAGATAAGAGCTCAATTCGCTAAGAATAATCAGTTTCTATTCATAAACCAAGGGAAAAAGCCATGAAATTAAAAGGCATTAAAGTTGACAGCCGAATGGTTAATCGCCTACTCATTGGCTTAATTATAATCATGCTACTAGCCACGTTAATTGGGTCGAAAAGTATAGTCAGCCAGTTAAAAACGCAAGCAAGCCAACTGGTCAGCCTTAAAGCTAAGAATCAAGCACTTGAAACTGAAAAAACCAATCTGGCAATAGCTAATAAGGAGGTGCAGAAATATACTCCCTTAGAGAAGATAGCAGAATCTATCGTTCCGCAAGATAAGGATCAGGCTGAAACTGTCCGGGAAATCGTCAACATTGCAGCCGCCAGCAACATAAAACTGACTTCTATCGATTTCCCTACTTCAACTCTTGGTCAATCAAGCACCTCCAAAGCAGCCCAGCAAAGAATATTATTATCCCAGCTTACCCCTGTTAAAGGTATTGCCAAAGTTTACCTATTACCGATAGATGTGAAAGACGACCAACCAGCCGATGCAACAACCTATGCAAACTTTTATAATTTCTTAACCAAGCTAGAACAAAACCGACGGACGTCTGAAGTAACCAATCTAAGCATCCAGCCACAAAGTGATGGTTTAATTACATTTTCTCTAACCATAAACGAGTATATAAGACCGCTATGAATAAAGATAAGCCCAAACTATCACTCCAACAGTTAACAACAGAAGTCAGCAAATACCGTAAGTATTTATGGGTCTTCGTGTTAGTTTTCTTCATAGTAGTTTACAGCTACGTGATCTTAAGCATCCAAAGCTTTAAAAATGAACAACCATCGCAATCACAGATCAGCAGCAACCTTAAAACTACCAGTGTTCCGGTTATAAATCAAAATGTCGTTAACCAGCTAGAGAGTATGAAAAACAACTCGGTTAGTGTTACGGCGTTATTTAACCAAAGTCGACAGAATCCATTCCAGTAGGATCAGATTAATCTCGGCTGGTTATCTGTTGGCTGTGCTCTATTCTTTCCTAAGTGCGAGTAAGTTTTAGGAGTTACTTTTCGGCCCCGTGGAGTACGTTCAAGTAGGCCGATTTGTAGCAAATAAGGTTCTATCATGTCCTCAATAGTCGATCTTTCCTCGGCTGTAATGGCTGCCAGCGTTTCAACCCCTACTGGTCCGCCTCGGTAATTATCTATAATTGCGCTAAGTAGTAATCGATCAGCCGGGTCTAATCCTAGCTCATCAATATCCATCATTTCGAGAGCTTGATGAGCAACATTATCATCGATAAAGCCGTCACCGTTAATGTCGGCATAATCGCGCACGCGCTTTAAAAGCCGGTTGGCAATTCGTGGAGTCAATCTAGACCTGGCGGCTACTGTAACCGCCGCCTGCTTATCTATTTTTACGCCTAATATTTTTGCCGCTCTGGTAATAATCGATTCGATTTGCTGTGGTGTATAAAAATCCAGTCGGTGAACCATACCAAACCGGTCCCTAAGCGGAGCGGCAATGGCACCGGTGCGTGTAGTAGCGCCAATAATCGTAAAATGTGGCAAGTCAAGTCTTAAACTCCTGGCTGACGGACCCTTACCAAGCATAATATCCAGTTTAAAATCCTCCATTGCCGTATATAGAACCTCCTCCACTGTCCGATGCAGTCGATGAATTTCATCTATAAAAAGTATGTCATGATCGGATAAGTTCGTCAGTAAACTAGCTAGGTCACCCGGCCTTTCAACCGCCGGTCCACTGGTAATACGTATCTGAGCACTCATCTCATTTGCTATCACATTGGCCATGGTTGTCTTGCCTAACCCCGGCGGCCCATAGAGCAATATATGATCCAGCGGTTCCTCTCTTTTCTTAGCGGCCGCAATCGCCAACTGCAAGTTAGCCTTTAATCTATCCTGGCCAATATAACTGGCAAAATCTTTAGGTCTAAGACTTACTTCTACTTCATCGTTCTCTGGTTCTTCCGATACAGCATCTACAAAACGATCAATCATGGTATAAGCTCCGGGTTCCAGCATGTGTGCAGATCTCTGTTTTCGGCTTGAATGAGTCGCATGTCATCATCGCTTAAAGCAAAATCGAAAATATCAGCATTTTCCTCAATACGCTGCGGGTTAACCGACTTTGGCAGCACAACTACTTCCTGCTGGTAAGCCCATCTCAACATTATCTGCGCGTAACTTTTACGGTATTTTTTAGCCAGATTATTAATGGTTTTATTGTCCATATCTTTAGCATGGGCTAAAGGTGAATAAGCTTCAATGACTATGTTCTTACCTTTGCAATAACTACTTAACTCTGTTTGTTGCAGAAATACATGCATTTCAATTTGGTTTACTGCCGGCAGCTCAGTCGCGTATTGCTCTAACTGCTTAAGATGATTAATAGTGTAGTTACTAACTCCAATTGATCGAGCAAGACCCTGAGCTTTAATCTCCTCGGCTACTTTCCAAGTTTTATTTCTGAGGACCGGTATCGGAAAATGGAGCAATAATAAATCGACATAATCAGTGTCCAGCCGCCGCAAAGATTCATTAAAACTGTTACGGCTTTTTTTGACTCCAAAATTCTGAACGGCTATTTTGGTGGTTATAAAGAAGTTCTTTCTATCTATACCAGAGGATTTTATCGATTGTCCCAGTAGTTGTTCATTTCCATAGGCTTGAGCGGTATCAAAATGTCGATAACCGACTTTAATTGCAGCCTTAAAGGCTAAGGAAAATGATTCGGGGTCAGTGTTTTTCCATAAGCCTAGACCTATTCTTGGTATCATCTTACCATCAGCCAACTTGATCTCAGGTATGTTCATTTCTTATTACCTCCCTTAAGCGCCAATGTAACCCTGTCTTCAATGCTAAGTGATGGGTCTACACCCGTCAAAGCTTGTTTAGCATCATAAATTGAATATCCAAGACTCATAAGAGCATCAACAGCATCATCACTGCCATTATCTCCGCTCCTGCCAACTACTGCCTCGGCGCCAGCGGTAGCTATTAGTCCGACTTTGTCCCTGAGTTCAACAACAATTTGCTCGGCCGCCCTCCGCCCAACGCCTTTAGCGCTTTGCAGCAATTTCGTGTCACCGCCAGCTATAGCCTGCCTAACGACTTCCGCACTACCGATATTTAACACAGCCATAGCTACTTTCGGCCCGACGTTTTTTACCGACAAAAGCTTCTCAAAAAGTTCTTTCTCACTAGCAGTAACAAAGCCAAACAAATCATGAGCATCTTCCTTTATTTGCTCGTAGACTAGTAGTTTGGTGGTTTTACCTTTCTCAATATTACTTAGTGAAGCATCGTTAACAAAAACCTCATAACCAAGTCCATGTACATTGATAACTATCCTGCCTGGATTCTTTTCGTCGACTATGCCCTCAATAGATACGATCATTACCTTAATTATGGCATATTATTGATCAAGCAACGAACTGAGCATGGGTAATTGCTGTAGCTAAGGCATCGGCGGCATCGTCCGGTTTTGGCACGCGCTCAAGCTTAAGAATCAGTTTTACCATTTCCTGCATTTGCTTCTTATCAGCCCTTCCGTAACCTGTGATAGCCATCTTTATTTGCAGCGGAGTATATTCGGAAATCTGCAGATGTGACTGGATTGCTGCTAGAAGAACTACGCCACGTGATTGTGATACAGTCATAGCAGTAGTGACATTTCTGGCAAAAAACAGTTTTTCAATACTTAAACAGTCTGGTCTAAAGTCATTTATTAATTGATTAACTTCATTGTAAATAGTTAGCAACCTCAATTCAGCCGCTTGATGTGCAGGCGTTCTAATTACACCAGCATCAATCATTTTCATAGAGCGGTTATCTGCTTCTATACAACCGAATCCGACAATACCGGTTCCCGGGTCAATTCCTAATATCTTCGGCATTGGCTTTAGTCTAGCTGTTTTAGTCTATCTGCGCTAGAACCTCTTCAGGAATATCAAAGTTAACGAAAGTATTTGTCACATCATCAACGTCTTCTAGCGCTTCCATTAATCTGATTATTTTTGCAGCTGTAGTCTTATCTCCTACCTTGACAGTACTTTTAGGTACGAAGCCTAGCTCAGCGTCTAAGATTTTAAGTCCGACGTCACTAATAGCTGTCCTTACTCCATTAAGATCCTTAGGATCGGTGTAAATTGTTGTTCCGTCATCTTCATCAACAATATCCTCGGCACCAGCTTCAATGGCTGCTTCTAATACCTTGTCCCCTTTTTCTGCCACCCGGATAATTCCACGACGATCAAACTGAAAAGCAACAGCACCTTTCTCAGCCATGGAACCACCGTGCTTAGTAAAAGCAACTCTAACATCAGGATAGGTACGGTTAATGTTATCCGTCATGCACTCCACAATAATAGCAACGCCACCAGGACCATAGCCTTCATAAGTAAGCTCCTGAAGTTGAGCAGCATCTTTATCTTTCTGGCGGTCAATAGCCCGCTGGATATTAGCCATAGGCATATTAGCAGCCTTCGCTTTGTCTATTGCTAAACGAAGAGCAAAATTGGTTTCAGGATCAGTTCCATTTCTGGCAGCGACAGCAATAGTATTACCGAGTTTAGTAAAAACAGCGCCGCGGACTGCATCTTTGGCACCTTTTTGACGCTTTATAGTTGACCATTTGCTATGACCGCTCATGGGCTTATCCTTTCTATCATATTCCTCTATCTGTTATTTTAACATAGAAGCCTTACCTTACCCTGCTCCGAAAGATTGACATTCTCACTTAAAATCGGATAATGTAAGGAGTTATTTTAAACTATGGGCCCATAGCTCAGCCGGTTAGAGCACCTGCCTTTTAAGCAGGGTGTCGTGGGTTCGAGTCCCACTGGGCCCTCCAATAATTTCATTTCTAGACCCCTATTTATTTAGAGGCTTTGTTATATTAATAAGTATGGGTGCTTACAATACAGAAACTTACGAAATCAGTCCACACTTTAAGTATTCTATCGCAGACAACCCTTCATTAGACAGTTTAAAACAACTGGCAAATATTGATATAAAGAGCGAAGCAAGTGAATTTAGTAAAGCTGAGTATATAATAGGCTACGCTCATCAGTTATTTACGCACAATGGAGACAACGAACCATCTGCTGCTGACCCACTAACTATACTCAGAGAGGCAAAAGAAGGGCAATCGTTTCGATGTGTTGAATATAGTACGTTAGCCATGGGGTTGCTTTGGGCACACAAAATACCTGCCAGAACTATTGGGCTGAAAACATGTGACGTAGAAATTCGTAAATATGGTGCTGGGCATGTAGTAATTGAGTTCTGGTGCAAAGATTATAACAAATGGGTTATGTGTGACGTGCAAGCAGGTATTATCCCTAAACATAGAGAAATTCCAATATCTGTCTTCGAGCTATCAAATTATCTTAAATTTCATGAAACTATTACTTTTGCATCTATAGAACACTCCAGATTCAAACAAAATAGTAGATATGGCGACAAGAAAAGCTATGAAGAATGGATAAAAGACTATCTATGCTTTATAGATACGCCCCTAGGCTTAACTTTTGATATTAAAGATAGACGAAAACAGCAAATTGTAATGTTGGTGCCCCTTGACAAAAAATATCCAAAATCTTTTCAGGGATTGTTTGACATGAATGCCTTGTATACTCATAGCGTAAAAGACTTTTACCCAGAACTACACGTATAACTCCTACTTGGAATAAATAGAACTTAATCGCTTCTTGCTTAGCTGCTCTTGCCTATACTTATTATCCAGAAGTACTCTCCATCTAAGAAGTTCTTGGGTGAAAGTATATAACTTAATTCTTTGGTGGGCCTCCAAATGTTCTTCACAACACTTTGTAAGATAAGAAAATTAGATTTTAGTTGCATACCTAAGTAATGTAGCAATATAGAGCTCCTTATTCCCATTAAAAGTTCTAATCTCGCTATATGCTATTATTACTTAATGACGAACCAACAAATCACCAGAGTGGGGATTGGAGTCTTTGTTTTTAAAGACGGCAAATTCTTAATGGGTCGTCGGAAAGGTTCACATGGTGACGGTGATTGGAGCATTCCTGGCGGTCATCTAGAGTTTGGCGAAACTTTTGAACGGACCGCAAAGCGTGAAATGTTAGAAGAAACAGGCTTGACAATAAAAAATGTCCGCTTTGGTGCTGTAACCAATGATTTTTTTAAGGAAGATGGTAAGCACTATATTACCGTTTGGGTAATTAGTGATTGGGCTAAGGGCCAGGAACATATAACGGAACCTGATAAATTTATTGCAATGCAGTGGCATGATTTTGACAGTTTACCAAAGCCCATATTCCTTCCATGGCAACAGTTACTAAGTTCACAATTTATTGATGATTTAAAAAAAGAGCTTGCTAATTCTATTAGACTGTAGGTAGTTTAGCTATAAATACCTCTTTATTCTATTGAAGTTTAGTTGCAATAGATTTACACAAAAACCTCCAAGATTACTATGA
>JAJZOE010000004.1 GCA_021829145.1 bacterium | reverse complement strand
AATGAGACAAGGGATAAATTACAAACAGCTATTATGCTAACTGGCCGTAGAGGAGTAGGTTTAACTGATTTTCAGGCAGACATGACAACATTAACCTCTGACATCTTATCGGCCAAGTCGATCACAACTACTGTCGAGAATTCATTAATAGAGGCGAAAAACCAACAATCATTAGCGGGCTATAATAATAAACTGAAGGCTCCACGGCTTGATATAAATGCAGCCGTGAATGCCTTAAAGGCAATCATAAGCATTATTAAAAATAGTTAAAATGAAGCAACTGAGTCTTTTATACCTAATAAAGAATGGCAATATTTTGTTAGCTATGAAAAAACGCGGTTTTGGAGCTGGTTTATATAACGGTGTAGGCGGCAAACAAGATAGAGACGAAACAGTCGAAGGAACCGCTATAAGGGAATGCGAAGAAGAAATCGCTGTCACTCCTTTATCTTTACTAAAAGTTGCTGTGTTATCATTTATTGATTATTCAGGCGAAGAGTCGCTAGTACATGTATATCTTTGTCATAAATGGCAAGGTGAACCAAGCGAAACCGAAGAAATGAAGCCAAAATGGTTCCCCACTAAAGCAATACCTTACGATAAGATGTGGGTCGATGACAAGTACTGGCTACCACTAGTGCTTAACGGAGAAAAAGTTAAAGGTAAATTTGTGTTTGATCAGGAAAATAACTTAGTAGATTGGCGGATTAACATCACTCGTCTTATGTAAATCATTGTACGGATTAGGGCTTGCCTCACCGATGTTAGGTTTCTATACTTTATTCATTAATTAAATCTGAAGGCATTATTGGGAACATTTTGATTAATTCATATACTGCTTTTATGTATAAAAGCAGTAGTAAACAGTCTGACGATAGTGTTTTTTTAATGGTGGGCGTTATTATACTGGCCATTTTTTGGCGCATTCGTTCAGCTCTCTATCGTCACTTAATGATAGTTGAGATAGTTTTTAGCTTATTGTTAGTACTAGGTCCAATATCTTATAAATTAATTGCCGGAAATAAAAAAACCATAAATACATCTAACTGGAACAGCATTAGCGGCTTAGCTTTTGAAGATCAGGTAAGCGAATGGCTAAGGCTGAACGGTTACATTGACATAATCAAGACAGAATATTTTGATCAGGGGATAGATATAATCGCTTCTAAGTCCGGCATTTTATTAGGAGTTCAAACAAAGCGCTCGGCTAGACCTGTTGGCGTTGCTGCAGTTAGGGCGGCTGTTGCCGGCCTAAAAGCCTATGGGTGCAACCAAGGCATGGTTGTAACTAACTCCAGCTTTACCCGAGCTGCAATTAAACTAGCATTGTCCAACGGTTGCCAGCTAGTTGACGGGCAGAAGCTAAAGTCTTCTACCGCTCAGCTAAGCAACAGTTAATTTTCGTAATATAGCTTAAGTGAATACGGTTAATAATTATTCGAGATTGGCTAAAATATCGCCTGAAGAGACGGTATATTATTGGTTGATAATATTTCTGGAGATAGCTATAACAGAATAAATTAGAGTAGGGGTATAATATAGTTTCGTATGAACGTAGATTTTTTATTTTGATCCATCGTGCCCTTTTTGCTGGGTTACCAGCCGCTGGCTTTTAATGTCAAAGAACAAAAGAGATATAAATATAAACTGGCATTTGTTTAGTCTGGCAATTAAAAACAAGGAGATAGGGACAGATAAGAATAAGGGAAATTTCAACCATATACCCGCTCATAGAGTTGAACGGGTTATGCTTGCTGCGTCAAAAGACGGGATAGATTTGTTGAAGATGTATACGGCTTTTGGTATTAGGCATTTTATTTCAGGCGACGAATACGATGATGGTGTAATCAAAACAGTTCTCAATCAGCTAGAATTAGATGCTAAGTATGCTGACTTTGCTGATGACGGTAGCCTTGACGACGAGTTAAATCGTTCGACTCAGCAAGCAGTGGATACGGTAGGGCAGGATATAGGCGTTCCAACAATAGTCTTTAATCTGGAAAATGGGGAAAGAAGAGGCTTTTTTGGACCTGTAATGCAGGCTCTACCGGACGTTGATGAATCGGTCGAACTTTGGGATGGCTTGTCTAAATTAGCCAATAATTCGAACTTTTATGAGCTTAAAAGAGGACGCAGTAACGGCGGGCCAGACGTATTCAGTACTGCCAAATGTTAGTGCAAGGACAATTTTATTGGTGATTGTGTTTATTTCTTTGTGGTCTGTTAGGTATAATTGCAGCGCCGGCTAGAAGTGCAGAGTTCGGCATAAATACGATTTTTCCATCTGCTTGCTTTAGCTTTGTATGGGTGAGTCCTATATCTGTCACCACGCCTTCATACTTGCCGCCGAGGGCTCCAGAAAATAGAATTACATCTTCACCTACTCGAAAGGGATGGGCAATAATTAACACGATGCTTGCAAAAAAATTCCCTAGGGATTGTTGTGCTGCCACGCCAAGAATTATCCCTATAACCGCACCACCAAGAAGCAGTTTACCGACAGGTATGTGCATTAGCCCCAGTGATCCAAGTAATATTATTACATAACCAAATATTCTTAAGCCGAATTGAATGGATGCCGCTCTAGCAATACCAAGACGACGCCGGGCCATTGCTGAATATATAGAGCTGGTAAAGGAATGCACTAATAATATAGCGGCTATGGCAAATACTGTGATGCTGCAATAGGCTATTAATTTCTTCTCAATGCTTTTATCAGTGACATTATAGTAGAAGCTACTGCTTATTATTCCAGCTGTAAGTAATACTGCCGTAGGTATAAGTCGATACTTTGCCTTTTGCCAAAACTTTTTTGCCATAGCCTTCTATTTTACTAAATAAGCTTGAATATTGCTTAATTATAGGTCGAGTTATCTGCTATGTATCTATAACTATGGTTTGTTATTCCTAGGTAGTCCTGGCTTAAGGCTATTCGCCAGTCACTAAGCTCCATAAAGGTCATTGCCAACATACTGGTTATTAAGGCATATCTGGTTAGAGTGATTATTTTTAATTTGTAGGACGTTAAGTACCAGGCTAAAAATAAAAAAAACGATGGAAGGCAGACGATTAGATAACTACTTAAGAATAATGGCTTATAAAGCCAGGAAAAAGCGAATAAGGCGATTATAGGGAACACTGCTGTAAAAAATAGGTAGAGTACTGCTTGAGGCGGACGCACATACTTTTGGACCGCTAACAAAGCTAAAATAACCAGCAACGGCCATAGTGAAATAACGACCGTAGTAAGTACAACTGACTGAAAGCCGAAAAGATATTGCACATAGATAATAAAGGTATTGGTTGCTGATGGCTTGGAAGTATATGGCAGATGCTGCCATAACGTCACTGTACTGTGACTGCTTGCAAAAAGAAACCACCCAAAAAAGCCTAGTGATATAAGTAATATAGATAGTAATGATATTCGTTCTAAGCCGGTTAAGTCTTTCAATTTAAATAACATAAAAATTAGCTCAGGAATAATAATGGCTAAAAAGAAAAAGTGAAGAGATAGTCCTATTAAACAAGACAAAAGAAACCCTATATGCGCCCATTTTTTATGTTTATAGATGGCAATGAAAAATAATTGGTTCAGTGCAACGACTAAAGTTAGTAAAGAATAGGCCGTGGCGCGATTGGCATACCATAGCATAAAGGGTGAAAATGAAATCATGGCAGCCGCTATAAGGCCCGTATAGGCACGTCCGGTAGCTAATTTTCCTATAAAGAAGACGACAATTGTCAGTATCACCAAAGCAGCCAGCGATAGTAGCCTGTCCCCATAGAGGCTGACGTGACCAATGAGGCCGTTAAAGGCATGCAATATAATTATGTATAAGGGCATAGGATTATCATTTGATCCCAATAAAAATAGGTTCTGTCCGTGATGGAAAGAACTTAAACTCAGGTTATATTTTTCTTGATAATTGACCCCATCATGAATAAACCAAATTAAAGAGATGCTTATAGCGACGGCTATAATAGCTATAAGGCTAAGGCCGTAAATTACATTTTTTCTACCAATAAATGATTTAACTAGTCTAATCACTAATAAGTTCCTCCTTTGGTAGCTCTTCGGTTATTGACATTAGTCTAGCCAACTTATCCGATAATGACGCCCGGACAAAGGGCAAGAACATAATGATATAAAGAATACCCCAAGTGGAATTGGTTATCAGTGAACTGGTAATGTGGTCATTCCTCGATAGGACATAGCCGATACCGGCTAATACACTGGCAATATAGATAATATGTAGTGAAGCCAGCATAAGATAATTACCATCTTGTTTTTCCTTTGAAGTTACCTTAAAGGCAGTATCTATTCTTAGTAGGGTGGATATTAACGCTAATAAATATATTGGCCAGCTAGCCACTGAAAATGCTATGGCTCTAAACGAGAAGGCATAGCTACTTATCCATTGTAAAGAATACATTGTTAAAAACATGTAGGGTATAAACACTAAGGCGATTGACATAGTAGTAGCACTGATGGGAATCAAACCGGTATAAAAGTAGAATAGAGGTAAAAGAGCATCAATAAGGACCACTACACCGATTAAGTAATAAGTAACGGAGGCCATGTATTGCAACCTCTGGCGCCAATCTAAGCCTTTCAGCCACAATGGATTGTGCTTCAATAATACCTCTAGGCTGCCTCGGGCCCATCGATACTGTTGTTTCCAATAAGAACTTAAATCTTCAGGTGCCAGGCCTTCGGCTAATATTAATGGCACATAAATAGACTTCCATCCCTTGGCGTGAAGAAGTAAGGAAGTGTAGAGATCTTCAGTTATAGACTCTTGGCGCATCCCTCCTACACTCATTAATGCTTTGCGGCGGATAACCATATTTGTGCCACACATAAATAAGGAGTTTGACCGAGCTTTTCCTCGGCAAATTGGCCCAAAGAAGAGTGTTTGCTGTTGCCAAGCCGCATTAGCGACATAATTGTCTGTGTGATTACGGTAATATTGAGGGCTTTGCACAAAAGCTACCTCTGGATCAATAAAATAACCGAGCATAGATTTTAAGATTTCAGGCTTAGGTATGTGATCGCAATCAAGCACGGCAATAAAAGGTGAATCAGTTTTTGTAAGTGCATGGTTTATATTTCCGGCTTTAGCTCCGCCTGGCTTAGATCTGGTTATACAGCTAACTTTAGACGGATCGGTGGCGTAAGGTATTGTATCGATTTGCCACCATTTTTTCTTCTTTGCTACCTTACCATCGTTGAGTATGTAAATATGATAATTTGGATAATCAATTTTTGTAGCTGCCATCACAGTTTTAAGAACTATATTGTAAGGTTCACCGGCAACGGTAATATATATGTCCACCGCCGGCGTATAAGACTTGCTAAAGTCTGAGTCATGTTTCATCTCCCATGCTGCTTGAAATAAGGTATATAATTGCCAGATATGAAAAACCTCGCCGACCATCAGAGCGACATATAAAAATATATTGCCTCTGTTGAACATAAAAATTAGGGCTATGAAATAAAATAAGGCTAGTAGCGAATTAAATGCCAACAGTTTTTTGGCAGACACGGCTCTTAAAAAAGGTGATCTCATTTTATACTCCTTGCTAAGTCAGGCAATGCGTGATCGTATTGACGAAGACCAAACCAAAGCCAGCTATTATCGTAATAATCAACATTAATTTTTAGTTTGTTTGTCTTGGGATTAAACAACGGATTTATAATTTTATTTAAGGTAATATTGCGAGCGGATGACGGATGAAATAAAGCAAAGTATCCTAACGTCCCTCCGTACATGGCTAGGGAACTATAATCTACCTGAGCGCTTCCGTTATGAGAATAGATAGCAAAAAGTTGATGATGCTTTTGCCATTGGCTATATAAGAAGCCAAAACGCTTTAGTGTGTGTTTCGCAGCATTAATATGGAACCATTGCCAGTCCAGTGTTAGTCGCCAGACAGTTCTAAAGGCATTGAAGCCAAAGTTGGTGTCCTGATCGGGGTTGGGGCTTGGCGAAACCAATCCGTTGTAGCGGTTTACTATGGCCCAATCAGGCGGCAGACCGTCGCTAGTGGTTGAGCCAAGATCACTGGAAAGAATTGTATTTAATTCTACATAACAATCGCTAGCTAATTTGTTCCAGGAGTTGGCAGGATCAATTTTCGCGAATACCCGATAGGAATAGGGTGAAAAATAGGACGGATTAATTACTATATAAGGAGTTTGCGCTGTCTTCTCAAGATTGTCTGCTGCTAAATAATACATATTCTTGACCTTGACCACTTCTTCTTTCCAGATTGCTTTTACAATTGCTGTTGCCTGAGTTTGATAGGCTGGATTTTTCCATTTGGCCGCTGCCATAAGTAGGGACAGGGCAATGTCGCAGTCTGCATCGGCGGCGGTATTTTGCCCGCCAACCCCAGTCATAACTCCGTAGTTACCGTCAGGATTTTTACCCCATCTCCAAGCAAATAAGCCGTTATTCTGCATCAGGTTGTTTCTGGTCCAGTCCCAGGTAGTTTTAAATACCTTTTGATCATTTTCCCAAACAGCCCTTAGTAGAGTGTATGATTGAGCCTCAGACGTAGTAACGCTGTTAATTGGGTCGGAAATTGTCCGACCTTCGCTGAGCCATTGGTTTTTTAAATACGCGCTCCATAGCGAAGCTGTCATAGGATATGTTAGTGATGGTATTGATGTGTTATTATTTTGGGTCACTAGGTAAAAGACAATTGCTCCGATGACCATGAAAAGAACTAAAAAAAATACAATCAGAGCATAAAGTCTCTGCATGACCCTCCTTAAACTTTATTTTTTATACTAAATATAGATTACAAGCTTGCCAGTTCGCCC
>JAJZOE010000003.1 GCA_021829145.1 bacterium | reverse complement strand
ATTGTCTTCAAATCTTTTAACTAAACTCCGAGAAGAAT
The DNA here is from genome assembly GCA_021829145.1 of bacterium. Lineage (GTDB taxonomy): Bacteria > Patescibacteriota > Saccharimonadia > Saccharimonadales > UBA4665 > JAJZWH01. The sequence goes on along the minus strand of JAJZOE010000003.1, from coordinate 6,883 downwards.
TTGCCAAATACGAAGAATCCATAACGGATGCTAAGCAATTGGCTATTGATTCGATTGAAAAGACCAAACAGACGATAGAGGAAGAGAGGCAGCAGTTGAGTAAACAGCTGCAGATTGGTGTTGAAGCCGAAAAAGAGCGTTTAGTTAAAAGATTTGAAGACAATATGGCAGACATAGTGAATCACTACGTAATGGCGGCAATAGGCCAGCAGATTGACTTAAGCGACCAGCTGGAATACATCATTTCCGAGCTGGAGTCCAATAAAAAGGCGATAGCAGAGGACATTAAGTATGGCACTTGACCAGTTCAACTTACCGGTTCAAGTCATGAGCCAAGGAGATGTAAGTCGTATAACCAGAGAGCTTCATGATCTTGATGATTTCATTAAGCAATCACATATCCGCAAACCGGGAGTAACACTAAAGAACCTTCCTAAAACTTCTAAAGGGCTTAATGATTTCGCCGAAATTAACAAACTCAATTTATTAAAAGAGTCCGATCGAGAGGCGGCCGCTGTTTTTTTAGATGAACTATCCGTTAAAGCGCCAGTAGTTCATATAAGCTTTGCCGTAGACCCGTCCGCTCCCTTTATGGCTAAGATTACCTCCTGGTTCAGGGAAAACATTGATCACCTGGTTTTAGTTAATGTCGGGCTTGAGCCGACGATCGCTGCAGGTTGTACCGTTAGAACAGATAACCTATTCCATGATTTTAGCTTGAGATCCCACTTTGATGAACAGAAGACACTGTTAATAAGCAGAATAAGAGGAGCTTCTAAAGCTGAATGAGCGACAACAAGCATTTTGACCATTTACTGGAAAATGGCAACCCGGTAGGGGAAATTATTGGTATTGAGGAATTCCTAATTAAGATCAAGGGGATGCAACCAGCTAATGTTAAATCGCTGGTAATGTTTGAGGACGGCTCTAAGGGTTACGTTCATGAAGTTAGGGATGATTATGTCAGTGTTTTGTATCTTGGAACCAACCAGCTTTATCTGGGAATGAAAGCTGTTATCCAGCATAACGAGCTGGTAACTAAAGTTGGCAAGGACTTTATCGGCAGAGTAATTAATGCCTTCGGTGAGCCTCTTGATGGTAAAGGACCTATCGCTGCCGACGGAACTTGGCCGGTATTTAACGATGCACCGATGTTATACCAACGGGAAGCTTTAAGTGATTTACTGGAAACAGGCATCACTGCTTTAGACATGATGCTGCCGATAGTCAAAGGTCAGCGATTGGCAATTTTAGGAGATAGTAAATCAGGTAAAACCAGCTTGGCATTGCAAATAGCTACAAACCAGAAAAAAAACGATGTAATTGTCATTTATGTTCTTATTGCTAAAAGGCGCACCGATATCTCCAGCGTTTTAAGCCGTCTCCAGGCCACAAATACTCTAGAGAATAGTATTGTTATTGTGTCTACCATCTTTGAGTCGTTAATCGTCAGTTATCTGGCGCCATATATAGGCTGCTCATTAGGCGAATATTTATGGCAAAAGTGCGATAAAGACGTCATGATTATCTATGATGATCTTACCAGCCATGCCCATATCTACCGGGAGATATCTTTACTAAGCCATTCTAGCCCGGGCCGCGATTCCTACCCAGGCGACATGTTCTATGCCCATTCTTCCCTTCTCGAGAGGGCAGGGAGGTTAGTGGCTAATCATAAAACTTTCACTACCCTGCCCATTGTTTTAGCCGATGGCGGCGACATTACTGCTTATTTGCCAACAAACATTATGTCGATTACTGATGGCCAATGGATTTTAGATATGAAAGTTTTCCGGGATACTATGCGGCCAGCAGTCAATATAGGCTTAAGTGTAACCCGTGTCGGCGGTGTTGGTCATAGTGACAGACAGAAACAATTGAACGCCGAAGCCTTAAAACTTCTGGCTGATTACGGAGAAGCTCAGGAATTTGCTCATTTTGGATCTGAGCTGGCGATCGAATCACAGTCCGCTCTGCAGCATGGCCGTCAGCTGTATCAGCTTATGAACCAGCCAGCCAGTGAACATTACTCGGTTATGGCACAGGTGTTGATGATGGACATTATCCTCCATGCAACACCGGATAAGCCTTTGGATATACAGACACTGAAAGCTAAGGCGGAAAACGCTGCGGACAAGATTACGTCAGATAACGAATATGAGAAGGTGCGTGAAGATTTGCAAAAAGAAAGCCAGGTGGAGCTGAAAAAATGAAAAGCCTGATAGAAGTGGCTGAAGAACAACAGGCAATGCAATCTGTGCTTGGCCTTACCAGTGTATTTGAGGGTTTGGCTAGTATGCGTATTGCTCAGGTTAAAGACCAAGTTTTAAGTTCGCAGCACTTTTTTAATGAGCTTTGGAACATTTACTCTAAGATTAGGGTAAACAAGGAATTCAGTTACGGCCGTAATGACCAGGATAAGGTCATAGAAAAGAATCTCTTCATAGTTATTACTGCCGAGGGAGGTTTTAGCGGTGATATCGACCAGAAATTAATTAACTGGATGGTAGATCAGTATGATTCTAAAGCCCAGGATCTGGTGATAGTCGGCCACCATGGTGCCCTACAATTAACTCAGCTAGGAGTGCCCTTTAAGAGGTATTTCAAGCTTCCAGTGCATGACAGTAATATTAATGTTGGCCCGTTAATTAATTTGGTCAAACAATACCGTTCAACCACTGTTTTCTACCAGACTTATGTCACGCTGATGGTTCAGGACATTAAAAAAATAGAATTGCACCGAGCTATCGAGCAGGCTAGCAAAGACGCCGATAAGGATAGCGAAATAATCAGTGAGGAAAACTATATTTTTGAGCCGAGCGCTCAGGGAGTAGCCAGTCACATGGAAAGCACGATGCTGCAAATTACTCTGACTCAGACTATCCTCGATTCAAAACTAGCTCAGTACGCCAGCCGTTTCCGGTCAATGCGCAGTGCCAGTGAAAAAGCCGATGATACCAACAAGCTGCTTAAAATGGAGTATAACCGGACTAAGCGGTTTATTGCCGATGAAAGGCTAAAAGAAGTGGTTAACGGTCTGAGAAAAGCGGAGCAGGCTTTATGAGTAATGGAATAGTCAGGGCGATTCACGGTTTAATTGTAGATGTCGATTTTGACGAAGATACGCCGGTCAAACATGAGCTAATTGAAGTTCAAAACGCAAAAATCTCACCGCTGTTAGTTAGTAGCCTGAGCAAAGGACGCCGAGCTGTTTGTCTTAACGTTAATGCTGATACGACCATCCAAAAAGGTATGTCCGTAGTAGGTAGCGGAAAAAGCATAGATATACCTGTCGGCGATCAGGTCGTAGGTCGCGTAGTCGACGCTTTATGTCAGCCGATTGATGGAGGCGATCCTATAGCTAATGGCGAGCAAAGACGTAATATTTTCAATGCCCCGAAAAGCGCTAATAATTTTACCTCCGCCCAAGCGGAAATATTAGAGACCGGAATCAAGGTTATCGACTTCTTCACACCTTTCGTTAAAGGAAGGAAGATAGGTATTATTGGCGGCGCCGGTGTCGGAAAGACTGTATTAATCATGGAGCTGATGCATAATGTTGCTAAAAGCGGCAGCGGCATGTCCTTCTTTGCCGGTATTGGTGAGCGTATTCGAGAAGGTCATGAATTGTATCAGACTCTTAAATCAAGCAGTCTGCTGGATAACACCTGTATGTTCTTCGGACAAATGGATCAGAACCCTATTCAGCGTATGTTAGTTGGCTTGTCGGCAGTTACCGAAGCCGAATATTTTAGAGATGAGCGCAAAAAAGACATTTTGTTCTTTGCCGATAATATGTATCGTTATGTTCAGGCTCATAATGAAGTCTCTACAATTCTAGACCAGATTCCCAGCCAGGGAGGTTATGAACCAACAATTTTCTCTGATGTTAAATCAATAGAAGATAGACTTAGTTCGACCGAACAAGGGTCTATTACCTCGATCCAGACAATTTATGTCCCAGCTGACGACTTAAGCGATCCCGCGGTACAAATGATCCAGCATGAATTAGATGCGGTTATTGTTCTTTCCCGGTCAGTCGCCGAACAAGGAATTAGACCCGCGGTTGATTTACTTAGAACTAACTCTTCTCTACTTAGCCCAGAAATTGTCGGTGACCGTCATTATGTATTGAGCCTTCAAGTCCAATCTCTGATCCAGAAATACGAATCCCTGAAAGGAATTATCGCTATTATCGGTGAGAGCGAACTCTCCGCTGCCGACAGGGCTGATTATGCCAAGGCCAAGAAGCTGATCCAGTTCTTCTCCCAGCACATGTATGTCATGGAAAGACAGACTGCCAACAAGGGCGAGTACTACACAAGAGAGGAAACTCTTAAAGGGATAGAGGAAATTATTGTTTAATGGCCGGGGAAAAGAAAGAAAGCACAGAGGATAATCAAAGCCTGCATGTCAAAGTAGCTTCGCCGTTTAGAGTTTACTTTGACGAACCAGCATTAAGTATATCCGGCGTTAATAAAACCGGCCCGTTTGATGTTTTACCCGGACACCACAACTTTATTACCTTGCTTGATGCCTGCGTACTTAACATCCGTACCCCTAATGAGGAACGGAAAATACGTATCAATGGCGGTGTTATGCATGTTAAGGCAGACATGGCAAATGTTTTTCTAGATGTCTAAAGAGAGAATTAGCCATATTTACTTGTATCCCCTAAAATAACTATTAAGATGAAAGGCAAAGTGTATGTCGGCATGTCCGGCGGAGTGGATAGTTCTCTTAGTGCTGCCTTGCTTAAGGAGCAAGGCTATGATGTGACTGGAATCTATATGAAAAACTGGACCCGTGATTTGCCGGGTTTTGTTTGTCCCTGGAAAGAGGACTATAAAGACGCTAAGACAGTAGCTGTGCAGTTGGGCCTTCCCTTCTTGGTCTTTGACTTTGAAAAGCAGTACCGGCAAAAAGTGGTTGACTATATGTTAGAGGGCTATAAAATCGGTCTAACTCCTAATCCAGATATAATTTGCAATCAGGAGATTAAGTTTAAACTCTTTTTGGATACAGCAATACAAAACGGAGCTGATTTCATTGCCACCGGGCACTATGCCAGAACAAAAGAGGGGAAGTTATATAAAGGTCAAGATAAGTCCAAAGACCAGAGTTATTTTCTTTACCGTATTAGCGAAGATGCTCTTGAACATACCCTCTTTCCGCTAGGCGATATAACAAGTAAATCGGAGGTTAGAAAAGAGGCTACCAAAAGAGGGCTGATTACGGCCGACAAACCGGACAGCCAGGGTATATGTTTTGTCGGAGAAGTTGGTATAAAGCAGTTCCTTATTAATGAATTAGGTGAGCAGCCTAGGGGTTTAATCGTTGACCAAAATCAGAAACCTATCGGCCAACATGACGGGGCGATTTACTACACAATTGGGCAAAGGCACGGCCTGAGCATAGGAGGCGGTCTTCCCTACTATGTTACAGACAAGGATATGGCTAAAAACATTGTCTATGTAACAACCGATTTAAACGATGCCAAGCTGTGGAGCCGGAGCATTGATTTGACCGGTTTGTGGTGGATTAATCAGCCGCCGATTGAAAATAAGACCTATCAGGTAAAGACAAGATACCGGGCCGACGGTATTGACTGCCGGGTTATATTAGGGGAAAGAGGAGTGTTGCTGCAAATGGCAGATGAGGTTAGGGCAGTTAGCCCAGGCCAGTCGGCGGTAATATACGATGGAGACTTAGTTATCGGCGGCGGAATTATTAAAAGCGGGCGATAAACTGTTAAAATATGAAATCAAGATGACAGCACAAGAGATACGAAAACTATATTTAGAATTTTTTAAAGATAGGGGTCATGCAATCATTCCGAGGTCGCTGCTCGTACCACAGAATGATCCAACAACTTTATTTACCGGTAGTGGCATGCAGCCATTACTTCCCTACTTGCTTGGCCAAGAGCACCCGGCCGGAAAGCGACTAGTTGATAGTCAAACTTGCTTACGAGCCCAGGATATTGAAGATGTCGGCGATAACCGCCATACTACCTTTTTTGAAATGCTCGGTAACTGGTCACTTGGTGATTACTTTAAGAAAGAGCAGATCAACTGGCTTTGGCAGTTTCTAACCGAAAAGGTAGGTCTTGATCCCAGTCGTATTTATGTCAGCTGCTTTATTGGCAATAAAGAAGCAGGGATCCCTAAGGATACCGACAGTGCGGCTATCTGGACTGATATATTTAATAAGGCGGGGATTGATCCGAAGCAGGTTGAATTGGACACGGAAGAAAATGGCGCCAGATTAGGAGGAGGAGATGGGCGAATCTTCTTTTACGGCGAGAAAAATTGGTGGTCAAGAAGCGGTAATGCCGAGTCAATGCCGGTCGGAGACCCTGGTGGACCGGATACTGAACTGTTCTATCTTTTTCCTCAAGTTAAACACAATCTGGAATATGGTCAGAAATGCCATATTAATTGTGACTGCGGTAGATATATCGAACTAGGCAACTGTGTCTTCATGGAATACCTAAAAACTGAGCAGGGCTTCAGCAAACTGCCCAAACAAAACGTCGATTACGGCGGAGGCCTAGAACGAATCGCGGCGGCAACTATAGATAATCCTGACGTCTACTCAATAAGTCTTATGCGGCCGATTGTGCAGGCATTAGAAAAGGTCTCGGGAAAGACATATGACAGTCATACTACCTCAATGCGGGTCATTACCGACCACTTAAGGGCGGCAACCTTTCTGGCGGTTGACGGTGTAATTCCTAGCAATAAAGAGCAGGGCTATGTTATGCGTCGGTTAATTCGACGGGCTATCCGTTTTGCTTTCGAGCTGGGCATTGAGCAGAATTTTATCGAGGAAGTTACTGGAGTTATAGCCGATCTTTATCATCAGGATTTCCCGGGACCTT
>JAJZOE010000073.1 GCA_021829145.1 bacterium | reverse complement strand
TGGTACTTGATTGAGTTTGTACATGTCCATCATTGTCTCCTTTTTGATGAACTTGTACCAATAGGTTTACATTACCCCATCACAAGAACTATACAGTTTACTAATATTATTGTATAGTAACTATAGTTTATCCTCCGTTTTATTCTAAATCTATAATTACTATTCAGTAACAGCATCCATTTAGGAAGTTCCCCCAACCATAACTCCCACTAGGAAATATATCTTACTTAGTCTTTTCTTTCTAAGCTGCTCTTGCCTATACTGATTATCCAGTAGTCCTCTCCATCTAAGGAGTTCCTGGGTGAAAGTATATAACTTAATTCCTTGGTGGGTCTCCACAGCATGACCCTGTTAACAAGGTTCCTAGTTCCTTGTGTACTAGGAACTTTTTTGATATACTTCATTCATGACTACCTCGCAAAAAATAATTGAATATATTGAAGAACATGGCCAAGTTACAGGAGCCGAACTAGCAGATTATCTAGATATAACTGACCGTGCAGTTAGAAAGCAGCTAAAAACATTGCTTGACAATAATAAGGTCGCAAAAACGGGTAAACCACCTAAGGTCTATTATTCTATACGCCCTAAAACTACTCCTATCCTAAAAACAGAAGATCTACTTAAGTCAATCGACAAGAATATCCAGAACATAATTAAAGACAACTTCTTGTACGTTACCCCCAGAGGAGCTATGCTGGAGGGCTTGGATGGTTTTTTTATCTGGTGCCACGAAAGAAAGCTTGACCCCATAACAACGGCCAATGCCTATAAAAGCACCCTTCATAAATATCGAAAATACGCCAAACACGGCCTTATTGACGGAATGTACAAAATGAAATCAACGTTTGACGATGTGGCTTTGGATAACCTTTTTTATATTGATTTCTATGCCATAGAAGTATTTGGTAAGACAAAGCTAGGCCAGCTTCTTTTGTTTGCCAAGCAGAGCCAAAATCAAAAACTAATCAACGAGCTGTCGGATATAATCAAACCATCTATTCTAAAAGTAATTAAAGAGTATGGCATTGATGGAGTAGGATTTATACCGCCAACGGTCAAGAGAGAACTACAACTTATAAAGCAGATCCAAAAAAGGCTAAATCTTTCCACGAGAACCCTAGTCATTAACAAGGTTAAGACACCAGTGGCTGTTCCACAAAAAACTCTAAGTAAAATTGAGGACAGAGTAATAAATGCTAAGGAAACTATTGTTGTCGAGAGTAACGATAGCTACGGTAATATTTTGCTCATAGATGACGCTGTCGGGTCGGGCTCTACCTTGAATGAAACAGCTAAAAAGATTCGTCAAAAGGGTCTTTGCAAGGGCAAAATTATCGGGCTGGCAATTACGGGTAGCTTCAAGGGGTTTGAAGTTATAAGCGAAGTATAGCAGTAGTTTAGGCTATCAGGTTGAGAGTCGTAGGATAAATAGTCCTTTATTCTCCCTAAGTTTGGTTGCAATAGCTTCACAGAAGGCCCTCTAAGCATTATGACCAATGCTTAATTAATGTGGCTATAATCCGATCTGTATGAAAGTTTTAAACTCACCTCTAACTAACAGCCTTGAAGGGTATTGCACACCATATAGTTACTGGCGACAAACTATTATTGGAAATACAAAGATACGAAAACATTCAAGTAATAAGTGTAAGAGAGTATCTGGAGATTACTGAAGGTTTTTAGAGTATTATTTATGCTAAATCGATATAGCCACTATTGGAATATTTTAGGTTCAACCTTTTCTTACTAAGCTGCTCTTGTCTGTGTGGATTATCTAGAAAACGCCCAGCTATTTTTTGGCCCCGTGATATACTTTTAGTAAAGCTAGAAACAAAAATGGATAATCAACCGCTAGATAACGGCTCCGTTAACCCTGATGCTTCACCCGAGCCGGTACAGGAACATCCGGAAATTGGACTTCCGCAACCAGAAACGGAAGAACAAATAAATCCGGTGGCTCAACCGGAACCCGAGCCGGTACAGCCAGCAACCGGCACACAGATCTACCAGCCCGAAGAGCATGAAGGAGGCATCATTGTCGGTAAACATCCTGTCGGCAACGATCAAGAAGTGGCTGTTGGCGACAAGTCTTTTATTGTCACTTTTCTGCTTTCATTATTCTTAGGTGTCTTTGGTGCTGACCGCTTCTACCTTGAGGAGGTCGGTATGGGCCTGTTTAAACTGCTTACCGCTGGAGGCTTGGGAGTCTGGTATGTCATTGATTTAATATCCATCCTTACAGATCGTAAAAAAGATAGTAAGGGCAGTTCCCTGCGCGGCTACCATAAGCATCTTCCGACAGCCATAAGCATAGTTGGAGCCTGGATACTGTTATGGATAGTCTTTGCCGTATTTGATGTTATCGTCATTCACAATCATGCCGGCGAGATATCTCCAGGCATTAACGCCAATTGCTCAACAGTCTGCCAAAAAGGCAATCAGCCGGCCATTACCACAAGTTTCATTACTCCTTACGGACAAAGTGCTAGCGGCAATGGTGATGCCAGCGGCTGGCAGGTGAAAATCAACGTCAATCAACATCCCAAGACTACAGGCGAACCAGCCAACCCCGGCACTCACTACATGTCGGTTGTATTTACTATTACTAACAACTCTGGCAAATCGGCTCTTGTGCCGGGCTCTTTTTATTACCAGACGTATACGGACAGCTTGCTGAACGATACTTCAGTTCAAGGGAACGAATCAACTATAGTCTTTAAAAATGTCAGACTGGCAAATACCAACTTATCCCAGCTTAAAGCACTAAGGCTTGCACCGGGCCAAACTGACAACTCACACTACCTGATCTTTGATGTGCCTAATAATGACAACGGTAAAATAATCTGGTTCGATGGAACGTACAATACCAGCAGCGCCGAACTAGCTATTTTTGCCATCTAATCATCACGGAACTTTATTTTTTCATACAGGCTTTGCAACGGCCCGGGAAGCCACCAGTTGTAGCGGCCAAGCAGCTTCATGCTGGCTGGAACTAACAGCAGTCTGACTACAAACACATCGACCACCACTGCAACTATTAGCCCAATAGCAACTTCTTTCATGCTTACTACCCTGCCGGTAGCAAATGAACCGATGACAGCCAGCAGCAGTATGGCGGCAGAAGTAATAATTCTTCCAGTCCGCTGTACCCCCCAGACTATGGCCCGGCTCATGTCCGCGTGCTCGGAAAAACTTTCTCTTATGCGGCTGAATAAGAAGGTAGCATAATCCATCGACAAGCCAAAAGCCAGTGAAAATATAATAACCAGTTGTGAGGCGTCAATACCATCGAGCCGAGAAATCCCAAGCCATGAATTGAGATTGCCTTCCTGAAAAATCCAAACCAGAACACCAAAGGCGGACGACAGCGACAGTGTGGTCAGGATGATAGTTTTAAGCGGTATGACGATACTGCCAAGCAGCAGGTAAAACAGTACCATCATCGCCAGCATCACTACTATTACTGCATAAAGCCCGTCCCTCCTGATCAATGTAATTAAATCCAGTAAATCGGCAGCTTCCCCGCCAACCATGCCCCTGATACCATCAACACTACTCGAGCGGATGTTTTTTACCAAGTTCTGGCTAGAGGGAGTCATTGAGCCGCTCTTCGGTAGCACAGCCAATAACAAATAGCCTGAGCTTAGCTGGTAACGGCCAAGCCCTGCAGCATCGGGTAAACTTAAGATTTTATTTACGTAAGCAGTAATATCTGCCTTGCTTTTTATTTGTTTAGCCGGCACAACGACATCTATTGGCGATTGATTGCCGTATTTAAACTCCGTATTAAGCGTGGTGGCAACGATTCTTGCCTGAGCATTTTGGGGCAGAATGTTAGAGCTGGAAGTAATGAAGTTGACTTTCAAAAACGGGGAACCGGCCAAGAGCAAAAGCGCCAAAGTAAACACTATCGTGGCAAGCGGGTGTTTCAGCACGCCTTTTGCTATCGGCTCCCAGATAGCAGGGCGCCTTATTTTACGTCGTAGAGAGAGGGGGATGATGTTGGATACTTTAAGTGAGTTTACATTCGGGCCCAGCATCGCCAGAATGGCAGGCAGAAAGAGCAGCGAACCAACAACCGCTATTAAAACGGCTGCGGCCCCGCCCACACCCATGCTCCGGATATAGTCAATCGGAAAAATAATTAGTCCGGCAACAGCAATCATAACAGTCAGGCCTGAGAAGATTACCGTTTTTCCAGCCGTGGATATTGTTCTGCATAAAGCTTTTTCTTCATTATGCGGGTAGTTATTTAATTCCTCCCTGTAACGGCTGACTATAAACAGGCTGTAATCGATTCCCAGACCTAGACCAAGAAGACTGACAATATCTAGCACATAAACAGACATTGGAATGGCCAGAGTTACCAACCGGCTAATAAACAATGCCCCGATAATGCCGTATAGCCCGAGCGCTAGGGGCAGAGACGCAGCAGTCAGGCTGCCGAAAATAATCAGCAGTAATATTGCGGTAACAGGAAAGCTGAATTCCTCAGCAGTCTTGAGATCGGACTGGACGTAGCTGGTCAGTTCCTGGTTGGCGGCGGCAGCCCCTCCCAATTTGACGTTCAACACCTTACTTTTAATCCATGGCAAAACATGCGCCACCTCATTGGCCTGCTGATTGGCATTGCCTTTTAGACCAACCACTGCATACGTTAAATGCGGATTTTTTGAGACAAACTGCGGACTGGCGGTTGAATAATATGAGCTCGTGCTGTTGACGACCGGCAAACTGGCAATGTTATAGATAATGGTCTCCGCCGCACGAGCATAGGGTTTTTCGGTAAAAATATATTTCTTGGATGAAAACAACAGGATCAAGGATGATTTGTTGCCGCCGAAGTTGTTCTTGACGATCGTATCAACAATCTGAGACTGAGAGTTGGGTGCGGTAAAACCGCTTTGTTTAAGGTCCGAGAATATACCCGAGGCATAAATCAGGCCTCCCGCCATGCAGAATAAGCCGAATAATAAAAACCACAATTTAAAGCGGTAAACCAGTTTGCCGTAAGCGCCGAGCATACTCACTAGTTTATGCAAGATCGGCTAGTCTAAATAGCAAAATTTCGACAGCATAAGCAAAGTTTGTAAGATTTTTGACAAAAGCGCCCGTAATAATTCTAACTTACAGGAAAATATAAGTGTTCTATCTTAAAAGATAAGTATAAACAAATGCTGCGGCAGGAGGTTGCTTATGAGTAAATTGCTTTTGCTCTTATCGTTTTTAAGCTTGGTTATACTGGCTTTAGGAACAGCGTTTTTGCATAATAACACTATTTTTTGGCTGGCGAGCGGCAGCCCGGTCTATCAGTATGTAAGAGAAATTCTGGCAACAGTCTTGTTTGTACAGTTAATCACTCATCCGCCTAGGCATATTGTTTTCAGGCTGCTGGCAGGACTGACAGCAATGCTGGTAGGCGGCTGGGCATTGGCTGCAACCTACAATGGTTCAATGCCTTTCTTAGACACACTTAGCCTGCTAGCTTCAGCATCAGCTATCGGGGTCACCGCACTTGAAGTTAAACCTGAAGGAGGCGAAAAGAAAATTAACTATCGTCAGGCTAAGGCCGGTTCGGGCAACCCGTTTATAGCTTGAAACGTTTATTTAAGAGGGGGTTTATATGTGGCGCAAAAAAACCGAAGTGGTGGAATCACCAGCTAACAATAGCAGTCAATATACAGCTAATTCGACGGGGGTTATTGTTGCCCGATTGGTCTGGGCTGTTGCATCGATTGTAATTGCCGTACTGGCAATCAGGTTCTTCTTTATTCTGTTCGGCGCCAATCAGGGCAACGGTTTTGTAAACTTCATTTATTCTGTCTCTTATCCGTTTGCCAAACCATTCTTCGGAGTTTTTGGTTATCATCTGCATTACGGAGTGTCGAGAATTGAAATGGCCAGCATAGTCGCTATTGCCATCTATGCTTTAGCCGCTTACCTGTTAGGTCGGTTACTGACAATCAGCCGCTCTCACTCCAGCGTTTAATCCTTGGCGGTATGATGTTTTTTACCGCCTTCTTTCTTCATGGTAAATAACCAAAAGAAAATTAGAGCGACCGCCGCACCAATGCCGACAACCGCTCCCTGGTATTTAGTCAAAGACTTCCAGTAGGTAGTAGAGATGATTCCGGACATGATTGAGTGCGGCAAGACCGGCACAATAATAAGGGCGGCAAATAAACCGCAAAAAACAGCCGGAATAATATTGAGCATTTTCTTATTGCCATGAATGCTATGCAACTGCAGCAGCATGGTTAATACTGCCGGGCCAAGCAGCAACACCAGATTAACTGTCAGAGGAGTTGTTTTAATATGCACCGGCAACGTCCCAGCAGCGCTGGAAGCAGTGTGTGAATCAAAAAAGTAGAGCACAAAACCCAAACAAAGACTTAAATAAACCGCCGCAGCGTTAGCTCTTAAGGAAAACAATAGGATTAAGGGCAGGAATACAATCACTAAGAGCCAGATTAAACCGGTCATGCTTCTAGCATAACATGAGCGCAGATGTACTTAGGCTTAGGCTCCGACTTTATCTTTGCGTCTTCCGGTCTTTGCCGAATGTTCTGTGTACTCGATAATACTCGCGGCTACGTTTCGACCGGTGACTTTTTCTATGCCAAATCCGGGAGAGGCATTAACTTCAAGCACTAAAGGCCCGCGTTCGGAACGCAGCATATCCACGCCAGCGATGGACAACCCCATAGCCCTGGCGGCCTTTTGGGCCGTCCGTCGTTCAATATCTGTCAGTTTAACAATCGTCCCTTCGCCGCCTTGGTGTAGGTTGGAACGAAAGTCGTCATCCTTACTTTTGCGCATCATGCTGGCCACAACCTTGCCGTTGACCACGAAAGCACGAATGTCCGAACCGTTACTTTCTGAAATGTATTCCTGTACCAGGAAATTCACACCCTCGACATTAAATGCTTGCATAACTG
>JAJZOE010000015.1 GCA_021829145.1 bacterium | reverse complement strand
GAGAAGAGGCGAAAAGATGTCATGGCCTGAGAGAAGATCGTGGTACGCACAAGTGTATCCTGCCTTGCTCAAATATCATCAATGGCTTTACCACGACCGAGATCCACACAAAGAAGGGCTGGTACTACAAATCCACCCATGGGAAGTCGGAATGGACAACACGCCGCCTTGGATGTCTGAACTGCATGAGCATCAACTAAATTGGTGGATCAGGGCGGTTAAGACTATTGGGGCGGATAGAGTCGTAAGCTTGTTTAGGCGCGACACAAAGAACGTTGAAGCCAAAGAACGTTTTGATAACATAGAGGCGCTGGCAATGTTCGATATTCAGAGACGATTGAGGCGTAAGTCTTACGACATTTACCGGATACTTGATCATTCAATGTTTGCAATTGAGGATATAGCCTTTAATGCCATTCTGATTAGAAATAATGAATTATTGTTAGACATAGCTCATAGCCTAAAAAAACAGCTGCCCAAGGAGTTGGTTGAGAGCATGGAAAAAACCAAACATAATTTCGGAGAATTATGGGATCCTTTAACCAATCAATACTATTCTAGGGATTTCATAACCCACCGAATTATCAAGGTTCCGTCAGTCGGAACAATGTTGGCTATATACTCAGGAGTGATTCCTGAAGATCATGTAAAAGCGCTTATCCATCAATTAAAAGACAAACACAGTTATGGATCAAATTATCCCGTTCCCTCTACACCTCTTAATAGTTTCTGGTATAAACCGAAGAATTACTGGCAGGGCCCTACTTGGATTAACATCAACTGGATGATTATCGATGGCTTAAAGCGATACGGCTACATCGAAGAGGCTAATTTTTTACGAGAGTCAACTTTAGCCATGGTATCCAGCTATGGTTGTTATGAATACTTTAACCCGGAAACAGGCGAAGGTCTTGGTGCTGCTAATTTTTCCTGGACTGCCGCTCTAGCAATAGACTTATGTCTAACACCAATTAGCCAAGATCATCGACCGTCGGCTTCTCAAGTAGAAGCGGCTCAATAGGCGGAGAGGTAGAGTCTGTTATCTTAAGTACATCTTTATCTACCTTGGTCAGTTCTTTGTGAGCCGCATTAAAATGTCCTACGGTCGTACCCAATGAATTACCTAGTTTAAGCATTAGTTGCTGATAGCTTGTTAAATGCCTACCTAAATCACCTACCCGGTGCTGTATGATCTTCGCCTGCTCCTCAATATGTAGACTTCTCAGCCCCTGCAAGACCGTTTGAAGATAGGCTAAAAAGCTAGTTGGACTGACAATAATTACGTTTTTTTCTCTAAACGCATACTCAATTAGATCTCTGGCTGCTACTTTGTTAACCAAAAGATCGTAATAAATTGCCTCGCTTGGTATAAACATAAAAGCAAAATCCATTGTTCCGCTTGCCGGACGGATATACTTAGCTGTTTCATCAATTCTTTGTTTTAAGTCCGACTTAAACTGTTTGGCAAAAGCCTCTCTACGGGCGGGATCTTTCTCTTCTACCAAGCGGTTGTAGTTCTCCAGAGAGAACTTGGAATCCACCGGTAGCATAATTCCCTTGTCAAGAAATATCACCGCATCACAAATTAAATCCTTCCCGTCGTCGCTTTTACCAATTTTATATTGCAACTTGAATCTATCCGGAGGCAATACATTTTCCAGAACCGACTGAAGATAATACTCACCTAGCACACCTCTTTGCTTTGGATTTTGTAAGACATTTTGCAATGTCTTCAATTCATCAGTAATACTGACCACCTGCTTATTGGACTCTTTCAGCTCAGTTAACGACCGTGTTACCTCGCTAATAAGTTTCGAACTTTCTGAAAACTGTTTTTGCAGAGAACCAACCATTAAAGCTTGGCTCTTGTCCATACGATCACTAATCTGAGTATTTAGATTATCTTTTAAACTAAGTATGTCTGAACTAATCTTATCAATGTCTTGTTTTATTAGTAACGCCGATTGGGTATCATTAGAACCCGTCCGTTTGAAAAACAAAAAGGCCAATACTGCTACGGCTATGGATAATATGATCACTGCCACCAACATGACATCTATTATAGCTTATGCTATAAGGATAATTAGCTTTCTCACTCATACTTCAGCCAGCTTAAGAATGATTGATTATAGATTTCTGCGGCAAGTATATCGAAGCGGTACATAAATAATAACTATGACTCATTTACTTATCCGTTTTTAAACAACAAGTATATTTTATTTTGACGTCATGTATTTACAGATATAATTCGCACAAGTGTTAATATGTATAAGAAACCTAATGAGTCGTAATCCTCACAAGAACCAGAATATGCGCGTCTACCGACCGGGAATGATACAGGTTGGCTACTATAACAATACTACGACCGTAAGTAAAAGCAACGACAGGCCAGCAGCGACTAAACTGGAATCGAGAAAACATAATCTAAAGCCAATAATGATATTTATATTTTTACTGGCAGCCGCGTCAGCTTTTCTCTACCTTAAAGGTATCGGCAAGACAGCTACCTACCTATCGACTTCCGCTACCAAGTATTCAAGCGTTAGCATTACTGCTATTACTCAGCAGACTCCCTGTTCTACAAACACTGACTCCCAACATATATATGTTATTTTAAGCAAACAGCAACTCTGGGCCTGCCAATACAATAATGTAGCTTACACTTCAGCTGTAGTGACAGGCTATGTAGGAAATCCGGCTGATGTTACCCCAACCGGTACATATAAGATATACACTAAAGAGACTAAGGTAACATTAACCGGAAGTGATGGCGTAACAAATTGGTCAGACCCAGTTAATTATTGGATGCCCTTTTTATTTAATCAATATGGCGCTTATGGTATCCACGATGCGCCCTGGAGAACTCCCGGACAGTTTGGCCACATAAGCACTAACTCAACTAATGCCTCACATGGGTGCATCGAATGCCCTACTGCAACAGCCAAATGGATATATGCCTGGGCCCAAGTCGGCACATTGGTTACTATAGAAAAAACATAAATAGGCACTAAAATACCCGGGAATGCCCGGGTATTTTAGGAAGCCTCACACTTCCTAGGATTTAGCTTAAGCTTTTTGTTGTAATATTGCAATATCTTTTTTATACCTGTCGTGACACGAAAGGAGAATCTTTAATACAAGCCCGCCATAATAATGTTTTGTTTTCTCGTATACCGATTCTTTCCGTCCAGACTATTTTTTTAGTAGCGATAGGATCATTTAACTCTAAATATAGTGGTGGCTTTTTTAAATCGTGACCGTTTAATTCTTTATTAATCGAAAAAGCCTGGCATATCTTAGCTGGGCCATTGCATATTTTCCTTATATCCGTTGTAAGTCGGCGGAACGCCATTAGTTCAATGCCGGTTAATGGTTCAATTGCTCTTAATAGTACAGAGGCACCCATGCCCTCAGGACCAACTACGACATTCACGCAGTAATGCATGCCATAGGTAAAATACACATAAGATGATCCGGCAGGACCAAACATAACGTAATTTCTGTTAGTTAGCCCGCGGTATGTGTGGCTAGCTTTATCTGACTGATCATAAGCTTCGGTTTCCACTATTATCCCTGAGACGCTACCACTCGCCGTCTCTCTGACTAACATAGAACCTAGGAGTCTTTCAGCTGCATCCCTAGCACTAAGCTTACCGAGATCTTTATGCAAGTTGAATCCCATTAACTACATTATATGATATCTATTAGCGCTATACTTTAAAGGTATGGAGATGGATTCAATACCCTTAGCGGACAAGCTAAGACCAACCAGGCTAAGCCAGGTAACGGGACAAGAACACATTACCGGCAAAGGCAAACTACTAGAGCAAGTTGTAAACAGCAAACGTCCAATTAGCCTAATATTCTGGGGACCGCCAGGGACAGGTAAGACTACTCTGGCCCGAATTATTGCTCGAGAAGTCAATGCAAATTTTATAGAGTTATCGGCAGTCAGCACTGGCAAAAAAGACATTATGCGCATTATCGAGGACGCTAAGGTTAACCGTAGATTGGGTAAATCTACCATCTTATTTGTTGATGAAATCCACCGCTTTAATAAAGCACAGCAAGATGCTTTTCTGCCCTATGTAGAAGACGGGACAATAAATTTAATAGGCGCGACCACAGAGAATCCTAGTTTTGAGGTTATCTCAGCTCTTCTGAGTCGTTGTAGGGTAGTTGTTTTAGAACCTCTGGACTTTGAAAGCGTACTTAAAATATTAAAAAGCGCCCTAAAACAACTAAAGATAAGCTCCAAAAAGGCTTCATTAAAATCACTAAGTCTAATTGCTGAATTAAGCGGCGGAGACGGACGGACAGCATTAAATCTGCTTGAGCTATCATTACAACTATCTCAGGATGGGCCATTAAGCCTGGAAATTATTGAATCAGCAGCACAAAAGCAATTACCGCTCCACGATAAGGCTGGAGAATCTCACTATAATCTGGCAAGTGCGTTTATTAAAAGCTTGAGGGGCAGCGATATTACTGCCAGCTTTTACTATCTTGCCAGACTTATACAAGCTGGAGATGATCCAAAGTTTATCGCCAGGAGAATGGTAGTTTTTGCTAGCGAAGATATTGGGTTGGCTGCCCCGGCGGCGCTAAACATTGCCGTTTCTACATTCCAAGCAGTTGAAAGGGTAGGTCTACCTGAATGCCAGTATAACCTGTATCAATGCGCAGCAGTTCTAGCCAAAGCCCCGAAATCTAGAGATGTAGCCACGGCTATGAGCAAGGCAATATCTGCAGCCGAACAATATCCAAACCTGCCAGTTCCTCTACATATAAGAAACGCACCAACCAAACTAATGAAAGACCTTGGATATAATGCCGGATACAGATGGCAATCAGGCTTTAAGCATGAAAAAGGCTATCTACCTCCAGAAATAAAAAATTTGGATTTCTTTAACGACTGAACTGTGAATTTAAAAAGTCCAACGATCTTCTCCAAGCATCATCGGCCGCTTGCTTGTTGTACGCATAAGGATTGCTGTCGTTGAAAAAAGCATGTCCGCAATTTGCATAGACCTGGTATGAGAACTCGACATTTGCTTCTTTCATGCGGGTTTCGAGATCTGGTAGTTTAGAAACCAGCGCTTCATCTTTTTCCCCATAAAAAGCTAGCATAGGAGCCTGGATTGATTTTAACTCGTCACTACTTTGATCCGAATGACCGTAGAAAGGTATCGCCGCAGCAAGCCTAGGCTCTGCAATGGCTAAATTAAAACTATAGGTGCCACCAAAGCAAAATCCAAGTACGGCAACTTTTTTGTTTATAGTTGGGTCTATATATAGGTTATTAAATACCTCTTTTAATGCCTCAACTGTCTTTTCGGCAAAATCCGGAGCCTGAATAGGCGCCATTAGCTCTCTTAACTTGGGTTGTACTTCATTTCGTTTTTCAGGATTGAATAAATCTTGCTGTAATTGTGAAGTAGTCTTTTCTTCTATACCAGTATTACTAAGAAGGTCAGGAGCATAAACCAGAAACTCCTGTTTAGCGTAACGCTCGGCTACATCCTTTATATGGTCGGTAAGACCCCATACTTCATGGATCACTATGAGCCCGCCCTTAACTTCTCCTGCTGGTTTAGCGATATATACTGGAGTTTTTCCTATGTTAACCATTTCCGACATATATCCTCCTTAAATTATTCGATCTATTTAATCAATTTTATTATAAAAGCTTTAGCTTAACTTTACTTAAGTAATTGCGTTTTTTCATTAATCTTCGTCTATGCTTATTTAGTGAATAAAAACTTCTATTAAAAATCTATACCTTTTATCTATCTGTTATCATAATACTAATGAACGGTTACATGGTAGCCATAGAAGTATTTCTGTTGGTTTTGTTCTCAGCATTATGTTCGGGACTTAATATTGCCCTAATGTCTCTCCATCTCGGTGACTTAAGGAGGAAGGCAAAGCTAGGCAATAATTATGCGAAAAATGTACTACCGCTTAGGCATAACGTAAATTTGACCCTAGCCAGCATACTGATTTGTAACATAGCCGTAATATCTACTACGTCACTAGTAATGAAAAGTATTACCAGTGGCCTGATAGCCGGAATATCCAGTACCCTGCTGATTGTTATCCTAGGAGAGATTATTCCTCAAGTTATTTTCAGTAGACATGCTCTTCAACTAACCAGTCTATTCTCGCCGATTTTAAAGTTTATGATATTAATGACATACCCTTTATCTAAACCCTTACAGCTAGTATTAGACAGGATGCTAGGAAGCGAAACGCCTCTCTTACAAAGCCGTCATGAACTTGGAATTCTTATTGGCGAGCATGCTAACAGTAATAAAAGTGAGCTTGACGATGACGAAGTAGATATTATGCGTGGAGCTCTGCAGATGAGCGAAAAACGCGTGAGAGATATTATGACACCAATTAAACATACATATTGGCTATCTCCACAAGACAGGCTAACACCGGAAAAAATCGAAGAGATTAAACTGCAAGGAAGAAGCCGTATACCAATTTTCAATAGTGACCTAACTTTGTGTTATGGAATACTACTAATGAAAGATTTGGTAGATATAAATTTCGATGAAAATATTTATCGAATTAGCGATCTACCCCTTTATCCTACAAAGCTTATTGGGAGTATGACAGCTTTAGATACTATGTTTAGAAAATTTATCGATGGAGGAACCCACCTTATACCAATTGAAAAAGACAATCAAATAGTTGGTATTGTAACCATTGAAGATCTTATTGAAGAGATATTCGGTCATGAAATTGAATATGAAACTGACAGAATAAGAACTTCTAATAATGCCCGGCCAAAGCAATCACAAAATATATAATGATCAAACTAGAATTAATTGGTTATTTCAGATATAATCTCACACCGAGTTAATGGGGATTGGCCAAGCGGTAAGGCACTGGGTTCTGGTCCCAGGATCGGGGGTTCGAATCCCTCATCCCCAGCCAAGATGGACATCATAGTTAACT
>JAJZOE010000024.1 GCA_021829145.1 bacterium | reverse complement strand
CGATCTATAGTTAGGACTGGTAGCAGACCCAGGCGAACAGACGTAGTAAGGGCTTTCGAAGTTAGTACTTATAGGTAAGGTTGAGTGGCTTTGACAGTAAACAGCTCCAGCATTAGTATTAATACCGTTTGAATTTGTATCATTAGAGCAATCTTTATACCAATTAGGGTTAGAATCAGGATTTGTTGTCGATGAACTACAATAACCTGGATCGCCGCTAGGATAATAACAGCCCTGGACTCTCCAGGTATAACTAGCTGTATATGGCCCCTTGTTACCTACTTCATGATTAAAGGTAGCCGTTTGACTAGCAACAATTGCTTGAGTATTTACTTCTGAATTACCAGTTAAGCTCCAGCAGTTTATGTTTAAGTCTATAGGGTTTTCTGAAAAAGGAATGGATTCGGTTATTGGAACACCATATTGCGCATAAGAAGGGCTCCACCACCATTCATAGGTATAACCTGCATTATATTGAAAGCTAGCAGAGTAAGGTGTGTTTAGATAATCTATTGCTTGGGCATCACTGTTTAGTTTTGAAATATTACCAGAGTCCGAAAGGTCTTCAGTGCCATACAGCCATTCGTTGCCTACATTTTGCATATTATGTCCGCTTATATCGACACTGATTAGCTTTCCGTTCGTGGGTGGACTAGTTGCACTTCCATTTGGTGAAGTGCCTGGAGGAAATTGATAAAGCTGAAAATACTCTCCTGATTCGGCAGCTTGAGTAGATATAAAACTCCCGTTAGTGCCTGGGGAATTATTACCATCCATACCATAGACTGCACCCTCCCAACCTATGTAGGCAGTACCGCCAGCCCTACAACTAGCCTGGAAGGTTCTATCCATGGCGCTACCATATACAGTGGCTTGGTTAGCGTTATACCATCCCTGGCTCGTCTTTATGGTTTTGGTAACACCGCCTCCAGTGGCTGTAATACTGTAGCCACTACCGCTAGCCGGATTGTTTTTAGGACTCCCCGCAGCCACTTGAATGCTAAGCTTACTAGAAGTAGATGAAATTTTAGTTATATCGGCAGTAATTCTACCTCCCAAATAGGTGTCATTACCCCCGGGATTAGAAGGTATCCATTCTAAAAATATCTTGCACATTGTATTATTGTAAGTCGAACACGCAGTACTACTAGGCGAAATTGTAAAACTCAAATAGTTAGGGCTCTGATAAAAGCTCTGGCCTATGTTGCTATCGTTACATTTAGTGGCTAAATTGCTACCTGATATAGTACCATTAATAGGTTGCCAATAACCATTTTCAGCGCCTGTGGTGCAAGTATACCCCCAATCTACAGTTATTTGTTTTGGGGATTTTTCCCAAATTTCATAATTTGAAGGATTTAAGTAGTCCGACTGACAAGTAAAATATGCTTCATAATCATCTGGACCTTTATTAGATGAGTTGTTGCCGGTGGAGCCCGGTTGACTATTACAGCCGGCCGCGGCGATAACGGGAGCAGCAATGTTGCCTCCTCCAGCTCCAGAGGTAATTTTTATTAATGCAAATGTAGTTTTAGAATTTATCAGGCCAAACACATAAAATACGCCTAAAAGTACTACCGGAATTAAGATAAAGCGCTTTTTAGGTAATTTGAGCATATATTGATTGTTTAAGATCTGTCCTGCTTTTTTGTTACAACGTGAGGTTTTGCAGACTTAAATCTCCTTTAGCATACAGCAATTATAGCAATGTTGCTTATGCTATTACAAGCAAGCGGTTATAGGATCTTACTCTGAACTTTGTTCTGTGCTCTTGTTTGAAGTTTTGGGGATAAAGTTCCTACTTAATGTTATCTGTCAGTATAACTTGTTTAAGTTCAGGGCCTTTAGATTTGCCTGGTTTAAAGTCTAGGACGGCTCGCTTAAAGTAGTAAATCAGTTTATGGTTAACTATTTTATGGCCTCCGCCTTCTATAAATAGTTTATCGGCTACTTGCTGACTGTTGATTCTTAAGGCTTTCTTGACGAAGGTACCTTCTTCAGCTATGCCTGGAGCAAGATTCATTTTTTCACAATCAGCTATTTGCGTGGGGGTTGATGAGCCATCGCTCTCACCTAATTCGCAAAAGCCAGCTGGGCCATCCATTACTTGGCTACCAGTTGATTCACCACTGCTGCTGCAGGGTATGATAAAATTTTTCTGTCGGTTAAATCTATCGTAGCCTACGTTATTGGCAAGACCAGTGTTGCCATACCTAAACATCTGACAGCTAGCTCCATAGGCAAAGGTGTGCGGTTCAGCTGTAATTGAGCATAAAATGTCATGCCAGGAAATGCATTTGTCTGCAAAGAGCCTATAAACACATTGTTGTCTATGTAATGAAATAGATTGTTCTTCATGGTCATAAGGAAGTGGTTAGTTACTCGATAGTCTCTGACACCTTGACTGGCATTAGCTAGTTCTGGGGACATAGCACCTACCCCCATCACGGCGGTTGATAGAACGCCTAACTTTAGGGCATTGTTTCTTATGAACCTAGTTAAGTGATTCATAGTCTTTGGTTGATAATGCCTATTAGCTTGATTATCTACCAGTTCGGTTGAGGTAGACGTAGTTAGCTCTGGTTGGTCTAGGGTGTATAGTTGGCTTAAGCTAGTGTTGGCTGAATTAGCTAAGACTGGGTCGGCTGCTAAAGCTGCTAAAGCTAGGTTGTCTGGGTTATCGTTAGTAGGCTGTACTAAAGTAGTTAATGCTTCGTTTAAATGATCTTGGGTTGGCTTATATAGTTCGCTCATCTTATTTAGTTCCTCTTGGGTTATAAGTTATTAATATTTAAGTATTAGCCTATATTAATATACTTAGTCATTAATATTTCTAACAGTAACTTTAAGAAATATTTGTTTTGATTAATCATACTTATACATTATTTTATTGGTTTAGGCAATGGTTTAGTTTAAATTTATGTCGTTAGCTATTAATCAAGTCTGCTTGCAGATAGGTAAATGTAGCAAATGCCAGCCTATATTAAAAGACTAGTTATTCACTTTAAGGAAATGCATGGGTAAAACTTTAGTGTGCTAGTATAGCCTTCTCTCCATGACTTGGGTCGGCTTTAGCTTTTTGACTTTTAATGACTATAGATGCGATAAACGAAGCGACAACAGCAAAGCCGGAAGCAATTAGATAACCATGGTCATAGCCGTGAACCGTAGCTGCTACTTGGTCATATTTACTAGGTAGATGATGTAGGCTGCGGATATAGTAAGTTGCCCCTGAAGCAGCTATGCCGGTTAAGACAGCTAGTCCGATTGAACCGCCTATTTGCTGAGATGTGTTAAGCAGTCCTGAGGCTAAACCAGAATCATGATGGGCTACCCCGGTAGTTGCAGCAATGGTAACACTTACAAAAGTAGCACCCATACCTAAGCCCATTAGTACTAATCCAGGTGCCAAATTAGTCCAATAATGACCATGAACTGGTATGTGAGATAGATAAAATAGTCCTGCAGCTACTACTAAAGGAGCTGCAATTAGAATCGGTCTATAGCCTATTTTTTGGACTACTCTTGGAACATTAGTGGCGACAATTACTATCATAATCGGGATTATTAGAAAACTAAGTCCAGTTCTTAGCGGTGAAAAACCTAATATCTTTTGAACATAAAGAGTTGTAAAGAAGAAGACAGATAACATACCGGCCGCCATTAATGTCATTAAGGCATTTGCACCAGAAAGATTGCGGATTTTAAAAATACGCATAGGCATTAAAGGATGCTTAGCCCGTAGCTCATTAATAACAAAGAAAATTAGTAGTACTAGACTGATGCCAAAGAAAATTAAAGTTTTGTGGTTAGTCCAGCCATAAGTTGGAGCTTTAGTAAGGGCATAAACTAGGACCATAAGGCCTGCTGTTACCGATATAGCTCCTGGCAAATCTAAGTTGTTATGGCTTAAGTCTGTCTTATAGTGACCAAGTACCCTCAAAGCAGTTATGACCACAAAGATACCAATGGGAATATTAATAAAGAAGTTCCATCGCCAACTTAAGAATTGAGTAATAATGCCGCCCAAAAGCACGCCTGCTGCTGCACCACCAGAGGCTACTGCGCCCCAAACACTCAGTGCCACATTACGCTCATGCCCTTCTTTGTAAGTCACTAAAACTATCGATAAGGCTGCTGGTGACATAAAAGCTGCTGCTAAACCTTGAACAGCTCTACATATAATCAGCATGGTGCCGGTTTGAGATAAGCCGGTACCTAATGAAGCAACGGTAAATAAGGCGACACCACTGAGGAAAATTCGTCTTCGGCCAAATAAATCAGCAGCTCGTCCACCAAAAAGCAGTAGTCCACCAAAAGCTAAAGAATAGGCTGTTATAATCCACTGTAAATTGGTCAAGCTAAGATTAAAAGCTCTTTGCATGTGCGGTAAGGCAACGTTTACAATCGATAAATCTAAAACTACCATAAATTGAGCCAAAGCCAGTAGAACCAAAATAAACCAGTGGTTAGTACCTGCCTCTTTAGTTTGTTTTGCCACTACTCCTCCTGAAAACTTGAATTGTTTATATTTAATCTGTTAATATAACTTTACCTATTTAATTGTAAAGGTCAATTATTGACTATGTCAAGTAATATTTCTGGCTCAGATGTTGAACAAACCTATGCATTGCTTATAGAGTGCATGATGCAGGCTAAGCATCGATTAGCCCTGCTAGCGGGAGATTTTAATATTACGGCCATGCAAGCTATGCTGCTGCTTTTGCTTGACGAACCAAGTCCTATGAATAATTTTACGAAAGTATTCAACTGTGACCCATCCAATATTACCGGTATTGTGGATGGCCTTGAACAAAGAAATTTGGCAGCTCGATTCCCTGATAAAAACGATCGTCGTATTAAAATGGTTAAACTTAGTCCTTCCGGCAAACAATTACGCCAGAGCCTTATTAAACTTCTAGTTGAAGATCAGAAATCTAGTCTATTTAAGTTTGACGCTTCAGAGCTAGCCACCTTTAATCGACTGCTGCGTAAAATCACTAGCTAGTACAAATATTGATTCATTTTGTGTGTTTTTATGAACTGCTCAATTTTAGGATCGGTTTCTATGTCTGAAGCTAAAACCACCGATTTTAAATAAAGGCCCTCTAAACTTTTGCAGCGACTGAGAGCTACATAAGCTTGGCCTTTGGTAAAAGCCCCATGGCTTAGATCGATCACACAAGAATCGTAAGTTTGACCCTGAGATTTATGAATAGTGACCGCCCAAGCTAGTTTAATCGGATACTGTTCGGCTACCTTTACTATTTTTTCTTCTATACTGCTAGTTTTAGGACTGAAACAATACTCTGTCTTGGTCCAGACAGATTTATTGATGCTATAAACCTTTGTGCCTATTTTAACCTTTATGTTTCTTCTGGTTAAAGACTTAACTGTACCTAGCGTACCGTTCACCCACCGTTTATGGGGATCGTTTTTAGTTAACATTACTTGAGCGCCTACTTTAAGTCGTAATGGGTTATCTATTGAGCCGTCTATCACTTTTAGATTGTATTTAGATGTAGCGTAACTATATTCTCGGCCACTTAGGCGCTCTAACTTAAGATTATTAATTTCGTTAACTACTTTATTAGTGGGAGCAAGGGTAATTACTTGACTATTAGGCTTTGGTGATTGGACTCGTTTATTTAATATTTCTAATGATTTTTGGCTGATGCTACCCTGCCTTATTTCATTAAGAATCCTTTTAAAATCATCATCTGACTGCCTAAATATACTATTTAGTTCATAAACGTATAGTTTTGTTAATCGCCAGACCTCGGCATTAAAAAAATAAATACCGCTGTATTTAACCTCTAGATATTTTTGGACCATAAGGTCGTCAACTATTGGTGGTAACTGATAAAGATCGCCAAACATTATCAGCTGAACACCACCAAAAGCAAGCTGACAACTCCTTGCCTGTCTAAGTCTTCTATCTATCGCATCAATTACATCAGCTCTTACCATAGATATTTCATCTATGATGACAGCATCCAAGCTTTTTAAGAGAGTTGTTTTTTGATGACTCAGCTTACGCTCATCAAGTTTTAGACTAGTACTTAGTTGCATGAAAGAATGGATAGTTTGGCCACCGACATTTAAAGCTGCTATCCCTGTTGGGGCTAAAACCACAACTCTTTTTTTAGTACTGCTTTTAAAGGCTTTAAGTAGTGTCGATTTGCCACTACCGGCTTTTCCGGTAATAAATAGGTGGTTATTATGAGACTCAATCAGGTCTAAAACCGCTTGTTGTTCACTAGATAAACTAATACTAGGTTGGATTTCCCAGGCATAAATTTTAAGCAAAATTACAAAGATAAAACCTAAAAAAATAAGTGACCAAAACATGGTTTAAGCATAGGTCCTGCTAATACAGATTGTGAATAATCAGCTATAGTTACTTAACAAAAATTTAATGTTTCTTAAACTAGCTTTTCTAGGTATTGGCCCATATTTAAAGGTCAGGAGGAGTATTAGCTGTTTAGCTTATCTTTTGAAACTTGTGAGAAGAAATAGTATCTAAAAAACAACTTAAACAGTCTTGAACTAAAGATATAAAAAGTCTACCCATTTTCAAACCAACCTATTAGCTAAGTTTTAACCTGCCCTAAAACCAGACAACAAGAGAACTCGTGTATATTTGCTAGGATTTATATAGAAATTAAAACTGTATAGGCTTAGAATAACAATCTAGTTGTAGACCTGATTATGGCTGCCTATATCTAGAAAAATTATAGCTTCATCAGTTTCTTCGTAAACAACTCTTACATCCCCAGCTATGCTAAAAGCTCTTTTACCTTTTAGCTTACCTTTGAGAGCATGGTCATCAAGAGGATAACCTCGATCACCGTTTTGAAAAGCATAAACTCTGGCTACATATACACTTCTTAAGTTTTTGATTGGAGCAATTCTTTGCTTATAGTGTTTCCCAAAGCCTTTAGTCAGGCGAATTGGTTTCATAGTTTATCTAAATGAGACATCATTTCTTCTACTGAGTAAAAAGGTTGGCTAACATTCTTGCCCCGCTTTGCATCTTCTGCTGCTTTATTAAGCCGTTTGGATGCAGCGGCACTAGGTTCACCCCAATCGTCATCATCAAAACTTAGAATACGGTTTTCGGCTTCCGCTTTAGCCCACACGCGAATATATGCCTGCGCAGAGTCAAAGCCAAGTCTCTTAGCCTTAGACTCAAGCTTTTCCCGTACAGTTTTGTCCATAGGTATATGAAGAGTTGTTGTATTCATAATAATAAGTATATGAAATATATATTATTATGTCAAGATTAATTTCCTTATAGATGATGTTAATT
>JAJZOE010000009.1 GCA_021829145.1 bacterium | reverse complement strand
CTTGAATTTGTTCACTCCTGGGCATTATTCCTTGAGCCTTACCAAGATCAACTCTTACAACGCTACCTTCAACCCTACCTACAGTAGCATTAATAACCGTACCGATTTTATCTTCATATTCGGCCATGACAATTTCTCTTTCTGCTTCCCGCAGTCTTTGCAAAATAACTTGTTTTGCGGTTTGCGCGGCGACACGACCAAATTTCTCAACGTTTTCATGCACCTCTATTGTTTCACCAACCTTTGCATTTTTGCGCCTAACCTGTGCATCATTCAATGATATTTCATAAGCAGGATTAGTTACGTCCGCCACTATTTCCTTTGTTATAAAGGCATCAACTTCACCCGTGTTAAGGTTCATCTGAATCCGTATTTCCTGTTCGCGATCACCGTAATCTCTTCGATAGGCGGCGGCTAGAGCTTGTTCAACGGCTTCTTGCACCGTTTCTTCGGGAAGGTTCTTCTCTTCAGCTATGGCTCTGATAGCTACGCTTAATTGTTTAAAGTCTAAATCCATTATTTCCTACTTTTTTAGTCTTATTATTAAAAAATCCGGCCTTGCGGTCGGAGCTACTCTTATACTTTACAAATTAGACAAAGAAAAGTCAACTTGTCTTAATTCTATTTAAGCTATCACATATACTCTCTTTAAATACCAGTCCTTGTTAATAAGGATAGTAAATCCTACATATGTATATTATGCCGTCGGCTTTATTATGCAACCCGAGATCGCAGCTGTAATATATCTGAACTATTTTGCCATAAAACCCATGTTAAACTTATATATGATCTTAAAAACTAAAGACCCGAGGTAATCGATGAAAGAGGTTCGTCATCTGTTTGAGCAATTCCGGCCTAATCACTATAAGCTAGATATTGATCCGGACAAACAAGCAATGACGTTTACTGGTATAGTGAAAATATCCGGAAAGAAGGCTGGTCGACCAGCAAAAAGGTTAACGCTACATGCTAAGGATTTAAAGATTAATAGCGTTAATCTCGTCTTAATAGACCGTTCAGGAAAAAGAGAAATAAATATTGAGAGGGTTGTTCTACACAAAGCCTATGATGAACTTCGTCTGCATACCAACGAGCTACTATATCCTGGCGAGTACGAGGTCGAAATTAATTTTTCCGGACAAATTACCCGAGCAATGAATGGCTTATATCCATGTTTTTACAAGCATAACGAACAAGAAGAAATTATCCTGGCCACCCAATTCGAAAGTCATCATGCCAGAGAAGTATTTCCCTGCCTAGATGAACCTGAAGCAAAAGCTGTCTTTGAATTAACACTTCATGCTTTTAAAAACGAAGTTGTACTTGCTAATACCGAACCGAAAATTACTCGAGACAAAGAAGACAAGGTAGTTATTACTTTTAATCCAACCCCTAAAATGAGTACCTATTTATTAGCTTTTGTCATTGGCAAGGTTAACTATCTGGAAGGCCAAACAAAATCCGGCGTAAGAGTCAGGACCTATGCCTCTCCTGATATTATTAATCATACGAAGTTTGCCCTCGATACGGCCATAAAGTGCCTTGATTTATATAACGATTATTTTGCAATAGATTATCCCCTGAGCAAATGCGACTTAGTTGCCCTGCCTGACTTTGCCAGTGGCGCAATGGAAAACTGGGGTCTTATAACTTTTCGCGAGCAGGCTCTAGTAGTAGACAGCCATCACACAAGTCTAGGTATGAAACAATACGTAGCCAATGTCGTAGCGCATGAACTTACACACCAGTGGTTTGGAAACTTGGTAACCATGAAATGGTGGAACGATTTATGGCTTAATGAAAGTTTTGCATCACTAATGAGCTATCTAGCTGTAGATAAAATTTTCCCGGAGTGGCAGGTCTGGAACCAATTCATAGTAGAAGAACAAAGTCAGGCACTTAAATTAGACAGCCTGGCAAATACTCATCCCATTAATGTTAAGATTAATCACCCGGACGAAATTCGAACTATATTTGACAACATTAGCTATGAAAAAGGCGCCAGTGTCTTGCTAATGTTAATGCGCTTTTTGGGACAAGATGATTTTAGGACCGGCTTAACTATGTATCTTAAAACTCATAGTTATGAGAACAGTGTATCAAAGGATCTGTGGCAATCGTGGGAAGAAGTAACACATAAACCTATAGCCGACTTTATGAATGCCTGGACAACCCAGCCCGGTTATCCAATAGTAACTGCAGAAGTAAAAGGTAAGAAAGTCAGTTTTCTTCAGCAAAGGTTTTATTTAAACCCTAGGGCAGATAAAGAAAATAGCATCTGGCCGATACCTTTATTTCCTAATAGTGAGCTAACTAATGCAACTCTCGAGAAAAGCAAGCTGTCCTCTGTAATAAGTGAAACAAAGCCACCGTTAATTATTAACCATGGTCGATCAGCTTTTTTTAGAGTCATCTACAACTCAGAACACATAGACACGTTAAAAAAATCAATAAAAAACAAGGAGTTGAATGAGCTCGACCGGCAGGGTATATTAGCCGACAGCTTTGATGCAGCTAAGGCTGGTTTTCAATCGGTAGTTGAATCTCTTAATCTTCTAGATGCTTATGATGATGAAGACAACTTACTTGTATGGGATATTATTGGCGCCAATTTAGCTGGCATACGCACCGTTATGGATAATGATCATCTACGTGATTTAATTAATCCCTCAATCCACAAGCTAATTAAAAAACAATATACAAGATTAGGATGGAGTGAAAAGGCAATGGATTCATCTTTTGACATACTAATGCGACCACTAATCTTAGGTCTGGCCACTTCAAGCGAGTTGCCTGAGTCGTTATCTAAGGTTAAAGATATATATGCATCTAGTAACAAAAAAGCAATAAGCCCCAATATCCGAGGGGTAGTCTATACCACCATTGCCAGGCATGGAGGGGCAACGGAATTTAATGAGTTATTAAAAATGCATAATGAAACAAATAACAGCGAAGAAAAGGTAACTTTAGCAGCCGCTCTTACCAACTTTAAACAGCCGGAGCTAATAGAAAGAAGTTTAGGAACTATTACCAGTAAAGATGTAAGGCTGCAAGATGTGGCTTATTGGGTAAGCTATAGTTTTGCCAATCGTTATGCAAAAGAATTGACTTGGCAATGGCTTAAAACTCATTGGGACTGGTTAGAGAAAAATCTAGGTAATGATTTAAGTTTTTATATGATGCCTAGGTATGCCGCCAAGGCTTTTAGTGATGAGTCATTTATTCCTGAATTCAGTACGTTTTTTGAGGCTCATATGAGCGAAAGCTTTAAAAGAACTGTAGCTCAGGCAATTGAAACTATAACCTGGCAGTCCCAATGGAAAAAACGCGATTTAAATAAACTGATTAAGTATTACTCGAAAGCTTGAGACATTGATTTGATAGGCTCAAATGACTTTCGGTGCTGAATGGTAGCGCCATGAGTGATGATTGCCTTTCGGTGTTGTAAAGTTCCATAACCTACATGTGATTCAAACATATACATCGGGAACTGTTTGGCTAATTCAATCATATAGTCGTCTCGGGCAACCTTGGCAATAATTGATGCGGCACTGACAGCAGGGATTATATTATCCGCTTTAACTAAAGTCTGACAGTTAATAATACCCTCTGCGTAGTTATGAGAGCCATCAAGAATAATTTTATCTACACCAATATTTAATCCATTAAACGCACGTTTAGCGCCCAAAGCCAGAGACCTAGTTAATCCTATTCTGTCTATTTCTTGAGCACTTACCCATCCTAAGCCAATGTATTTAGCATGCTTGTATATTTGCTCGGCTAAGACAAGCCTTTGTTTTCGTGATAATAGTTTGGAGTCTTTCAGACCGTTTATTTCTACGTTTAAGGCAACTGCACCAATTACTAGCGGACCAGCCAAACTGCCTCTGCCTACTTCGTCTATGCCTAGCACCATCATAGTCAGTACCAGTGTATAACAAACAGGCTTAAGAATTATACCTTTGCGGTTTCTTCTTTTATGTCTTTAGTCTGTAAAGTTTTGTCGCTTGCTAATTCTTGTTTTGGCTCTTCAACTGTATTAACTGCCTGTCGATCAAAATCTACGCCGCTTAGTCTAGCCGATTTACCGGTTCTGCTTCTCATGTAAGAAAGATAGTTTCGGCGCACTTTGCTACGTTTGGTTACTTCAACCTTAACTACCAGTGGACTGTGAAGCAGAAAGCTTTTCTCCACACCAACGCCACTAGATATTCTTCTAACAGTTATCCGCCTCAAAGGCCCGTTATTTTTGCTGGTTTTAATTACTAAACCCTGAAAAACCTGGACTCTTTCCTTATTACCTTCATGAATTTTTTGATGAACCCGTACAGTGTCGCCACTCTTAACGTCGACAACTCCCGACTTCATTTGGGACTGGTTTATCTTTTCTATCACCGTTGACATATCCGTAGTAGCTTACACTATTTGATTACTTTGTTCAAGCCTTTGCAGCGCGGCATTAAACACCCTATTCTCTATAGCATCTATCCTTTGTTCAGCCTGCCGTTGCTGTAGGTAGCTGTGAACTGCTAAGCCGCCAGTTATTAGGGTTGCTGCACCTAGAGAAAGAACACCGCTAAAATCATGAAAATAACCGGCAAGCGTAGCATCTACGGCTGACACCCCTAAAAATATGTTTCTGCTTCGTCTGTGTACTTTTTCCATTTCTTTTAGATAAGGCAAATGTACTCTTGTCTCATATCTAGAATCCATTTACATATATTCCTTTAGTTAAAAATACCGGATTATTAATGTATATTATAAACCTATGGCAGATTACTCAAATGAAGCCTTGGATCTGCATCGTCGGATGAAGGGCAAAATACATATTGAACTAAATGATAAGCTCCAGAGTTTGGATAAACTAAAGCTGTACTACACCCCTGGTGTGGCTGCTGTCAGCAAAGCAGTTGCTCTACATAAAGAAAAACTTAGAGAATATACCTGGACCGGCAACAATGTCGCTGTCATTAGCGATGGTTCAGCCGTGCTTGGCCTGGGAAATATAGGTCCGGAAGGAGCAATGCCGGTAATGGAAGGAAAATGCTTACTATTTAAGCATTTTGCAAATATTGATGCCGTACCGATTATCTTAAACGTCCACAGTGCAAATGACATTATCAATACTGTTAAAGCAATAGCGCCGAGCTTTGGCGGAATTAACCTAGAAGACATTGCTGCACCTCTCTGCTTTGAAATCGAAGCTAAGTTAGCCCAGCAATTACCCATACCTGTATTTCACGATGACCAACACGGCACAGCGATTGTCACACTTGCCGGCTTAATCAACGCAACCAAACTGACTAAGCGAAAATTGGACGCTTGCCGGGTAACAATAGTAGGCTCAGGAGCAGCCGGTGTCGCCATAGCCAAGTTACTAAGTTTATATGCACCCGGGATTAGTATAATTATGGTTGATTCCAAAGGTATAATCTCAAATAATCGGCGTGATTTAAATCCAAGCAAGCAAGGTTTACTGGCTTTTACCAATAAAGACAATATATCAGGAGCTCTTATTGACGCATTGGCCGGTTCAGATATATTTATTGGCGTATCCAGCCCGGGATTGCTTACAGCCAGCATGATAAAGTCAATGAATAATAACCCGATCATATTTGCTATGGCCAACCCCGAACCTGAAATAGATCCCGATACCGCTCATCGGGCAGGAGCCAGTATAGTAGCAACTGGTAGAAGTGATTACCCGAATCAAATTAACAATGCGTTGGTCTTTCCGGGTGTATTCCGAGGGGCTTTAGATAACAGCGTGAGACACATTACCGATGAACATAAGCTTAAAGCAGCCGAAGTTGTAGCGAACCTTATGGACAGGCCCGATTATGATCACATAGTACCAAGCATTGGCGATGTGCGTTTGGTCCCGTCTATAGCTAAAGTCATTTGTTAACCTAAGACTCTAAATACTTCCTCTAGAGTGGTTTGGCCGGCAATGACTTTCAAAATGGCATCATGTGTCATGGTATTCATACCATCCTCAACTGCTGATGCTTCTATATCTTTAGAGCTGACTACTCTTCCGGGTGTAGTTAACACTTTAATAACATTATCGCTCATTTGCAGCTGTTCTCTGATCGATAATTGGCCTGAATAACCATAGGGGTTATCATCGCTATGTCCTGGCTTATATAACTTCAGCCCTTCAAGATTAGGCCGATTAACTCCAGGAGGTAAACTATTAACGACGTTTTGGATAGCCATTAATTCCGCCTGGCTAGGATCATAAGCCTGCTTTGTGGCATCATCTAACCGACGTACCAATCTCTGGGCCATGATTAAGCGGATTGCGGAAATAAACAAAGGATTCTGGCCGATTATGTCGGCCAGACGAGTTAGAGCAGCAGCTGCACTGGCTGCGTGAAAGGTAGTTAGTACTAAATGCCCAGTTAACGAAGCTTGAAGTGCAGTTCTAGCCGTATCATTATCTCTTATTTCCCCAACCATAACTATATCCGGATCAAGTCTAAGCACAGCCCTTAGCTTATCCGCAAAAACCGATCCTTCGCCTGATTCTGTCGACTTAACCGAAATCTGGCTGATACCATGAAATTGGTACTCTACCGGATCCTCGATGGTTATGATCTTTCTCTCTTCGTTATTAAGACTGTTTAAGATAGAGTAAAGCGTTGTCGTCTTGCCGGAGCCGGTAGGACCGACCGCCATTACGAGACCTGATGGTTTATTAATAATACCATTCAAGATAGATCTTTCTTTTGCCGACAATCCTAAGTTGTCTAACTTAAACAGCTCCTGATTCATATTGAACATACGCATGACCACATCCATACCAGTAATTGTAGGAACTGTTTCCAGCCGGACATTAACGTCCACTACTGACTTATCCGCCATGGTAACCTTTTGAGCGATATGCCCTTGTTGTGCCTCGTTAACTCCGGTAGATATATTGCCTGCAGAAGCTATAGCCGAGATTAATACCCGATACTTCTCCATGTTTATACGGGCAATAACATGTAATACGCCGTCTATCCTAAACCTTATCCTTACATCATTTTCTTCAGTTTCAATATGAATATCTGAAGCGTTAAGCCTGTGAGCCTGGGATACCAGATAGGCTAGCATATCGTCGGCTCTTACCTGGCCCAATATTGAGGAGATCTGCTGGACTAAATCGCTGCTACCAGCATCCTTAAGCTCAATGTTCTTATATTTAACTTCTTTAGGCGGATCATAAAGGTTAATATATTCTCTGAAGCCAGTGTCAGATATTAAACTGAAAGTTATTCTCTGTTCATTAAATCTGTTTATTAGTGATTTTAGACTGGTCTGAGGAGTAGTGGTGACGATGCCGAATAAATAATTATACTGATCGGCTCTAAGTGGAACGGCACGCAAACTCCTCATTTCTTCCGGAGTTAAAATGTTATGGTACAGGG
>JAJZOE010000043.1 GCA_021829145.1 bacterium | reverse complement strand
CTGACCAATCGCCGGTTTTATCAAAGACGGCGATATAGTTCAGCTTCAGTTTTTCAAAGGTAGACCGATAAGCCTGGAACTGCCAAAAAATATGCCGCTAACGGTTACTTACACCGAAACTGCCGTTAAGGGTGATACGTCGACGGCCATTACTAAAGACGCCACCCTTGAAACGGGAATTAAGGTAAAAGTGCCGGCCTTTATTAAACAGGGTGATGTCATTTCTGTTGATACTGCGACCGGGAGCTACCGGGAACGAATCAAAGGCTAGTTATATAATTTAGCCAATGCAACGTAACTTTGGATCAAGAAGATCGAAGATAGACCCTTTGGAACAATACGTCAGCCGTTCCGCCTATAAGCTCGAGTCGGTAGCCGACAGGTTAAAGCTGGATTTTAGAGATAAAACCGTACTTGATGTCGGCAGCAGTACCGGCGGCTTCAGTGATTTCGCCCTAAAACACGGCGCCAAAAAAGTAATTGCTGTTGAGAAAGGTACTAAACAGATGAATCAAACTCTCAAACTTAATCCTAAATTAGAATTGCATGAAAAAACGGACATTCTCGATTGGAAGCCTACTGAACATATTGATCTGGTGCTGATTGATGTATCCTTTATTTCACTAAAAAAAATACTTCCGGCGATTGGTCAGTGGGCGGGCAAAGATACACTTATAACCGCCATGGCCAAACCCCAGTTTGAAGTCATTGACAGCAGTTTAATGAACAGTGGAGTTATTAAAAACGAGCACCTAAGACGGGCTGTATTGGCTTCGCTTGAACAATGGTTTAAACAAAACCTTGTGGTTATAGCCAAAGCGGATTCCAGTGTTTACGGCGTAAAGGGTAATAGAGAACGTTTTTATTTGTTGGCTCCTGTAAAAAACAAATAACGCTTGAGCTGTATGCCTTCTCTCAGTTAAACTCCTACTATATATGTATTTTTCCTCTCGTATGCAAGCTGGACGGATGCTGGCATCGATGATGTTGCCGAAATACAGGTATGAAAACTGTGCTGTATTGGCTCTTGATGACGGCGGTGTAATGGTGGGTACGCAGATAGCCACACAGTTGCATTGCATTATTACGATGATGGTGACCAAGCAAATAACTTTGCCCCGCGAAGTAGAGGCGCTTGGCGGCATGACCTCAAACGGCACCCTGACGTTTAATAAAGATATCCCTGAGGGAGAAATAGATGAAATGGTTTCGGAATACAGGGGGTACATTGAGGAGGAAAGAATAAAAGACTTCCATGAGCTTAACGTCCTGCTCGGCAGCTCGGGCCTGATTAATCCGAAATTTTTAAAACACATGAATGTTATTCTTGTGTCCGACGGACTGCATGAAAGCATCAAACTGGATTTAGCCGCTGAATTGCTCAAGCCGATAGAAATAGACAGCCTGATAGTCGCCACGCCAATTGCCAGCGTGCCGGTCATCGATAAGATTCACGTTATGGCCGACGCGGTCTTCTGTATTGATGTGGTGGAAGACTATATTAACACTGATCATTACTACGACAAGAATGATGTACCTAGCCACGAAAAAATCGTGGAAACTATCGAGAATATAGTTCTGCACTGGAAATAGGTCTAGACAAGCAGCGATCTTAGGGCTTTAACATCAAGCAAGGTATATAAAGACTTGTTCTTGCTAATGTATCCCTTTTTAACAAGGGCAGAAATCTCGCGGCTGGTAGTTTCGCGGGTGGCATTGATCGAACTGGCTATGTCCTGGTGTCTCAGCGGGACCTCAATCAGCAAGCCTTCTTTTGTCCGCGTACCAAAACGGCTGGACATAGTCAGCAAAAACGAAACTATCCTTTCTCTGACTGTCCGGTACTCAAGGTTTAGGATTCGCTCGGAATGAAGCCGATACATTTCAATGGTGATGTCTAGCAGTGGCGCCAGCGCGCCGGGATGGCGGATGATCTGTTCTTCAAATTTCTCTCTGGTTATTTCCAGTACTGTCGTGGGAGCGACACACTGATAGATGATGCTACGCTCTACACCCTCTATGGCCCAGATAAGGGGGAATATTTCATCCTGTTTGCGGATTATCAGCAGGTTCTCTTCACCATATTTGGTGATGTCATAGGCCTTTACCAAACCGTGGACTATATAAAAAACCCCGGGCGGTTGTTCCCCGGGGCGGATGATGAAGTCACCCTTTTTGAACGTCTTTCTAACTCCGTATTTGCTAAACACGTCCACCAATTCAGCCATTTGCTTTAAATTGGCTAGCATACCTAATTTTAATCATTATATTCACTCCAATGCAAGCATAAGAGTTAAGTATTGTGACAAACATCATCGCGTTGAGGTAAGCAATTTCACGGTTGCTCTCAGCTAACGAGCCTATTATTAGTACACCAAAAAGAAAAGAGGAGGGGAGATGGTAGATCGAGATTACGTCGACAGCCAGCTAAAAGAAATTAACTTCGGATATAACAGGCTGAACAGGGCGGAAATCAATGAATTACAGCATATACTAATCCCGGACGAAAAAATCTATGAATGCGTGAACGGTTTCTACGAAGGAGGCGTGGCTTTGCTGGTGGCCACGGATATGAGAGTCCTGTTAATTGATAAAAAACCGATGGGTTTTTTGAATATTGATGATGTCAGGTTCGACATGATAAGTGATATTGATTACAGCCACCGGGCCCTAGGGGCTCAGATAAATATCAACTGCGGCATGAAAAACCTGGTATTTAAGAGCTATAACCAGCAACGCCTAAGAAAACTGATCGGGCACGTGCAGCATCGGATGAGCGAAATTAAGCGGGAACAGAACTCGCACGCATCGGAACAGAAGCAGCACCTGGAAGAGATCAACAAACAGCTACAAATGTATCTGTTAGCTCAGCAACGTCAGCTCGAGAGACAGCTGACACAGCCACAAAGAAATACCAGCTTCCAGTTGGTTAAACCATCACCGGAGCTGGCGGACTACCTGTTCGCCCAGCGACTGTTAGAAGAATTTCATAACGATGACGACAAGCCCAAAGAGGAAGCAATCGAGCAACAGCCGATTCAACAGAAGTCCTATGTAACATCTGAGCCGTTACCAAACGGTACCGACCAGCAATTGCTGGAAGAAATGGCCGAAGCCGGCAGAAGAGAAGTTTTTGGCGGCGGGGATAAAATATCTCACTCCCAGCCGGTAGTTGCTTCTTCTGCCAGTTCAACGCTGGATGCGGCAGGGGTAGACATAACCCCGTTTAAGATAGCCTATGCAAAACTACCTTACTTACTCAGAACAAGACGCTTCCACCCCTCAAATAACTACTAATGCTAGCTAGACATTAAACCTGAATTCAACAACATCGTCCGGCTGCATAATGTATGTTTTCCCCTCTGTTCTGACTTTACCCGCAGCCCTGCAGCCGGCCAGAGAACCTAGTTCCATGAGGTCATTGTAGTTAACGATTTCAGCCGCAATAAAGCCTCTTTCAAAGTCGCCATGAATTACCCCGGCGGCCTTAGGAGCGGTTGTTCCTTGAGGGATAGTCCAGGCTCTAACTTCTTTCTCTCCGGCGGTTAGGAAACTTTGCAAGCCGAGGGTATGGTAGGCGGCTTGGATCAGGGACTCGAGACCGGACTGATGAATGTTATAACTTTCTCTCAGCTCGGCAGCATCGCTGTCGTCCAAACTGCTAAATTCACTTTCCAGCTTGGCTGATATAAACACAGCGGCAGACGGTTTGACTATATTCGAAAGTCTTTGCATTTCCTCTTTAGTAGACAGGGTTGTCTCGTCAACATTGAAAACAAAGATGAAGGGTTTTGCCGTCAACAACTGCAGATCGGACAAACTTTCGATTTCTTTGCTGCTGAGGTTATTGTTTATAGTCTGACCAGAGTCCAACAGTTTATTTGCCCGGATGAGCGTATCAAGCAAGGGGGCCAGTTTAGGATTGGCCTTGGCTTCTTTTTGCAAAACCACCATTTTTTTGCCGACAGTTTCCAGAT
Source organism: bacterium (assembly GCA_021829145.1). Lineage (GTDB taxonomy): Bacteria > Patescibacteriota > Saccharimonadia > Saccharimonadales > UBA4665 > JAJZWH01. The sequence goes on along the minus strand of JAJZOE010000043.1, from coordinate 3,460 downwards.
CTGCTAAAACCAGCTCGGTTTTAATAGTATCAATATCCTTTACCGGATCGATGTTTCCGCTGACATGGGTAACCAGTCTATCACTAAAAGCCCTGACAACCTCAATGATTACAGAGGTGCCCCTGATATGAGACAGGAACTGGTTTCCCAGGCCTTCACCCTTGCTGGCACCTTCCACCAGTCCGGCTATATCTACGAATCTAACGGTAGCCGGAACTATCCTGTCAGTCTTATATAGCTCGGCCAGCTTTGTTAGCCTTGGATCGGGAACGGGCACTATTCCGATATTGGGCTCGATTGTCGCAAAAGGATAGTTAGCGGCCAGTACGTCGCTTCTGGTCAGAGCATTAAACAGGGTAGATTTGCCCACGTTGGGAAGTCCGACTATACCACAAGAAACAGATGATGACATAGACGAATTATAACAGAGAGAGCTTAATTTTTCTTGACATTACTATATATTTTTAATATACTTATCGTATATGAATACCACTACACTTCACATACCAATGGACAAGACCATTCGCGCAAAATTAGAGTCTAAAGCTAAAAAATTGGGCTTTGATTCAGCACAGGCTTATATACGAGTTTGGGCTAAAGCGGAAGCCGAAGGTCGCATTTTAAGTTTTGATGATGATAAATGGGGTGAACCGAGCGAAGCCGCCGTAAAAAGGCTCAATAAGGCGGCTGAAGAAGCCAAACAAGGTAAGAATGTTAGCGAACCTTTCTTCAGTGTAGAAGAAATGATGACTCACTTAGATAAATTATGAAACCTATTAGACTCAGTAAGTACTTCGAGAAGTCTTACAAAAAGAGAATAGCGCCAGTTGAAAACATGAGAAATGCATATATAGCTCGGGTTGCTGCTTTCCAGGCTGGTGAACGTGGACAACCGCATAATGACCATTCACTCAAAGGAAACCTAAAAGGCAAGAGGGCTTTTTCAATTGCTGGTGACGTTAGGGTAGTTTACGAAGAAACCAAAGAAGCTTTAATCTTTCTTGACACAGGCAGTCATAATCAAGTTTACAATTAAGTATACCTTAATTGTTTAATAAAGTGTTGCGAATACCCTTTTGTTTGTTTATCGTCAGGCTCAGGAAGAGGGAATGAGATTTCAAAAGGTTGGTTTATTTCGTAACTATACCACAACTTATACTGCTCATGCTTATTAATCCTCTAGCTTTAATACCACATTGTTTGACATTATTTGTCAATAAAACTATTGACAAATATATTGACGTCCACTAAACTTAGAATATGGCACAAGTAAACACTGTAACAAGTAGAGAAATCCTAAGAAATTATAAAGAGGTCTTTGACCGTGTAAAAAAAACACATCAACGCACAATTGTTGTAAGTCACAAAGAACCGCAAGTCGCTATTGTTAGCCTTGAAGACCTAGAACAACTCGAGCAGATGCAGTATAAAAACTCTACAAAAAATTTATTGAACTTTACTTCTCAGGCCCGAGCTGTGCTAAGGAAAGAGAAGTTGCCAAAAGATCTAGCTGCCAAACATGATCGTTATCTTTGGCAAGGCTAAGTAGCTTATGAAAACAGTAATTGTTGACTCAGATGCATTAATAGCCCTATTGAATAAAGATGATCTGTTAGCCGAAAAAGCTATAAAGACCCTTGAGGGTCTATATAAACTGGAAGCTAAACTACTATATCCTGCGACTACACTCATAGAAACTACTACTACCTTGCAGAGAAGATTAAGCGACGCCTCACTTACTAAAGAAATAGTTAAAATGATCAAAGAAAGTCAGTTCCCGGTTATTGCGGTTGGTCAAGAAACCATTAAGATGGCAGAATCGCTATTTAACCCAAGTGGTAGTAAGCAGAATACTCTTTTCGATGCTGTTGTAGCCGCTATTGCTAAACAGCAAAAGGCAGATGCCGTGTTTAGCTTTGATGGTTGGTATGAGAAAGTTGGGCTAAACTTAGCCTACAATATCACAGAGAGCTGACTTAACTGCGCTTTGAAGTTCTTAAAACAGCCCGGAGATATCATCGAGCTCTTATATCATCCGGTTTTGGAAGGCGATGATCTATTGCAAAAGGTCAGGTAAAATCATAACTAATCCTATCTGTCAAGCTACCTTTTCTGTGAACATCTTGTCTGAACTTTTCAAGTAGTCTTGTTGCATACATAGATGGGCTTATGCCTAATGCTGAGTGGATGCGCTGCGTATTGCAATAGTGGATCTGGAGGACAACAACTTCATGCAGTTCAGCCACATCCTTAAACTGGTCGAGTGTCTCTGATACGGCCTGCTGCAAAAAGCCCTAGTCTATTTAGAAGAGAACGGGCTTAGATTGCTGCAACAGAACATACTGGTCGTGCAATGAGGAGCTGTTTTTTAAGTTGGCCGTAGGGCTATTAGCTAAGAGCTCGTCCATTGATCTTGCTGAAGCAATCAATATTGCCAGCTGTTGATTCAGATCAGAAACGTTATGGGATTGAACGTCCGCTACCAGGCCCTGGAGGGTACCGTTCATATTACTTATATCCGATATAAGGTTGCTGTTGAACGCTTGGACATCGGTAGAGGGGTGCAGATTTTTTATCTGGTTAGTCAAGCCTTGTATGTCAGCTATGGTAGTTTGTATTGACGATATAAAACCTTGGGCATTAGTGGCTTTGCTGACAGCGGCAAAATCCTGAGGTATCTTATTCCCGTATTGTGTCATGATCTTTTCGTATGACTGCATGTAGGTAATAAGTTTCTGATAGTTTAGTAAAAAAGTCCTGCTTTCACTAATGTATATCTGCATCGACTGGTATTCGGCGTTGGCGTTTGAGACTTGTCGTTGCCATGAAGTCCCGGGTAAAACGGTGAGATTGTTTTTTGATGCCAGGCTGTTTGTATCTGTGATGCCTGAAGCTATTGAGTCGCTTATTATTTTAATATCTTTGTTGTTGGAGGCTTGAGAGATATTTGCGTTATTGAACAAAGGATTAGATAAAGAATTATAGACGGCAGTTAATTGAGTTGATTGTTGCAGATATAACGGCTTTATATTTTTTGTATATCCGTTGGCCCAATAGGGGGGCAGTAGCCAGAAGTAAAGAGCGGCAGCGGCAACGATAATTACTACTATTGCCGCTACCAGGATCAATCCAGGGTTAAAGTGTATATTGCTCCCGTTGATTTCTGGTGATTGCCCGCTCATCACTATCGGTTGAGTGCTTTGTGAGAAATCTACTGATGGTTGCTGGGGAGATTGAGTGCTGGTAATAACATTAGCGGTTGGTAGATTGTTTTCTTGCCGATCGGTTGGAGGATATGATGGTTCCATCAGCATAAGCTTATTCCTTTTCACTACAAATTTAAATGCCATCTATTTAAATGGGGTTCTGATTCTGCTAAAGTTTAATTGAAGATAGATAATATGGATGAGATAAAAAAAGGAAGTTTTAGGGTAAAGTTTTTTAATAAGAAAAAGATCGG
>JAJZOE010000040.1 GCA_021829145.1 bacterium | reverse complement strand
CCAGTTTATTAAGTACAATATAAAATGTGCTTTAATCCAAAATAGTTCATCGCAACTTATTTCGACTCTTATAAAACATAATTGGATAACAAAAATACAGGCAAACGGTTCTACTTTATTACTCAGTCCAACCGACAGGAAAAATTTTCTCTAGCGCACATTAACTACTAGTGTTGCTTCTAATAGGCCGCATCCCGCTGCCCTTAAACGATAGTGACAGAGTTCAGGAAATCGTCAACGCATTTAATTGTCACAACTCCGGTCTTTGCCAAGTCTATAAGTTGAGCAATTTTTGCAACAACAACCGGTTGATCCAGAAAAGACATATACTTTTAAGTAAACTCTAGCCAAGCTGATCCTCTTTTGAAATAAGCGACCACCAATGAGGCAGGTGGGGACAACTCCGTCCACCATTCATGATAATGTTCCGGGGATATCTCCGGGTCAGGCATCTGCCCATCACTCTTTGTATGTCGGCTCATTACGGAAATGCGTTTACCGTCTACTGTTAATGGCTCCGACTTGATAGGCATGGTTTTTAACATTCCTGGTTTATTTGGCAGAAGAAATGAGATTGAACCAACTTTATTTCATAAAAATACTATCTCTAACTAATCAATGAATTATATATAAATTTGTCGGCTTAGCTCTTCAAATTTGATACATTGTAAATGTGAACTAGGTAAAACGGCTTCTTGAACCTTATATAAAGCAAACTCTAGCTCAGCACTTGGCCAGTGAAATTGATTCTGATTATAGACATTTAAACGGTGATGAACCAGATGTAGCCTTAGCTCTAACCAATAGAACATCTACCGAGCTTAAGCAGCTTAATGGTTCGTGCAAAATAAAGTTATCGACGAAGCACAGCGAGTTAAAAATATAGGCATAACTTTAAAATTGCTAGCGGATATATTTTCTGAGCTTAAAATTATAGCATCAGATTCTTCAAGTTTTGAACTTGCTAACGCCATAAACGAACCGTTAACCGGCAGGGCCTACTTTTTACGATGTGGCTCCTGGCTTTGAGTGAGATAAGTAAGGATTTGGTAGAACAACGCCGGCTGAGAGAATCGTTACTTTTATGTGGCGACCGTTAATCGTTTAATGGATTTGCTTGAAAAAGCATTCATCATTCATAGACTAACGACACTTTCAAAACCCCCGTAGTAGTATACGTAAGCTAAACAAGTTGTATTTTACCGATTTAGGTGCACGGAATTATCTAATTGGCAATCTTAACTCGACTAGCCTACGCAATGATAATGATGCCTTGTGGGAAAATTTCTGTGTCAATAAACTGCGTAAACAGACTCAGCCATTAGCAGATCCTGTCAATGATTACTTCTGGTGTAACTATGCTGGCGCAGAGATAGATTACATCCAGCAAAAGGCTGATCGTTTGTATCCTTATGGGTGCAAGTGGGATAATAAAAACCTCATTTACCAAAAGCTTTTAGTAATGATTTTGTAGCTCAGCCCCTACAGACAATCTCACCGATTAACTTTTCTGTACTGACTCCAAAGTCAATTGAACTGTAATAGTATAAAAACTATTTGAGCAAAGGTTCCATAGTTTAGGGGACTTAAGTAGTATTCACGCAGTAGCAGACCCGAGTGGTATCAGCTAAAAAGTAGTTTTATGATACAAGACTAGCGATGCTGTCAAGCCCTTGTCACCTCTGTTGAGGCATTTTGCGTTATGAAAAAGTTCCACAATTTATCTGGCGGAAGGGGTGGGATTCGAACCCACGGTACCGTTGCCGGTACGACGGTTTTCAAGACCGTTTCCTTAAACCGCTCGGACACCCTTCCTTAACTGCGATGGACTGAATTATACCAGCAACAGGGGTTAAAGTTAAAAATTTTTATATTGTTGTCATTATTGTGTTGTAAATATGAGGTAAAGACATTGCACATCTAAAAAGATCTAAGCTATACTGCAAGTAACACAAAAAGGCAAGAGAGCCCAAAAGCAAACTCTAACGGAGGGTAACCAAATTTATGGCACGACGTAATCGTGACGATGATTTATTATTAGAAGAAGAGGATGAGTTAACTGCAGCTTTTTTGGGTGACGAAGATGCAACTACAGCCGTAGCAGAACAAATTCCTCAAGAACAACAACAGCAAATGGCAAATCCAGCTGACGACCAATGGGACGAAGATGAAGCTGTCCCCGGTCAGCTGGCGGTGGATGTTTATGAAACTAAGGAGAAGCTTGTTGTAAAGGCCAGAACTGCTGGCGTGAACAAGAACGAGCTTGATGTCAGTATTTCTGACAATCAGCTGACAATCCGCGGTACTCTGAACGCCGGCACAGAAGATGATGTTGAGAATTACTTCCTGCAGGAATGCTATTGGGGTGAATTCTCAAGGACCATTGCTCTTCCAGTCCCAGTCAAGGAAGAAGAAATTGAAGCAGTATTAAAGGACGGTGTACTTACCATAAGCTTCGGCAAGGTAAAGCAGGATACTGTTAAAAAGATCCAAGTCCTTTAATAAAGTAAAACCAAAAATAATACTCCCTCAATTGAGGGAGTATTTTTATGCCAAGAAAATTAGCTTAAGCCTAAAACCTTACCACCTTATTAAGTGAATAAGGTTAATAAAATTGACTACTTGTGGGCTTGTTGTACCAATATTAACTGAAGTGTTGAGCACCCATCTGACTATAAACTGAGCTAGAGCTACTAATACTAATCCTACGATCGCATAAAGCAAGCTGTTTTTTGCGCTAGTAACACCGCCACTCTCGCCCCCAGAGGTTACATATCTTAGTCCTGCGTAGATGATCATAATAACAGCAACAATACCTACAACAACCGACAGGATATCAACTACATTTATTGCAATCTTCTTAACACCGTTTGTAATGTCAGAGCCAGTACCACAGGAATTGGTTGTTTGGTTTGTGGCTGATGCTATACCATTACCCACCTGACTAGCGATATTATTGCTCGTACAGCCTGTTGAGCCGGGTGGCGAATTGGCAAAAGCTACCGCTGGTACGGCTACCGGTACCAGCAATGACAGTGCCGCTACAGCAATCATTAATTGTTTTTTAAATTTTTGAATCATTCTATTTTTTACCTTTCCTTGGCTTATATCAGAAATATAATAGCACTGATAAGAAGAAAATCAATAAAGTAACACTAGTGTGGCGTCGGTTGGTTAGTAGTTTTAGTCGGTTGCTTAGCCTGTTGAGATGATGAAGTAGGACTGTTTTTTGCAATATTAACTGACGTGTTTAGGGTCATGTGGACGATAACTTGGGCAAGCGCAACCACAGCAATACCAACAATAGCCCAGATAAGCGAGTTTTTAGCTCCAGAAACTGCCTGGCTTTCACCACCAGCCATCACGAACCTTAATCCGCTCACAATAATCATAATGACGGCAGCAATTCCCACTATATAACTTAAGATATCAACTGCGGTCTTGATTAGATTATCAAAGGTGGAAGGACCACTGCTACAGCCTTGACCAGCACCTAACTCACTTATCCCCTGACAAGCACTGGAATAGGCAGCCGACTGGGCAGATACCGATTGGCTAATAATGAAAGGACTGATCCCAAAAACGATTATTGCAATGATACGAATGGTTCTGTTCATTAATAACTTCATTTTATTTTATCCTATCTAATACAAATACTACGAATCCTTGAGCCAGAACAACTACTAATATTCCTATAATAGCTCCAACTATGCCGGTCTTTGCTTCTGATAGAGCTTTTGAATCTCCGCTAGCTACCACCATTTTCATACCACTGACGATAATTATAAATACGGCAGCAACGCCGACGATAAAGGAAATAATATCTATAACATCTTTAATGATCTTAATAATGGTATTCCCTGACTGGGCGTTTGAGTCCTGGCAGGGTATGGTAGGTTTAGCTATGCCACTACAGACAGGAATGAAATTACTACTGGATATAGCTCCACTGCTGCTACTGGCTGCAGATACCGGCAGAAAGGCCGACAGGGAAATAATAATGCCGGTAATAATTGAGTATATTAGCTTCCTCACTTCTATAGACCTTGTATATACCCTAAGGCAAAGCTAACGATTGCTTCAGCAAATAAGGCAACAACTAAACCTACCAGGGCGTAGATAATCGTGTTCTTGGCCTTAGACATATCTTCCGGGTCGCCCCCGGAAATGGTATATCGCATACCTCCGATGACTACAAACAATACCGAGATAGCCGCCAGTATGGCAAAGAATAATTGCAAAATAAATTGAAGTTCATGACTGCCGGATTGAACGGTCGGTATTCCAGTGTTGTAACAGGTACCCCTACCATCAACATGAAGGCTGTATTGGCTTCCCGTACAGGTGCTGGCGATAACGTGCAATAGGTTTAACATAAGCTTAAGCCGTTACGCTCCTTGTCATCACACTCTTAGCAACAAAGGTAATAATAAACGAGGCCGTGATAGATACCAGCAAGCCCACTAGAGCATAGATTATGGTACTTCTGGCCTTCTTGGTATCTTCCGGGTTGCCCTGACTAGTTGCGAAAGTAACACCACCGTAAATAACCATGAAAACTGCAACAATTGCCCCAAGCCTGAGCAGCATTTCGATTACTGCAGCTACAATCAGCCAAAAGTCACCAATACTAGTAAAGTTAGGCGTGCATACTCCGGTAACTGGATCTGACCGGCCTGGTAGATAGGCATACCATTTGGGTATTCCAAAAAAGCTGCCTCCGCTGGGAGTGCAAGATGAGGCAAATTGTTGAAAAAGTCTGGTTATCATCTTTATTGTCCGAATAGTTTACTGGGAACTACATAATTTAGAATTGCATAAATAAACAAATAAACAAATAGTGCTGTAAGAGTGCTCTGGATTCTCTTTGAAGCACTACTCATAGCTTGGGGTTCGCCTCTTGAGGTTGTATATTGAATACCTGCTATAACCAGGGAAGCTATCAAAACCAGGCCTACGCCGTCAGTCAAAAAACGAATAATTGCAAAAGTTAGGTCGACTATTCCACTGTGAGGGGTTTGGCAGTATGCGCTATTGGGGTTGCTGATACACTGAGCCCCAGTACAACCGAAGTTAATACTGGTTGGGACCGCTTCGCTTTTACTGCCACACTGCGATAAAGCAAACTGCGACAAGGGAGCTGAAGCGGGGTTAACAGAAACAGCGCTGACGGTTGCAGTTAATGGAAATAGTAAAGCTAGAACCGTAAAAATTACCGTTAGCGTTCTCCTGGTATGCTTTTTGCTTTTTATCATCTGCTGAACCTTAGAACTACTATAATATGAAACACTAACTCCTTCAAGGTATACGGGCATACGGGTAGATATCTCTTCAATAGCTATACCCAGGCAAACTATAGATTTTATTACATATGACAGACATTCAGCTAATGCTTTTTAAGGTGTTATACTAAGATAAAATGGCAACGTATAAAGTGATTCAGGATATTGAAGCGGAAGACCATATTCTCGGTCCTCTGACACTCAGACAGTTTATATATAGCCTGTCTACTATATTCTTCCTGTACCTGTGTTTTCTTGCTTTATCAAAGCATGCTCTATTTATGTTGATTATCTTGTTGCCACCGGGCCTGCTAAGCGGGTTTTTTGCCTTTCCTTTCCGTAGGGATCAACCAACTGAAGTTTGGGCCCTGGCCCGGCTAAGGTTTTTATTCAAGCCGAGAAAGAGGTTATGGAACCAGAGCGGCGTAAAGGAACTAGTTACTATTACCGTACCTAAGAAAACTGAAAGACCTTTAACCAACGGGCTGTCACAAGCAGAGGTCAACAACCGTTTGCAAGCATTAACACTTATGATTGACAGTCGTGGTTGGGCTATTAAAAACATGCCTTCGGTTCCTGACGATAGCAGAGTAATCCGCCCGGCCAGCAACGACCGGTTAATAGATATCGGTTCGATACCAAAACCCGTACCCGATTATGACGTTACTCCGGAGGATGACATTTTAGATGAACAGCATAACCCGTTAGCTCAGTCGATGGATAACCGTATAAACCTGTCTGCCCAAGCTCACCGTCAAAGAATAATTGATTCACTTAATGGCAGAGTAAGCCATCCGGATAGCAACCCTATATTGGATATTACCGACGAGGGCATCCTAAGTGCCGAACTTAGGGCCAGGAATACTTTTGAAGTGCCGCAAGTACCGATTACTCACATGGCCATCCACTCGTCACAAAGTAATTCGCCTCAGTCTACAGCTCAGGCAACTTCTCAAGATAGCGTGGTTCAGGCAGACTTAATAATACCTGCTTATCCGGCACCGGAGCAGACTCGACCAGCCGACAGGCAAATAGAGGAACAAACAGCTTACACTCCTCAAGTTCAGGCACCACAGACTGCCCAAAACCCGAAGCCAAATCCAATCGACCCTGTTATACTGAATCTTGCCAATAACAGCTACTTGAGCGTTGCCACACTTGACCACGAGGCGCAGAAATCAATGCCGGACGACGAAGTAGTTATTAATTTACATTAATTGCAAACCAATGAATCCACCGCTCAATAACCAACAACCAACACAAATACCCGGCCAGATCCCAAGTCCGATTATAACTCAGCCGCCTCAAGGACCTATAGTTCATGACACTTCAACTAAGCCAACGAAAATAATAAATCCTAACAGTACTCAAAATACGCTACAAATTGCCGAAATAAGAGATGGTATCGTCATTATGAACGACGGTAGTTTCCGCAGCGTAATTATGGTTAAGAGTATTAACTTTGATTTAATGAGCCCGCAGGAACAAGAGAGCGTCGAATACGCCTATCAAGGATTTCTTAATTCTTTAGATTTTCCGATTCAAATCTGTATTCGCACTCAGCGGATAGACATGCAGCCGTATCTAGAAAAACTAGATAAGATCCGCTCGGAGCACGATAACATGCTGCTCGCCATGCTGATGGATGACTATATCAACTACATGGAGCTGTTAAGTCAGCAAACCAATATCATGGATAAAAAGTTTTATGTAGTTATCCCATACTTCCCGGTCGTAGACGAAGTAAAGACTATGGCCCAGAGCAAAAACTTTCTTACAGGAGTAGTCGACCTTTTTAATAAGAAAGAGCCTCATATTGTAATTAATGAAGCTAAGTTGGAGGCGGCTAAAACTGAGTTAAGGAACCGGGTCCAGGCCGTGTTAGGAGGCCTTATGCAGGCCAATATTCAAGGCCTTCCTCTAGACACCCAGGAACTGATTGAGCTTTACTATGATACCTATAACCCGGACACTGCCACCCGCCAGCAACTTCAAGATATAAATGACCTGACAGCCGACGTAATAACCAAAGGACAAGGCGTAGCGGCACAGCCGCATTTGCAAAGGGAGCTTGGTTAGTATGGCCTTTGGTAAGAAACAATCGGTGGATCCTATTACCCTTGCCCAAAACCAAAGAGAGCAGGAAAAAAGAGAAGTACAAGAAGCCTTTCAAAAAGGCGTTGCTGCCCTTAGAGATTTTATTGCCCCAAGTTCAATCGAGTTTAACAGTTCTTTCTTCCAGATAGGAACCAGGTTTGCCCGCACTTTTTATGTCTACGGCTATCCGAGGCAACTATATACCGGCTGGCTGAGCGGCATGGTTAACTTGGACGAGGTTATGGATATTAGCCTCTATATCTATCCAGTTGAAAGTCAGGTTGTATTAGAAAACCTGCGAAAAAAGGTCACCCAGTTAGAGGCTGGTATTCAGATAGACATGGAGAAGGGCAAAGTCCGAGACCCGGGCAAACAAGCCGCCATCCAAGATGCCGAAGAAATTAGAGATAAACTGCAGGTAGGAGAGGAAAGATTCTTCCGTTTTGGTTTTTACTTCACTATTTATGCTGAATCAAAAGACGAGTTAGATTTCGTAACACACAAAGTAGAGTCTATGCTTGGCGAACAACTGGTCTATAGTAAACCGGCTACAGCCCAACAAGAACAGGGTTTAAACTCTACCGTTCCTCAACTTTCCGATCAATTGCAAATTCGCCGTAACATGAGTACCGGCGCTCTGAGTACCAGTTTTCCTTTTACCTCTGCCGATCTTAGCCAGGATAATGGCATTCTCTACGGGATAAATATGCATAACTCCGGCCTGGTCATCTTTGACCGCTTCAGTCTGGAAAACGGTAACTCGGTTGTATTCGCTAAGTCTGGAGCCGGTAAGTCATTTACCGTAAAACTTGAAGCCCTGAGATCGATGATGTTCGGTACCGAGATAATTATTATTGACCCGGAAAACGAATACCAAAGGCTCTGTGATGCGGTAGGCGGAGCTTATGTAAGGTTAAGTCTTAGCAGTTCAACGCGCGTTAACCCGTTTGATTTGCCTAGAGTGGTTGATGAAGAAGAAGCCGACAACGCCTTAAGGTCTAACCTTATTACCCTGCATGGGCTTTTAAGACTAATGATGGGTGGGGCTCAGGCTCAGCTGGTTGGTGGCAACGCCACCTTAATGCCAGCACTAACACCTTCAGAAGAAGCAGATCTTGACGCGGCGCTTATAGACACTTATGCCAGAGCGGGGATTACCAATGATCCGCTTACTCATAGCAGTAAGCCGCCGACAATAAATGATCTTTATGACACTTTGCTGCATATGGGTGGTTTTGGGCCACAACTAGCCCAACGTTTGAGAAAATATACCAGCGGAACCTTTGCCGGGATATTTAGCCAACAGTCTAACATCGATATAAATAACCAGATGGTCGTGTTTAACGTAAGAGATCTTGAAGACGAGCTTAGACCGGTAGCTATGTATATAGTTTTAAACTATATCTGGAATCGTACAAAAACAGATAAGAAGAGAAGGATTCTAATAGTAGATGAAGCCTGGCAGCTGATGAAGTACGAGGATTCGGCCAACTTCTTGTTTAGCGTGGCTAAGAGAGCCCGGAAGTATAACTTGGGGATAACAACGGTCACCCAAGATGTCGAAGATTTTATGGGTAGCCGCATGGGAAGAGCAATTGTTGCCAACGCTTCCATGCAGTTCCTATTAAAGCAATCTCCATCTGCAGTAGACATGCTAAGTGATGTATTTAAGTTAACCACCGAAGAGAAAAAAAGATTAAGTCAGTTTCCAGTTGGCCAAGGTCTATTCTTCGCCGGGCAAAACCATGTTCATATTCAAGTAATTGCCAGTCCAACAGAAACATCCCTAATTACCACAAATCCTCAAGAGGTTAATCAGATAGAGAATAGGAATGCTAGTGTAAATCTACAAAATAGTAACACTCCTATTGGCGGAACGATTGATTTAACAAACCACCTAAGTCCAGGCGTGTAATGCAGTGGTTTAGCCAAATAACTGATTTTTTTAATGCTTTTGTTTATAATTCTAGATGAAAATGGAAAAAGTGAATGAATTTTGTAGTATTTATTAGTTAAAATGACAAGATATAAGAAATTTAACATGAGAAAAATAAAAATAATTGGGCTTCTGTTTATTCTTTTCTTTGCTGTCTTTATGTCTTTAGTTATAAAGACTTCTAAAATAGCACACGCTTCATCTACCTCAAATAATACACAGCAACTAACAATAATAGACGGCTCAACCCCAATAAACACAATTGGGGCAGCCGATTCAATACAATTGTGTTTTCCTATTAACGGTGTAAGTAATAAATCCAACTCTACGGGATATAAGTTTTCAATAAATGGCGGAGTTTATTCTAGTTATAATTACGATACATCAAATAACTGTTTTCTCTCCCCATACTTTAAAAATGTTGCCACCACCCAAAACATACAAGCCTGCCAAAACGCAAACAATAACACAAATGTCAATTTAGAAGTCACTAAAGGATCTTCTTCTGCTATTGCGTTCATTAATCTGTGTGGCAAGGTGAGTCAGTGGCTAGGAGTATATAAAACGTCTAGTATTACACTATCCACTACTAAAACAAAGGTTATTCCTACGGTTACCTTCGATGTTGGATATACCCAAAATAGTACCTGCAATTCAAGCTGTAATACAACGAAAGCTCCCAAAAATGGTACATATGTTGGGCTTTGTTTAATATTAGCGTCTAAAAATTCATCCAGTTGTTCAAATGGTGATAAATCATTAACGGCCGTAAATGATGGCGTGTTTCAGGCACACAATGTTACGCCAAATAAATATGATGTAGTCATCAACTATTCGCCATCACCATTGGGCAATCCTCCTTATTATCAAGTTGAGTCGTCAGAAAAGCTTAAAAATTTAAATGCAAGTATGTCACAGCCAATTTCCATTATTTTAGTAAAAAATCAACGTTTCGTACCAGCGAATGCATCGTCAACATCTACCCCTGCGCAAACGCCTTCTAGTGGACCGTCACAATGTGAGTCTAGTGGTTTCTCTCTAGCTTGGGTTATATGTCCTGTTATAAATGCGGTAACCGGCGCCGAACAGAGTATTGAAAAATATGTTCAAGACCTGCTTCAAACTAAGCCAATTAGTTTTACAAGCAGCCTGAGCTGTTCTAACAAGCCTGGGTCCTCCTGTAGCTCTGAAGCGAATTTTAGTTCTGCATTGTATCATGTTTGGTCAAACTTCCGGTTATATGGCGATATTATCCTGGTGATTGCGATGTTGGCAATCGTATATGGGGAGGCTGCAGGTGGTGGCATGATTGAAGCTTACACCGTTAGAAAAGTATTGCCCCGGATCCTTGTAGCGGCCATCTTAATTAATTTATCAATTTACATCGTCGCCGGGCTTGAAGATATCTTCAACATACTTGGTGCTGGTATAAGCTCAATTATTGAGGCTCCTTTCAGAGCAGCGGCTGGGTCGATTATGGGTGGGAGTAAGAGCGTCTTACCAGGAATGAATATAGGTGGAGGAACCGGCCTTTTAGGCGTAGGTGCTTTATCTCTAGGTCTTGGTGCTTTAGCCTTTGGCGTACTTACGGCAGGCAGTATTGGCATCTTATTATTGGTTGTAATAATGGCACTTGTAGCAGTTCTAGGCATATTTATAACTGTTATAGTCCGACAGGGGCTATTAGTTTTTCTTCTTTTAATTTCACCTGTAGCTTTTGCTCTTTATGTTCTGCCTAATACGGAACAATATTTTAAGAAATGGTGGGGACTACTAATCAAGACTTTGACCGTATACCCAATAGTTACTTCTGTATTTGCAATGGCATACGTGAGCGGTGTGGTTATGAGTGATTTTGATCAGACCATTAAACCAACAATTCTTGCCCAATGTATGGCGCTTATTGCAGTTGTTGCCCCGTTATTCCTAATACCGTTTGCTTTTAGAATGTCAGGTGGCGTGATAGGGAGTGTATCCGGAGCTGTATCCAAGATGACATCTAGAGTAAATAAACCCCTGATGGGTATGGCCAGAAAACAAGCCGCAAAGAATTTCAATAACACTCTAGCAGGTAAACACTTTAAGAATGCGGACCCTTCTAGCCTAAGACACAGGCTAAATCAAAGGCTCCAAAGCGCTTCCCTAATTGCATCGGGGAAAGCAGGACTTAATCCTGCCAGAATTAGAGGCAACCTAGATTCTGTTAGATCTGAAATGACAAGCGTGCATTCATCAGAAGCAGAAAAAAGCGCTGCAGTGAGTATGATTAAAGGTAATGATGATCTGCTTAGAGCAGCCTTATACCGTAACAGAACCGAAGAAGATATACGCTCTTACTTAGAGGGAATCGGGCAAACTGGTGCCGAGCTTGATCAAAATGTTTCGTCAATTATTAGAGCCAGAAAAGAAGTTGGAGTTGAGGCGTTTGAGGATTTTGCAGCTGCTAACTTAGCAGGAACAGGAACTGGTTATAGAGGAGGTCCAGCAGAAATGTTACGTACAATCAACCGTGTTGCTGGAAGAGACAGGGCTAGAGCAGCCAGGATGTTAATTAGTGCCAGGCAGCAGGCGCAGCAAGCTAGGCGTGTGGATCTATACGGGGCTGGGGTTGCCACGTCTATGGATCAATTGTCTCAACTCTATACGGGTAATACGAACGATGCTGCAGTTAACGAGATTATGACCGATGAGGTTATGGACACCAAGAGTGCAGGCGAAATTGGTAGTGCTAGAAATAACTCTCTTCAAATTATGGTACCTGCAATGCAGCGTAGGCTCGGAAGAGCAGTTGCAGATGTTCAAACAGCAAGACAATCAGGTAATCAGGTAGCTATAGCAAATGCAGAACGTCAACTTAAACGTACACTTGCACATACATCCTCGTTTCTTGACATAGCGTCGCAGTTAAGTCCAGAAAACAACGCAATTGTAGGAGCGGTCATGGGACAAAATCTTCCGTTGACTTCAGTTACTTCCGTACCAGTGTATGGTATGAGGCAGGTAATGGATAAAGACGGAAACCCGGCCATAGACACTTCTACCAATATGCCTGTAATGGAAAGGGCTGAAGTATCCAGAAGAGCAGGAACTCTTGGCGAGGTTCTTTCAGCCGTTGAGTCAGATAGAGAATTCCAACAATATAAAAAAGTATTGACTACCAATCAAGAAGCTGCCGCTGCAAATATGCCACCACCAGGTCCTCCGGGGCCTGCAGGACCTCCTATTGGCCCTCCAGGTCCTCCAGCACCTTCAGATATTAGGTTAAAACAAGAGGTTAGGTACCTCTATACAACAGATGATAACGTTCCCATGTACACCTTTAAATACATTGGAAAAGAGAAATGCTATATCGGTGTAATGGCTCAGGATATTATAGCTATACATCCAGAGGCAGTTTATACTGATGATCGCGGATACTACTTGGTTGACTACTCATCTCTTGGTGTAGAAATGATAGATCTTGGTTAATTTGCTGCTGGTCGCCCTCCTAAACAAGTAGCAACTTGTATCAATATTAGCGTTCTCGTAGCCAGGCAGACTTTGTAAGTACTCAATTGGTGTCATCATGTTCAGCATACTGTGCGGTCGGTAGAAGTTGTAGTCTAGGCAGTCATCAATGAGGAAGGCTTGCAATTCACTTTTGTCGTGGCTGTTTGTCGTTAGACGTTTGTAACGGTCTTTATCTACACCATGAGATCGTTCAATTCTACCGTTAAGATGTGGTGAACGAACCGGTATGCAACCATGCTCAATACTATGGCTCTCTATTCGACTTACGCAAAACCCTAATCTAGCCTAAAATATCTTTGTGACCTAAAAACAAATACAAGGAGAATATATGGCAAAAATCGTGACGTCTGACTATGCTCAGATGTTACTTAATGGGGTAGATAACTTTACGGCTACTTACTTCTCAGAAGTCATCGGGACAGTGTCCCATGACACCATAGGCAGATCAATCGCTACCATTAAGTTGTCGCCCAAGGTAGTACGGGAAAAAGCCTTGGAGCTCATCATCCCCAGTAAGAACGGCTATTTGGCTCTGGATGACACGGTCATGGATAAAGCATCGTCCGAACAGATTGAAGTAGCCTCCGCCCAGTACTCCGGACAAAAGCATAGCATTACCACTGGCATTGGTGTTGTCACGCTGGTCTACATTAATCCTGAACTAGACAAATACTGGATACTTGACTACCGGATTTATGACAAAGCTACTGACGGTAAGAAGAAAACAGCTCATGCCCTAGAGATGATTCGGTACTGGCAAGCCATAGGTGAACTGCACCCTAGCCGTGCACCATTTACCACAGTTCTCATTGACGCAGGTTACACCTGCAAGCAGATCATGCAATACGTAATTCGCATCAATAAATACTTCTTTGGCGTGATGCCTAAAAGCCGGATAGTGAGCTACGAGTACCCCAACGAGACGACTGGCGAAATGCAGATTATCTACAAGCATGTTGGTGATCTGGACTGGGAAGATCCCGAGCTTAAAGAACATGGCAAGCTTGTTTGCGTAGATTTTCTGCCTAAAGATAAGAAGTTGAAACTATTCCAGCTCACGGCTAAACACCGGGTGGAATACTTGGTGACGAACCAAGTAAGTACCGAGACCACAGAGGCTGCCAAACAGGTTGGCGGCTTTCGTTGGAAGATCGAACAGTTTCATAGAGAGGTTAAACAATTAACTGGCGTAGCCAAGTGCCAAGCCAGGAAAGGTAGAAAACAGCGGAACCATATCTGCATTGCTTTTGTTGTTTGGCATCAATTCAATGAACTAGCCAAGCAAATGCAGACCACCATGTACGAGGTTAAGCATATCCCCTTACGGGAATACCAGAAACAGCTTTGGAGAAATCCTGCCTACCAGTTTGAGCTGACTGATTTTGCGTAAGTCGAGTCTAGCCACTTAGTAACTGGTGAGACGGTAGTTAATTTAATCTGTGGCTTGGTGTCGTAAACAAACTCTGGGCCATTGTCTGTTTGAATAGTCTTAAAGCTAAAAGCTGGGTCAAAGAACCTGATGGCGTGTTTTAGAAAGTCTATGGTTTCAGCTGGACTGTAACCTGGATACAAACGTTTGTACTTAATCCTGGTGGCGCAGTCAATTAAATCGTACTGGTAAGCCACCCGTTTCCAATGCTTAACATCCATCTGTCCTACTTCACCTGGTTTGTAAGGATAGTCATTAAGTTGACGTTGTGTACGCCTTTTACGGGGCTTAGGTTCGGTTAAAGATGCTCTGCGCAGTACATTACCAACCGCATGATGGGATAGGCGTACGCCATAATCTCTGCCTAGAACATGAGTTAAGGCATTCTCTCCATAGCCGAGCCCTAGTCTTAGCTGAACAATGAGGCTAACTAACTCTTCGCTTAAGTCCTGTTTATGACTCTTAGGGATCCTAGGTAAGTCATATAGGCTAGTTAACAGTTTGTGGCCGTCAACATAACGTTTGTACCAGTAGTAGTATGTTCGCCTAGGTATGCCATAGTACTTACAGGCAGCACTAACACTCCCAAGTTCCTCTGCTTTTCTAAACCAGGCCAATCTAATCCTGGCCCCATATACCAATAGTTGCTTCTCGCTCATACGTCTGTATCTCACTTTCACTCCTTTCTAGTTTAGTGAGAGTGTGCAAGATGTTCGGGAGGAGGATAAATGGACGGATACATGCTATTGACTGTTTACATATTTTATGGTAGTTTGATTTTATGGAATCCCATCCATACGATCCAAATCAATTGCAACAATTAATTAATCACATAAGAGATAACGGGCCCGTTATTAGTTCTCCCGAGCCCCCGAATGAGACAATTATCCATGAACCGGGGTTCGAAGGGTATCCAGGAGCTGTAACAGAGTCTGTAGCTGCTGTAAAAGGCCTATTTAGGGTATTTACTGAAAAGGGCAGAGAGGCTAGACAAGCGGAGGCACAAAGACACATAGAAGTTGCTCAATATGTTGGCGACAGGTTAGTGAATCCGAGACAAACAGGTAATCCGAAAGAAAAGATTGGGTGGGTAGGATACTTGAAAGAAGAAGTGGTTGACCGCAGCTTACCGGCAGGTACATACGAGGGTGACTTTACTCATATGGGTGAATGGCTAATGAGAAAAACTCACGACGGACCTCGTACTGTTCCTAATACACTAAGGCCTTCTTCGCGAAAAGAGCATAAAACTGCTAGAAAAATAAATGATCTTATAGATGAGCGCAACGAATTATCTCAGGAAGCAAGAGCTATTAGTATGGATTACGGTTCCTCTATCACTAATGCAAATATACCTCGTACTAGAAAAGAACGAAAAGCAGCCAGAAAAGCAGTTAACCGAATAAGTAAACTGGAGCAAAAAGCCGAAAAGAGTACAGAAGAATTGGCTAAGGTTGCATCAAGCTATGATCGCAGAGGTAAGCGAATAAGAAGACGAGCTAGGTAGGCCCAGTAAAAGAACCGCAAACATAGTAGCCAACGGAGTATAATAATGCCAGAAGCATTAAGAAAAAACTTATATATCCGTGGCCAACTCTTCCAAATTAAATAAAGACAATAATGAGGAATTCAGTAAGGGGTACCTGCCCTCTGATGATGATCTTCGCCATCTGACAGGCATAAATAAAGAACAAGAAGAAGCTCACGATAGGGAAGCAAAAAAGGGTGCCGACGAAGATATTGCTAAGCAGGAGCGATCTTTTAGCACAGAAAGTGGTAATGACGGTGGTGGATTTTATTCACCAGACGATTCAGAGTCACCTTCTGAAGAAGACGAGCCTAAAGTAAGAGGAAGGGGACTAAAAGGCCTGGCTGCAGCCGGCATGGGCCTTGCCGGTGTAGGTGAAGCAAAGCTTCTGTTAAATGCCTTAGGAAAGGCAGGTAAGTTTTTTGGTGGAAGCAAAAAGAGAAGAAAAGCAACATTAATCGGTGGTGGCGCCATTGGCGGTATAGCATTACTTGTTATAAGCGGGTTCACATTTTTAGCAACACATGCGTTGGTTACCATTGAAAAGGTTATGCTTAGAGAAGAGACGAAGATTGAACAACGTTTTGAGAGAAAAGCCGCAAAATCACTTGCAACTGACTTAATTTGTAAAGCGCTGCCTATTAACTCTAACCTTTGTAATAATAGTGCTGCTGCAGAAGATGCAGCTAATACCACAGAGGAAAGCGGCATGGGCTTAACAGAAGACATCAATAAATTCAGTTTTGATGATCCTGTAGTTAAAAATCTTTTGGCAGATAATGGCTTTGAGGTAAAAAACGGCGGCATTATAATAGATTCAAGCACCGGAGCACCAGTAACAGCAGAACAACTTGACTCTAGTTCATTAGGCGATAGTTTTGTATCCGCACTAAAAGAAACACAGGTAGGCACCATAAATAGCTATGCTCCGACAATGGCGGAGGACGCTAATGTAAACGAATCCGGGGTAACGGAGGGTGAAGATGCCAAGCAAACTGAGCAGACTATTGATCAAGAGGCTATTCAAGGTGAATCTGCAACCCAATCACTAGCCTCAGATGGAATATCCGAGAACAGTCCTTCTTCCGATCCCAAGATTGCCGCTCAACAACAAGCCGACTTTGCTAAAGGAGGCGTGGGGGAAGCGGGATCGGCTATTTCTGCAACCGACCAGGCTTTAGCCAATGGTGAAAGTGCGTCATCTGCTATAGACGCGGGGGTAAAAGCATTTGGAGGGATTAATCCATTACTTCTTTCATCTCTGGCTACTACAGCTTGTACAATCAAAGACACTATTCAGTCAACCGCTTTACAAAGATTGCCAGAAATTGCTTCAATGCTTATGAGATACGGGAATCTACTGCCTACACTTGCTGATCAATTAAAAACTGGACATATTACTAGCACGCAGGTAGCAACGATTATGAAAGGCTTTATGGGAAACTCCGCTGCTAAGCGCACCAAATATGGCACATTACCTGTATCCGCTCTGCCATTCAGCAGATCAGCTGCTTGGTTTCGTGCTAACAACCTTCCAATAACTAGTACAACCGATCATTATAAAGGTTACACACCGGATATTAACCCTATGGTAACACCTACTCCAAATTCAGCCACTTCATTGCTTAATGAAATAAACAATATTCCGGGTATGAATTTATTTGGATGGGTTTGCGGCGGCCTTACCAGCTGGTTGGGCTTCATTGTTCAAGGTGGAATAGGTGCATTTCAATTAGGTAGCGAGATTGGTCAATGTAGTACTATCGTAGATTGTGCGGGTGGTGCCGCAGAGCAGGCGGCTATTGGTGCAACAATTTATAAGGCTCAATCCGTAATACAACACAATATACTTCCTGACGTTCTTAAGGCCTTCACCCCTGTAGGTATTATCGGAGCCACCGCTCCTGATAAATTGAATAATATGGATGCTGGACTTAATATATCCTATAACGATTATTCTAGGCATTTGGGAGCATTGCCTATTAGCTCTAGTGAAGCTAGTTCTTTATCTACCAAGGCTAACTCTAACTATGTTGCCGATCTTAATAACAAACCTTTATCCTATAGGTTGTTCTCTTTTAATGATCCATACTCTCTATTTTCTCGGCTTTCGCTGGCTTTACCTTTAAGTTTAGAAGGCACATTCAGTCGTATAAGCAGTTTTATACTGTCTTTCCCTAAGATAATTGGGTCTGTGTTCTCTAGCTTATTCGTTGGTAAAATATCAGCTACATCTGCGAGTACTAATAGCCAGCCGTGGCAAGCATACCAAACACAAGAATACGGGATGACTAACTCTCAGGCCGGAGCTTATGATCCAATACAAAATGAAGACTATCTATTCACCAACGTAAAATATAAGCAAAACGGAAGTACCTACACTATTCAAAGGATCAAGGCTTTAGGCAATCCTGATATAAACGGCAAACCAATAACACCTAACACTGATTTTAACTACCAGGATTTGTATCATTGCTTCAATCTTAGCTTTAATTTACTGATGACAAATACAACCAATTCTAGTACTGCTAACACTAACAAAAATTTTCCGCATGCAACACCTGACACCCATTGTGGTCAACAGGTTAATGGTGAGTATTATGGCCTAGGTCAGTTATCGGGCAATTTATCATCAGGCGGTTCCTCGCAAACCCAAGCTATGAACCAACAATACTCTCCGACAAACAATACTGTTGCAAACATATATTGCGAAGACATGGGTTTTAAATCAACAAATCCTAAATCACCCCAATACAGGCTAAATTGCACTAATTATCTTTTTAAACATGGTCAGATAAATAATGACTTAGCTCGTTATCAGCAGTACATTTTAGACACTCAGGTAATGGCAAACTATTTGTCACTAGCCCAGGCGAACTAATGAGAAGACCTATTTTTATACTGGTATTATCAATTTTCCTTCTAGGATTAAGCCATAATGTATATGCTCTAACTGGTGCTCAATTACAAAGACTATATGGAGATAGTGAATATTACACAGGGAATAACTCACTAAGTGGTTTATGTGGGTCAGCCATTAACTCAACCAACTCTGCAACCCAAGGTACATTATCTTCAGGTCAAAGTGTTTATATACTTGGAGACTCAATTACAGAAAGAGCTGCTAGTAGTTATGTTTCTGCTTTTCAAAAACTACAAATTACTGCGATAGTCGATGGTCAATACGGAAGGAGCTTATCTACTCCAGGGATGGACCAGACTCAAACAACAGGCATGCAAGCTATTACTGCAGATCAATCAAGTATAAAGCAAGCTAGTGCAATAGTTATAGCCTTAGGCACTAATGGAGGCGATACTGTACAAAGCATAAATGCAGCTATTAATGCAATAAGAGTCATAAATTCTTCTGCACCTATATATTGGGTAGATACTATTGTTATTAATCGCCCCGATTATACGGCACTGATACAAGCACAAAACCAAGCAATATATAGCCAAGCCTCCGTAGACCACTATTCAGTCATAAGCTGGTTTAAGACGGTTGATCCTAATGGCAACCCCATTCAAATGACCGGCAATGAAACGGATACAAATAATTACATCGATCAATCAGATGGGTTAAATGTTCATCCTACAATTCCGGCAGGTGTAGATGCTCTTGTAAATTTAGTTGTAAACTCTGTCACGAGTAATAGTGCTTACGCTTCTGGAACCCAGGTTAATCAAACCTTGGCTTGCTGTAATGAGGGTTCGGCTATTTTAACAGGCAACAACGCTGAGCAACAAGCGTTCAATTTCTTTGTACAGAATGGATTCACAGATACAGAGTCTGCGGGTATTGTAGGAAACCTGGTAGCAGAGTCTTCTCTAATACCTACTGAAATTGCAGGAGGAGGTAATTCAAACGCTCCTTCCGGAACGGGTTGGGGAATCGCTCAATGGACTCCTTCAAATAAGGCTAATACGGTTTACCAACAACTTGGGCTCACATCTCCAATAGATAGTCTAAGCACTCAACTTGAAATGATTTTAGGAGAATTAAATAGCTCATACTCTAGCGTTATGGCGCAAATCAAAGCAGCACCTAACGTGGTTATGGCAACCTTGGCTTTTCAAGGTAATATGGCAGGTACGGCTCAATCGTATTCTCCGTCTAATGTCGGGCAGTCTTATCCGGGATTTGAGGCACCTAAAGATGAATATAGTAGTTTTGTAGCTGTAAGACTACCTACCGCCGAAAAAATCCTAAACGACTTATCCAGTGGTGTTTCTATTGCCTCAATCTCTTGTAATCCTAATCCAGGATCGCAGGGTCCTGCAACATCCTCATCCACAACTTTATCTGGGGCCTCTTCTGGATATCAATACCCATTTAGAGATATTAGCCAGTTAAATCCAGAAAGAATAGACCAAGGGGTAGACTTCTCAGGCACAGGACCAATATATGCAATTGGCGATGCAACAATTAATGGCATATTTCCTAACTGGTATAAGGGTGAACCTTATTTGGCATATACACTAAATGACGGACCAGCCAAAGGAATGGAAGTTTATGTGGCTGAATGTATTACACCTGAAGTTCAACAAGGACAGACTGTCGATTCCAACACCGTAATTGCACAAATGGTAAACTGTGGCAATGGCATAGAGACTGGCTGGGGAAACCCGAGCATCCTTGGCGACTCAATGGCAGTATCGTGCTGGGATAAAGTTTCTTCATCGTTTGGCGTTAATTTTTCACAATTCCTGCAGAGCCTTGGAGGACCTGGTGGAATCTCCCAGGAAGCAAACCCGCCATGCACAATTCCATCAGGGTGGCCATCATGGTAATAAGTAGAGCGATATTTGGGATTAAGAGTATAAGAAAGGTTTTATTTCTATTAATATTTATTGTTGTATTTATTTTTATACTATTATGGGTTTACACATTACTTACCACCACTACAATTATAGTTGAAAGTAGCAACCCCTCTAATTATGTGTCCATAACTCCTGTTAAAAACGGACTGCCTCTAGTCAGCCAAATGACTTCCGCAAAGCATTTCTTGTCTATTTCGGTAAGATATGGAGAGTATCAGTTGGGTGTTTTTAATAATTCTAATCGACTAGTTAAGACTGTAACGATAAATGAATCATCTAAAAAAACATATAAGCTTTACTTGGATAGTTTCTCAGTTACTCCGGTAGGGGTGTATGGATCAAGTTTATCCTATTTATACCCCGGATCATCATCCTTAACCTTCCTCGATTCCTCCGGTCTATTAACAACAATAAATCAAAACAATATTGTTAGTGTATTGGGTAATATAAAATATAGCTCGGCCACTTGGAATGCTTCTGGGCTAGGTCTTCTTAGAAATTCAATGGGTATATTTCTATTCAAAAATGGCAGCATATCTAATCTTAAGCTTCCGTTTAAACTTACACCTAAATCATCTGTAAACTATTTCATAGATAATAAAGGGTACATCTATATAAGCAATGGTGGAGAATTGTATATGGGAAGTGGATCTGGTAACTTTCATAAAATCTTCCAATCAAATAATTCAATAATTAGGATGTCCTCTAATTCAGGAACAATAGCTTTATTGTTGAGTCCTGATAAGAATAATCCCGACTTGCAAGGTAATATAACCCTGCTAAATGGTTCTAAGAACTTAGAAACAAATATATTTTCACAGGATATTGCCGTTTCTCCAGATGGAAAGTATATAGCATCACTTTCTACCGGAGGGATCAATATTTACAATAGCTCGATGTCTTTGGTAGATAACTCTACGAGTAACGGCACAATAAGCGATATGGCTTGGGGAAATGGAGATACCCTCTATTACTCCTCGGGTGGTAGCCTCTGGAAATACTCGATTGCTAATAACTATTCTGGTCAAATAGCTCAAACTGCCGGACAATCATATATAGACAATATATATCCTGACTATTCAGGTAGTTTCGTTTATTTCACCGTCAGCAATTCTCCGATAATCAATACCAGTCAATCAGGTAACCAACTTTACCGTATAGGTTTAAATAGAACAGCTCAAAACTTTCAATTTTCTTCCTTCAGTGCTATTTTTCCAAATGTATTACAGGGTTTATGCTCAGTAAATTATGTTAACTTTAACAGTGCGATATTATATGTTTCTTATCCATCAAATATAAGTCAGCAATACTGTGCTTCATCTTTACAAAGATATCTTTCTGCATTTAGTATTGACACCTCTGGGTTGGATATTGTTTATCAGCCGCTAGCTACTGGCTAGTTAGTTTATGTATTAATAACATTCTGCTTTGATTCTACAAATAGGTGAGTGTCCGTAGTGGTAATTATAGACTGGTATCTAATTAGAAACGCTTCCAGTTGCTTGGTTCTGCTTTTATCCAACTCACTAAATACATCATCAAGTAGTATAACTGGCTTAACATTTAGGATATCTTCTATTATTTCAGATTCCACTGTCTTTAATACTATTGTTATAGTTCTGGCTTCGCCACGTGAGGCAACCGAAGACGGAGGTTTATCATCAATTAAGATTTCAACGTCTTCCCGGTGCGGACCGTTAGCAGTAAAACCCCGAAGTAAATCTAAGTCCATAGTCTGATCTAATATATTAAGTAACTGACTTTCATAATTATTCAGACTTACAGTTGCCTTATAGTTAAGAGTTATACTTTCTTTTCCTTTGGAAATATTAGTATAAGCCTGATTAATGTTAGAGTTTAACTCGTTTACTAGTTCATGCCTTGAAGCTGCTATAACCCCACCTAAATGGCTCAGACGTACGTTCCAGGGAAACAACTCTGCTGTAGATGAACTACCACTTTTTAAGAGAGCATTACGTTGTCTGAGAGTCTTTATGTAGGCGTTCCTTGTTTTCTTATAACCCGGTTTAATTAAGTCTAGTATCCCGTCTAAGTATCCTCTCCTGAGCTCAGGTGATCCGGACAGCATTAAAAGATGGTTTGGTTCAAACAGTACTATTGGTATCTGTTGGTTGGTGTTTAGCCTTTTATAAGCTTTATCGTTTATTAAAAATTCTTTTTCTTGCCTTTGCTTGCTTAGTTTTAATACTCTTGTACCTGATTCGGTTGTAGCATCAATCCTAGCCCAGTCCTTGTTGTGCATTATAAGATCACTGTCTGGAGCACGGTATGATTTGCCGCTACTAATAACCATTATTGCTTCCAATAGGTTAGTCTTTCCACTGGCGTTTGGTCCAACAACAATATTTAACCCCGGTGAAAGACTGAAGGTTTTGTCTAGGTATGAGCGGTACTGCTGGAGCCGTATATCGGCAATCATCACTCTATTTTAGCCGTTTAGCTCTTTAGGGGCATAATAATATGCTTATATCCCTCTTCTTTGGGATCTTTAATAATAGTTGGTTCTAGTTTGCCATTGAAACCGAACATTACTTCATCTCCGGCTAATACTCCAAGTGCATCAAGTAAATACCTAGAGTTAAGAGTAATACTGCCGCTACCTTTAACTTTCCCCTCGGCCTTAGCGGTATTTTCTCCTAATTGTGATGCTATTGATCTAATACTTAGCGTAGAATCATTATCATCTAACTCAATAGTCACACTGCCGGCACTTTCTCTAGCAAACAAGCTGGATACTTTAGTGACGTTAACAAAATCGGCTCTCTTTAGGGTTATAGATGAAGTAAAGTCGCTTGGTATAAGTTTTTGGTAGTCTGGATAATTTCCTTCGACTAACCGGGCAGTTAATTCAACATCTCCTACTCTAAACAACACTTGCTGATCGTCATGTGTAACTGATACATCACCATCATAATCACCCATGATTCTTAACAGATCCTGCATGGCGGTAGCTGGTACTAAAATAGAGACCTCTTCCTTATTTATGCCTAGTTCTTTTTCAGCTAAGCGGTAACTGTCAGTAGCAGCAATATATAACTTTCCTTTCTTGCTATGCATATACACACCGGTTAATACCTGTCTGGTTTCGTCGCTACTGGCGGCAAAAACTACTTGTTGTAATCCTTTTTTAAATATCTGGGTTGGTATACTCCAGTTAACACCATCTTCTATCATCGGCATAACAGGGAAATCATCGGCAATAATTCCATTCACAACTGATTTATACTGGTCTGTGGTTACTTTAAGTTTAGTGTCTGTTAATTCAAGGTTAATAACACCGCTTGGTAGACTAGAAACAAACTCTTGCATCAGTCTGGCTGGTACGGTTATAGCTCCTTCTTCGTTTATTTTCGCACCAATGTAGTGAACGATAGCTATATCCAAGTTAGTAGCAACCAAACTCAACCTATTATTAGTGGTTTTTATTAGTACATTGGATAGGATAGGGAGAGTGTTACGGCTATTAGCTACTCTACCAACAGAAGATAAAGCTTGATTTAAGTGTTCCTGGGTAACTTGGAGTTTCATGTAGTTTATCCTTCCGCTTTAACAAAAATAATAAAAATTAATATTAAACTTAGTTTTTGTTATAGGTCCTGTGTTTAATGTGTATAAACCACCCTTTAAAGAAGTAAAAACGGTAATTACGGCTGCGGATAAAAAGCTTAAAAATTGTGTTAAAAAGTTCTTTAATAGCACAGCCTTCTGTAAAAAGCACAACCAAATAGGTCTATGAGTAAGAATTTTTACACAGCTTGTGTAAGTAAATACACAGCCAAAAGCACAGTTTTTACTATGCATATAAACGCTCCTTAATCTCGGCAATAGCTGTTCTTAAAGATGAGTCTATTTGCGATTCACGTTCAATCTTTTCAACTGAATGAATGGCTGTGGTGTGATCTTTTCGTCCTAATTCACGGGCTATCTTCGGAAAGCTTAAATGAAGCTCGCTTCTTAATATGTACATGGCAATTTGACGGGGTACGACAATATCCTTGTCTCTTTTGGGGCCCATAATGTCTTCTAAGGGCACCTGGAAGTGTTTTGCAGTACGCTCAATAATCTGTTTGGCCGATAAGTGTTTAGGTCGGCTCCGGTTACTACCTAAGACACTAGCCGCAATATCTAAATTAGGAGTCAGTGATCTCATTTCACAAAAAGCTAGCAACTGATTTAAGGCCCCCTCTAGTTCTCTTACATTGGTCTGGATGTTTGTAGCTAGAAACTCTACCACATCGTTAGGCAGATATATCTCGTTTACCTGTGCCTTTATCTGTACAATGGCACACCTGGTTTCGAAATCGGGGTTTTGCATATCAATACTCATACCCCAGGCGAAACGGCTTTGTAGCCGCTCTTCCAGGGTTGGTATATCTTTAGGTAGTCTATCCGAGCTCAGGATTATTTGCTTATTAGCCTGATGTAGGGCGTTGAAGGTATGGAAAAACTCTTCCTGGATCTTTTCTTTACCGGCTATAAACTGAATATCGTCTACGATAAGCACATCAGCCGTCCGGTAATGGGTGGCGAAATCGTTAGTTTTTCTAAATCTTAGCGCTTCGACGAATTCCTGAACAAACTGTTCGGTGGTTATATATAAGACTTTGGCATCAGGGTTATTCAGCAATATGGCGTTGCCAACTGCCTGAATTAAATGAGTCTTACCAATACCAACTCCGCCGTAGAGCAGAAGCGGGTTGTATCTAAAACCAGGGTTGGCGGCGATTGACTGGCAAGCGGCAAAAGCCAGCTCATTTCCCGACCCGACGATAAAATTATCAAATGTATAGCGTTCATTAAGTCCTTGTCTATAGGATTGGGAGATGGTATTGGCGATTACTTTTTGCTGAGTAATAACCGTCTTGCTTTCGTGACTTAATATTGGCTCGGTCTCAGTGCTTTTTCGCGACTCGGTAGCCACAATTTTGTATTCGATTTTTTCTGGAGTAACACCATTTTTCTTAAGAGTTTCAACAAAGATACTATTAAACTTTTTCTCAAGTTGTTGCTTTATAAAGATGTTAGGCACGCCGATAATCACTAATTCATCAGTTTGTTGCACCAACTGGGTGTTCTTAAACCAGGTGATGTAATTTCCGCGGGAAACGGAAAGTTCAATCTCCCCCAAAACTGCCTGCCACAGAGGACTGTTCATATAAATATTTTTTAAACTCTCTGTTATCTTCCCTAGTGAGACTTAGTTTAGACCCAAACTCGCCTGTTTTCCACACCAATGTACAGGTTTGTTAACGGCTCCGTAATATATTTTACTAAACTGAGGTACATTTATACACATGCTTTTTTTACCCCTATAGTTCTGTGGAATAAAGTTGGTGTTAAGTGGAAAACTTGATAGAATTAGTGGGTTAAATATTGTTATTTTCACTAATTTTTAAGGATTCTATGCCAAAGCGAACATTCCAACCAAAGAAGCGACAGCGATCAAAGGAACACGGTTTTCTTAAGAGAATGTCCAGTAGGAGCGGTCAAAAAGTATTAGCGCGCCGCCGCCAAAAGGGTCGAGCAAAACTTTCAGCTTAACTTTTGTTCAAGTAAACTATAAATAAGTTAAAGCCATAGAAAGTGGCTAATTAGATAATGCTCAGCCGAATCCATCGGTTTCATGGTCACAACAGTTTAAGCAGGGTATACCGGCAGGGAAAAGCCATCCGTGACCCTAGAGTTACCCTGAGGTATGCCTTGAACCCTAAGCGCAAGAGTTTCCGGGCTGCGGTGGTGGTAAGCCGCAAAGTAAGCAAGTCTGCCGTCATCCGAAATAAGATAAGACGGCGTATATATGAAATAATTAGACCTCTGGACAGTCGTATTAGTGACAGTTATGATCTTGTTTTTAGTGTTTACAGTATAGAGGTAGCCTTAATGCCTATGAATGAGTTACGAACGCTCCTAGAAGAGCAGTTATTAGAGGCAGCAGTGATTAAGACTAATGAGTTAGCCCGGTCTGGTATAGTAAATAATAAGAAAAGTTAGGATTTAAACAACAAATGTGGACAACAATAATAGTAAAACCCCTGTTTAATCTGTTGGTTGCCATTTATGCCCTGATTCCGGGCCATAACTTCGGACTGGCGATTATTATCTTTACGCTAATTATTCGCCTGGCTATGTGGCCTTTGGTTAAGAAACAATTACGTCAGGCCAAAGTAATGCGTGATCTTCAACCGGAGATCAAGCGAATTAAAAAAGAATCCAAAGGCGACAGACAAAAAGAATCGGCCATGCTGATGGAGCTATATAAAGAGAAGGGGGTAAATCCGATAGGCTCGATCGGAGTGTTAATACCCCAGTTTATTATCTTAATTGGACTATATGATGCCCTAAGGCAAGTGGCGTCAAACCCTAAGTCGCTACTAACTTTGTCTTACAGTGGTATTCACGGCTTGCCCTGGATGCAAACTTTATCCCATAACATCCATCGTTTCGATAACACCTTATTTGGATTTGTTAATCTAACCAAGAGTGCAACCGGACACGGAGGAATTTACTGGCCGGCGATGGTTATAGTAATCGGCTCAGCTATTGCCCAGTTTTACCAAACCAAGCAGCTGATGCCAACCCAGAAAGATGCTAAGAGCCTGCGGGCGATACTTAAGGAAGCTGGTTCCGGCGGTAAGGCTGACCAGTCCGAGGTCAACGCTTCTGTCACCCGGAGTACCAGATTCCTGTTCCCGGTTATGATTTTCTTAGTCACGGTAGGTTTGCCGGCCGCCCTAAGCCTTTATTGGTTAGTTGGTGGCCTTATTGCCTTTCTCCAGCAGTGGTTAGTTCTTAGAAAAGACGAGGAAGAGATGGAAGCTATTGCTGATACTCCTTCTCGAGACATTAAAACGATTCCCGAAGCAGAAATAGTAAAAGAAGCTGCTGCTGATTCCGATAGTAAAAATAAAGCCAAAACAAGAACTTCTTCAAAATCCAAGACCAATAAAAAGAGGAGGAAGAAGAAGTGAATGAATCAATGGATGAAGCTATAATTTTCGCCAAGCGATATATAGAGGATCTACTGTCTTTCTTTGGACTAAATACGGACGTTTATGCAACTACTGAAGATGATGTAATTCAACTGAGCGTTCCCAGTACTCACCTTAATGGTTTTTTAATCGGCCAAAGGGGTGAGAATATGCGTTCAATGCAATACCTAACCTCTACGGCATTAAAGAATAATAACTTTGTTAATACCAGGGTTAATGTTGACATAGCTGATTATAAAAAACAGCGAGCTGACCGACTACGAGAGAAAGCAGAGGGCTGGGTGAAAAAGGTCAAGGATAGCAAAGAACCTATGGAGCTGGAGCCGATGAATGCCGCCGACAGAAGAGTTATTCATCAGTTAGCTGCCGAGCACGGACTTAAGAGTGAATCCGCTGGCTTTGGCCGTGAGCGTCACATAATCCTGGAAGTCCAGGACTAAATCAACTTCTTATAGATATCCAGTGTCTGCTCAGCCATTGTTTCCCAAGAGTATTTCTTAACTTGTTTATAACCGTTTTTAATTAGCTGCCGCCTCAAATCCTGATCGGTTAAAACCTCTGCTATAGCTGAGGAAATAGAGATACGGTCATTTGGATCAAAGTAGTGGGCGGCGTCACCATATATCTCCGGTAATGAAGTGGCGTTGCTAGAAACAACTGGAGCACCGTGAGCCATTGCCTCAAGACCAGGCAAGCCGAACCCTTCGCTAAGAGAAGGAAAAATGTATGCCTGACAGTTTTCATATAACCACCTAAGTTCACCTTCGCTGACCCGGTCGGTAAAAACAATGTCGACAATGCCACTACTGATAGCACGTCGCTTGACAGCATTGTAATTACGATCGAACTGTCCAGCTAAAACTAGGTATAGATCGGGGTGCATCGCTTTAAGGGAATCGAACGCCTCTATCAGGCGCCACAAGTTTTTGTGGGGAGTCGGCCGACCTATGTACATAATGTATTTTTTACCTACTAGGCTTTTAATAGGGGAGGCTTTTTCTTTAATAGTATCGGCCGATTCATAGGTTACACTTACCTTAGAGGGATTAATGCCAGTGTAATTAACCAGGTCTTCTTTAACATAGTTACTAGGGGTTATTATTTGCTTGGATTTTCTGGCTGCATACATAATAACTACTTTATAAATCTGTTGTTTGATAAAGAATATCCTAGGATCTTTGTCGGGGTTAGTAAACCGGGCGGTTGTTAAGTCATGTACGGTGGTTATCGATCTTTTAAAGTATAGAATCGGTTGCTGGGTCATGCAAAAGTGAACCAAGTCTGCTCTTTGTCTGTATATTTGCCAGGCAAACCCAATTTGTTCACCAAAAGTAAACTCTTTGTAAGGTGCTACTAGCTTAGTAAATTTTGGGTTATCTATTTTGCATTGCTCGAAGTCCTTAGGCCTAACCAAGACGGTATAGTTGTTTTCAGGGTCTATCTTTTCCAGATTTTCTATAAGCTTTGATACATACCTGCCAGTTGAGGTTGTATATTCTCTAGCGTCGATTACTATTTTGGACATATTAAGCTATATTATATGCAAGTAAGGGCTAATAAAAGGAGTTTTTAAATGTCTATCGAGAACCCAGGTTCACTCGCTGAATATGCCGAAAGAAACGAGCTAACAATAGAAACGGCAAGAAATTCATATTCTAAATTATTAGATCAATATAGGCATGAGCTGGCTGATATATTGGGTATTACTCTGGACGATCTTCATGACTTTAACTTTCCTAGGTCAAACAACGGAAGTCCTGCATCTAACCCAATAAAAGTAAACACATTAATATAGAGGAGACAATAATGCCAAAAAAGGCACTTATAACCGGAATTACCGGTCAGGATGGTTACCATCTTTCCGAGCTACTAAACAACAAGGGTTATGAAGTTTATGGCCTCATAAGAGGACAACAAAATCCAAAGCTTGTTAGGGTCGAACAAGAGCAACCATATATAAAACTTATAGAGGGGGATTTAACAGACCAGTCGTCTTTAGTTAGATCTATAGAAGTATCCGAGCCAGACGAAATATATAATCTAGCCGCTGTGAGTCACGTCGGCTACTCATTTAGAAACCCAATACTTACTGCCGAGGTTACGGGTAAGGGTGTCCTTAATCTATTAGAAGCTATAAGAGTAACGGGGTATGCCAATAAAGTCAGATTTTATCAGGCATCTACATCAGAGATGTTTGGGGGTCTTGATTATAACCGACCTGGAAAAGGGTATGATGAGAATGCATTATTCCATCCTCGCAGTCCATATGGAGTAGCCAAACTTTATGGACATTGGATAACAAAGAACTACCGTGAAAGTTACGGCATGCATGCTAGTTGTGGTATTTTGTTTAATCATGAAGGCCCAAGAAGAGGTATAGAGTTTGTTACTAGAAAGATAAGTAACGCGGTGGCTCGAATTCACCTAGGCTTGCAAGATCATATAGAGCTTGGTAACTTGGACTCTAAAAGAGATTGGGGATATGCCGGAGATTATGTAGAAGGAATGTGGTTAATGCTCCAACAAGAAAAGCCAGATGACTATGTTCTTGCTACTGGCGAAACACATTCAATCCAAGACTATCTGGAGCTGGCATTTAAAGAGGTTGGTATAGAAAACTGGCATTTATATGTAAAACAAAACCCCAAGTTCCTGAGACCAGCTGAGGTTGATATACTACTTGGTAATCCAGAAAAAGCAGAAAAGATTCTTGGATGGAAGAGAAAAGTCGACTTTGAGGATCTAGTATCCATGATGGTTAAGCATGATCTAGAACTAGAATCTCCTAATAAGCTCACATAGAACACGCAACATCTCTTAATGTTTGCAATAGACTAATTTGTGGTTTCCAGCCAGTATCGTTAGCTAGCTTGCTAAATGATCCATATATATTTGGGCTATCTGTGGGCCTAAGTTTGGCGGGATCAATCTTAGTAGTTAGTTCGGTACCAGTTGCTTCCATTAGCCCAAATAGAATGTCGTGTCCACTAATAGATTTACCCGAGCAAATGTTATATGTTTCTCCAGGCCTACCGTTTTCTATTAGTAACCTATAGGCTCTTACAATGTCCCTAACATCAGTATAGTCTCTTCTGGCATCTAGGTTGCCGACCATAATTTTGTGAGATCCAGTATTTTTAGCCTCAAGTACTTGCCTGTATAAATCAGGAACGATAAAGCCAGGACCTTGACCTGGGCCAATATGGTTAAATGGCCTGGCAATTATGCACTCAAAATGTCTTGTGGCGTAATATGTAGCTAACTGCTCCTGCCCCAGTTTACTGACGGCGTAAGGAGAATTTGGCAACAACCTAGATTCTTCGGTTAGAGGTAGTTTGGAATTGGTGTCGTATAAGCTACCGCTACTTATAATAATGAAACGAGGGAAAGCTTTTTGCCTTAAGGCGGCTTCGAAAAGGTTAAGCTCGATACCCATATTAGTATTAATATATCTCATCGGTTGATCATAAGAAGGCCCGACGGCTGCTAACCCTGCCAAGTGAATGACTGCATCTATATTCTTAAAGTCCAGCACTTCTAGTGATTTGGCGTCTAAAAGGTCAAGATTGGTATATCTCTCAAAAGAAGAAGCAATTGAAGACGGAAGATCATGGCCACCTAATCCAAACAGGGTGTATCTGTGATCGGCCAACTCTTTGGTTAAGTGTTGGCCAACAAAACCACTAGCCCCGGTAATTAAAATGTTATTAATCTTTTGTATCAATTTGTTCTATAGCTCCTAGAACTTTCTTAGCATTATCTTCCCAATTAAACTGATTTAATCGTTTTAGGCCCTTATAGATAAGTTTGGCTCTAACTTCTGAATTGGTCAGTAGAGTGCTAATCTCTCTAGTAATATCTGCTGGGCTATCTTTAATGAAATAGAGAGCAGCATCACCGGCGACTTCTCTAAATACCTCAATATCGCTAACGGCAACAGGTACTTTATATTGCATAGCCTCCAACAGAGGCATTCCAAATCCCTCATAATGTGAGGGTAAAATAAAGCAGTTTGCATTCTGGTATAAGTAAGCTTTTTCCTCATCAGTTATATAACCAGGAGTAATTATGCTAAACCCATTATCTTGATGAGTTTTTATATCTTGAATAATTTGTTCATCCTTCCAGCCTCTACCGCCGGCTAGCACTAAAGAAAAAGTTTCCCGCAAGTCTTTACGCAGACTAATATAAGCATACATTAGATTTTGTAAGTTTTTTCTAGGTTCAATTGTACCTAGAAATAGAATGTATTTTCCTGGAATTATCCCTAAACCATCAAGTCGTTTATTTTCTTTAACAGGTGATCTTATTAACCCTATTGGAGGAATGGGCGTAATTAGAATCGGTGCTTTTAAATCAGGGAAATGCTGCTGAATTCTTGATTTAGTAAACTCTGAAATGGTAATGATAATATCTGCCTTCTTTATAGAAGGAGGACAAAATCTGGTTAGATAAGCTAGGTTTTTGGACTGTATGTATTCCGGAGAGTCATAAAAGCTCAAGTCGTATACAATAACCACGACTTTGCGATGCTTAAATATAGTTGGGAGTGAAACGTAATTAGTATAAATAATGATATCTGCTCGTGTAAGTTTGAAAAAATCTATAAAAGGTTGAAAGCCCATTCTTCTACAAATAGATAAAATTTTTCCTGGAATTAATCTTATTGGTAGATAAGTTATACCCT
>JAJZOE010000014.1 GCA_021829145.1 bacterium | reverse complement strand
AGAACAAGACCTTACGCATATTCATTATTTGTATAATCTATAACTTTATACATATTACGTCAAAAATAATTGGGTAACCATAGTTTACAAATACTCATAACAAAAATTTTTATTTAGTTGCCATATAAAATCTAAATAAAAAAACATAGAATAAAGTCAGTAAGCATGAATAAGTACATAGATAAAAGCATTGCCTGTTTTAAAAAGTACGAGTCGATGAGAGGCTTTACGCCAGAAGAATCGTGGAAAATATTTAAACTTACGGCTATTGGTGAGGCTATAGGCTGGACGATCCTTATAGCCGGAATACTCATAAACTATGCGCACTTGCCAGGACAAAATTTCTCAATTCCAATAGCTGGACAAATTCATGGTTCATTATTTTTACTGTACTTTACATCTGTTTTCTTCTTATATCCAAGTCTAGAATGGCATAGAATAACTTTTTTGTTCAGTCTTTTAGCTGGTGTTGTTCCTTATGGCACGTTAATATTTGAACTGGCTATCGCTCGTCATAGAGATAAATACAGGCTGACTAATGAACGCATAAAACTTCTAGTTAAGAATAATGATAAAGTCATAGTCGCCATGCTTCCCCACGGTTCTAAATGGGAGCTGCCCAGTATCCTGCGCAGGACCGACGAAACTAGAAAAAAAGCCGCAACAAGACTAGCTGAAAGTATGTTTGACCTAAAAAACGTCGAGGCTAGATTTTACAAAAAAATTGGAAGCGATTACATATACGTAGTTAATGACATGGGTAGTTTATTTCAAACCGGTATTGAAGATCTTGTCGCGCGTTGTCCTTACGTTGACGACATCATGATAGCCAAATCATCGTCACTGTCGGAACTTAATTAGTCAGCCTGGGTATGTATTTATGACTAGTGAATATTTATAAAATATTCCGGCTTGTTTTGTTTCTCCAGTGGAGCTATGTATGTGGATATCGGTTCTAGATTGAAAGAAATATGCGCGGCTTGAACCTTATTTCCCTGCACCTGTAACAACTTAACGATTTCAAGCGTATATCCCGTATCTATGATCGGGGATATCTGACCCGGCTTTAATGCAAATAAAGCCTGAGTAATTTGAGGAGCAACATTGGGATCGTTTCTGGTTAATAAGCCGGGGAATTGTCCGCCATTGGTTTTGGTTGATGCATCGTCGGATACCTGTGCGGCCAGAGTCGCAAAATCTGCTCCATGCTGCAGCTGGCTAAGCGTAGTCTGGGCTTTGGAATATGCCGTCGTGTCGAGTTTTTCAACTACGGCTTGTTGAAGTAATTGACTCTTTAGTTCACGCTTAAAATCCGCTTCGTTCCAGCCCCAAAAATCATTAAGCACGGCGTTAAGCTCCTGCTGACTGCTACCTAATCGATTCTGGCTCTGAACCAAAGCGACTTCGTTATTAACCTGAGCATCGGATACGCTGACATTATATTTACTGGCAAGTTGTTTAGTGTAGGCATCCGTTATAACTGAATCCATGGCTTTTTGCTTGTATGCCAGTAGTTGTTTTTGACCGCTTTGGGTCGAAAAATTAACTTGTTGCTGAGTTTCGTAGTAGTGCATGTAACGTCTTAATTCGAACAGGTAACTCTCATACGAAACCCAATCGCTCCCGACCTTGGCAACCGGTAGGGGCAGGACTTGTGTAACGCCGTAGATGAAGCTTGATGTGCTCTGAAAGCGGTATAACGCAGCCAAAACATACCCCATAAATAAGAACAGCGCCAGCACAACAATGGAAGTGGATATGTATACTATCCTCTTTCTGGAATGCTGTAATGGATAGATATATTTTCTTGCACTGGATAGCACCTCTTCCCGATGTTCAGCTACGGTTTCATCAGTAATTTTAGGAACATTCGCGAAAGCCTCTTTAAGACGCTCCTCCGGTGCTTTTCTCTTCTTTAAAACTTTGGGTAGCTTAATAGACCTAGGGCTTAGCCTAAGTCTTTGTTTTTTAGACTTATTCTTAGATTTACTCTTCATATTCTTCAGACTTTGACGATACGCCCGGGAAGTTAGCCGTCGATATACCAAGATCTCTTAATATACCTATTATTCTTTTTTGGATCTTCGCCGGATGATGAACATCGTGTATCTCTATATCGCCTACATATGTCCGCATAGTTATTGTACCAAAACCTAACAAAGTTTCCTGAATGCCGGACACCTCATAACTGACGGATTGAATTTGGTGCAGGCCAAGATCAGATACGCTACGACTAAACATGCCCTTTTGCTTGATTTGTATAAACCGCTGGTTGGTTACTATAAAGACACTGAAATGCCAGCCTATCCACGAAGGAAAGAACACGATCAGACCAAGCAATATCCCTAGCCCTAGCCCTTCAAAAAAACCGTTCATGCCGAGATTCGTGTTTATGGCGGCCGGTAGAACCCCGACCACAGGCCCTAATAGTCCGAAGATAAGTCCTTTACGCATAACTACTGGGTGTTTACGAAAAAGAAAGATTACATCTTCATCATCGAACTGGTCGGCAAAGTACTTTTTCGGGGCAATAACTTCTGATTCTGACATACTAGATATATTGTACGCCCTTTATGCTTATGCTTGGTGCCCCCAGAAGGATTCGAACCTCCAGCTTCTCCTTAGGACGGAGCTGTTTTATCCATTGAACTATGAGGGCAAGTTATGCATAAGCATAACCTTAGGACTATTTTGCGCTACTTTCCGCCTTGAGTAAATTTATCATGAACGGTTGAGTATGCAAAAATCTCTTCTTCCTTAAACCAGTGCTTGACTTCCATTTCCGCCTCATCTTTGTCACCTGACGCATGTATTAGATTGGGAATCGACATACCCTTACTGTTAGCATATGCGATGCTAAGGTGCGAAAAATCACCCCTTATCGTGCCGGGCTGAGCCTCCTTCGGCTCGGTCGTACCGACAATTTTTCTAACCACCGATACTGCTTCTATCCCTTCTAGTACCATGGCCATAACCGGACCTTCTTGCATAAACGCCAGTGTTACGTCAAACACACTTTGGCCACGCCTGGAAATCATCTTGCCAATAGTCTCATAGTGGTGATAATAATGCTCTTCGGTCGGCTTAACTACCTTGGCAGCTACAATTTTAAGTCCTACCCTTTCGAACCGG
Organism: bacterium; assembly: GCA_021829145.1. Lineage (GTDB taxonomy): Bacteria > Patescibacteriota > Saccharimonadia > Saccharimonadales > UBA4665 > JAJZWH01. Next base: position 4,652 of record JAJZOE010000014.1, on the reverse strand, counting down.
GAAATAATGTCTCCAACTATAGCCCTCTGCAAGGCATCAGGCTTCAATAGAATCAATGTTCTTTCCAATGTTGTATATCCTTATTTAGTTTATGATATTGTAACAGATATAGTACGCCTATCATATAGTCCTTAAGCGAGCAAAGTCGTAAAATATAAGTATGCTATTTAAAAAGGCTAAAACCGATTTTCTGGAATATTTAGAAATCGAACAAAATAGATCTCAAAAAACCATATCCAATTACGACCATTACCTTACAAGACTATTGGATTACAGCGGCGAAGAACTCGACGTTAAAGACATAGACCCAGAATTAATAAGAAAGTGGCGTTTATGGCTAAACCGTATCGGCACTAATACCAACGATAATCTAGATTCTATTACCATAAATTACCATCTAATAGCCCTAAGAAGTTTTCTAAAGTATTGTGCCAAAAGAGACATAAAAACAATGGCTGCTGAAAAGATCGAACTAGCCAGAAACAAGCGAAAACAAATTTCATTCTTAAACCCAGAAGAGCTCAGTAGACTATTCGAGCAGCCAGACACTAAAAATTTATCCGGCATAAGGGATAGGGCGATTCTGGAGCTGCTATTTAGTAGCGGACTGCGCGTTAGTGAACTCGTTAGTCTTAATCGCGAACACGTAAATATGAGTAGACGAGAATTTATGGTTAGAGGAAAGGGCGAAAAAGACCGACCTATTTTTATCAGCCAAGACGCAGCCTATTGGTTAAAAAGGTATCTCGACCAAAGACAAGATAACAGTAAGCCGCTATTCATAAGATATTATGGTAATAAAAAAACGGACACTACGGGCGATTTCAGTAGATTAACACCACGAAGCATTCAGCGTTTAGTATCCAAATACGCGAAATTAGCCGGAATCATAAAACACGTAAGTCCTCATTCGCTAAGGCATAGCTTTGCTACAGATCTTTTAATGAATGGGGCTGACTTAAGATCCGTCCAGGCACTTCTTGGGCACAGCAATATATCCACTACGCAAATCTATACTCATGTGACCGATCCGCACTTAAAAGCGGTTCACGAAAAATATCACAATAAACAACACGGATAAACTAAATGATAGCTTTTGTGGATATTATAGAGGGCATGCGCTAGAATAGTGAGACACGTTATTTGGCTGAGTGTTAGGCCCTGTAGTGAGTTGCTTACAAATGTTATTGGTTGACTCAAGAGCATTAATTGGAGCAAGCGTACTTGATGTTAATGGCACTCTGACTTGTATTCTTTTCAGTTCATTTTGGTCTCTTCCCGTAGCATCTATCAAAGCCTGAGCGCCACTTAGTTGGGTCGTAGCATTGTTGCATGAAGGCGAATTACCACTTCCACCATACACATTAACGCATGTGAAAATTCCCTGGGAAGACTCATACAACAAACTTAGTCGAACGTAATAACTAGCGCTATTTAGGCTATTTAGGCCATTTATAGTAGCACTACACAAACTAGCCGTGCAGTACGCCCCTACTATACCCGTTTCAATATCCGGATTAGAACTATAATCTATGACACTGTTACTGCTAGCCGATTCTGGCTGAAGGTAGTATGTTCTTTCGTTGCTAACTAGACTAGCATTATTAACTGTATTAGTAGGCACAATATCAAGCTGAACAAGAGAATATTTGCAATCATTATTCCAGTAAGCAGAACCAATGCCACTACCGGTTTGAGGAACGAAAATACCAACCGGCTGGCTACAGAAATTTGCGCTGGTTATTGTACTGGATGGTTCCCATGTTATGGTAATACTGCCTACAGACGACTGTGCATTCAGGGGAAAAGCCACCGAGCTACCCGCATTAATATTGTTATAGGCAATACTGGTTGGGCTTAAATTCACCAACAAACAAGTAAACTGAACGGTCTTAGCTCCATTCAAATACTGATGACCATACAGTAGAGATCCTGCACTACCGAAATAGCTCGTACAGTTACCGGTATTAGAATACATCTGACTAGCCGGTGTAATGATTAGGTTATATGCATCATTAATAGCTGTTTCTGCTGCATAATAAGCCTGCGCATTCAACTCGTTGTTAAGGGTCTGGGTTTGTTCATTTCGTGTTACCTGGGCAAAGCCGATAACTATAAGTGTAATAACAATGCTAAGTATAAGAGTAGTAATTATCGAAACGAAACCTTTATTAATAGAATTTATGTTGCATGGATTGTGTTTGATAATGTTATATTTCATAGTATTGTCTGCCCTCTCATTTGAACAGTAGATGAAAGATTTGCAACGTAGCAATATTGCGAGCCGGGACCGTTATTGCAAACTAGATTTACATTAGGATTAACTAGCTGGCTGGTGCTTGCCGCTATTGGACACGTGGAACCATAACCCGAGTTTGAAACACAAAGCAATGAACTGTCCCCGTATATTACTTCTACATCTATAGAGTATAAATTATTATTTAGATACTGTATGCTCAATTTTTGAAGTCTCATATTTGGTCCAATTAGGGATGTTTGGGAAGGTGAAGACTGAACCGAACATGCTGAACCGGGAATCGTATTATCTATGGGCGTCTCTATAAGTATATCTGATCCACTAACCGATTTAGTATACAATGTACCAGAAAACTCATCAGATCCAATGCAATACAAAACCGTGTTAGGGCTATTTGGAGCACCATTAATTACACCTGTAGTACTGAACTGTATTGCCTGTGTTACCGTGGAAAGAATATTGTTGGCCGTGCTTTGCGCCGTGGAGCTATTAATTCCCTCATAATAGCGTCCCGTAAAAGACGTAACCCCGTAAGCAATAAGCATCAGTATTGACGAGAATATCACTGTCGCTATCATAACTTCGACAATTGTAAAACCACTGCTTTCTTCGTATTTATTCTTCATTCATGTTCCGTAGTAAAGTGTTACATTATCCTTGCTACCATTAATTAAACTGTTCCATGTAGCATTAACATAGTAATAACCGGTTGTGGTTGACTTATTAAAGTAAATGTCATACTTGGCAGGGTCATTCGCCCCGGGGCAAGAAGGCGAACCAGAAGTATAAATTCTAATAGACCCGCCTGTTTCTGACAAGCAACTATTTATAACATTACTAATCTGACCGCCTTGCGCTATGTAGGCACGCAATAATTCAATTTGTGACTGATCATATTGCAACGCCTGATTGTGCTCTTGGATATCTTGTATTGTTATACTGTTTCTATTGGCAACTGCATAAGAGCTAGCCAGAACCAAGCCAGCAACTGCAGTAGCGATCAATACTTCAACAATAGTATCTCCTGCTTGGATAGACTTTGGGCTTAAAAATCTCATGAGCAATCCTTCTGACTATATATATCCACGCTTACGGATAGCCCACTCCCATTATTAGTATTGCTTCCTATGCTTATAAGGCCAGATTGGTTGGTGGTTCCGCTATTAAAACAAAGTCCGATATTGCTTATTAAATTAGGGGTTATTCCATCAATTAAATCAACATAATCGGTTGACTTATTGGCCGATGTCCATGCACCAGTAGCGTTGCCGTATTGATAGAGCTGGTATTGTAATGATCCACTCTCTAGAGCACCATTAGTAATATTGCCTAGTGTACTGATAAATCCAATTATTACCGGCTGTTTTGTACCATCCACAAAATCGCTAACACCATTCAAAGATACCTGACCATAAAAAGACAGTCCGTTAGCTAAATTGACCGTTGTGCTATCATCTGGCGCTAAAGTGTTATACGTATTCCCAGGGGCTATGGCTACAGGAGAAGCTTGCTGAATAGTGGTAACCGGCAAAGCATTCTGGCCTAATCTGAATCCTGCAAGCGTATATATACTATAACTATTGCTCGAGCTCGAATTATTGGGTGATGCCCATCCAAATCTAATAGCTTTTCCGAGCAGAATACACGAAATATTTGTTCCTTGACCGGAGCCGGAGCCAATTAAGCCTGATTGTATATAGGGATAGCTGGTATTGATATTTTCGCAACTAAAGTTGTTTATATCGTTATAGTAGTTATTAGCTGTTTCATTGGTTACTTTTTGAAGCTGTTGTTGTAAAGAGTTAATTGCTACCTGAAACTCGGTTTCGGACTGTTTCCCAGAAATTAACTGTAAAGCGCTGACTACGAGCAAACCCGTAACAGCCAGAACGATCATTGTTTCAACAATCGTAAATCCCCCCTGATTGCTGCCACTTATCATAATACTAATTTTACCATAAGCATTAGGCTTGATTTGCCAAATATATTAATAGACCGGGAGAACCCCTCGCAATTGAAGCCACTTAATAAGAGACGCTCCAAATAATTGCAAAACTATTGCAGAAAACACAAGGAATGGTCCAAAAGGCAAATGTGCATTTTTTTTAATTCTTTGAGTCGCCAGCAAAGGTATTGAGACGATTGATCCCCCTAAAGAAGCTAGGAAGATAAGCAACATTGCATCAAGTGGTCCACCCAGAAGCAAACCAAGAACAGATCCGAGCTTGACGTCACCTCCCCCAATCCAGTTGCCTTTTGAAAATATATGAAGCACCCAAAAAACTCCACCTCCGATAACTAATCCCCATAAAGTACTAATTAACAAATTTTTTCCGCCGCTATAAAAGACAATTCTCAATAAGATGTCGGTAGCTACAATAACAAACAATGGATA
>JAJZOE010000016.1 GCA_021829145.1 bacterium | reverse complement strand
ATAACCTTGCCTTCACTTAGCGGTACGTTGTAATCTACTCTTACCAGAACCGACTTGCCCGATACAGCAATATCATTAATCGTCTTCTTGGCAAACATCAGTCAATAATCCTTACCTTAATGGTGTCGGTAGTACCCACAACACCAGGGTATTTTCCTGACACGGTGACAATAATATCTCCCCTGTCAAAAACTTTATGGTTGTGCAAAAAATCCGTAAGTTTAGTAGCTGCTGTTTTGTCAGCCGGCCTGATATAGGATTCAACACCGAAAACAAGTGCCAGTTGATGGGCCGTTCGTTTCAGATCAGTCACAGCGATAAGCGGAGTTTTAGCTCGCCTTGCCGCAATATTAAAAGCTGTGGCCCCCGACTTGGTTTCAGCGACAATGGCTCTTGCTTTAATGGTTGAAGCAAGTTTAATAATCGCATCGGCTATAGCAGCACCAACCGAGTGATCAGCTTCGTTATTGAAACTAACCGACAAAGGTGAATGTACTTCCGTATAGCGGATAATACGCTGCATCATCTTGACAGCTTCTACCGGATAATTGCCGCTGGCCGTCTCATCGCTTAGCATCAGACAATCAGCTCCGACAAGCACTGCCGTAGCCACGTCTGATACTTCAGCCCGGGAAGGTTCTAGCTCAGCCGTCATACTAATAAGCATTTGGGTAGCAACTATAGAAGGAGTACCGTAACGCAAACCCAAACCGATGATTTTTCGTTGCACTATCGGTATACTTTCAGCTGGGGTTTCAACTGCTAAATCACCGCGAGCGACCATAACTACGTCGGCTTCCTTGACAATTTCTTCTATATTTTCTATAGCAGATCTAGTTTCAATTTTGGCAATAATTTTAGCCTGGTAATTCATGCTCGACATCAGTTGACGTAACTTTTGAATATCTTCGGCTGACTGGACAAAACTGAGCGCTACGTAATCGAAATCCTGGTTTGACCCCCAGACTAGGTCCGAGCGATCTTTGGCTGTTATAACATCACCGCCAAAATCCGTATCTGGAACGTTAATGCCTTTGCGCTTTATTAGCATTCCATCATTTAAGGCCTCGGCGTAAATAATACCGTCTTTAATCGCGGTTACTATCGTATGGATTCGGCCGTCAAACAGTAATATACGTTCTCCGCGCTTAACTTTGATACTTAGATCATATTGGATCGGGAGGTGGCCTGTTTGAGCAAAGTCAGCGTTATGTTCTAATAACAAGGTCTGGCCTTTTTTGACATCAACTACACCTTCAAAATCACCGAGCCGAATCTTCGGACCTTGCAAATCTTGGACTATAGCCAACTCGCGACCCAAGTTTAGAGCTGCGTCGCGCGCCCACTTAATCTGCCGTTCGCGCTCTTCATATGTACCGTGCGAAAAGTTTAGCCTAATGCCGTTAACGCCGGCAGCCAGCAAGTTGTAAATCAGCTCTTGGCTATCCGTTGCCGGCCCAATCGTGGCGAGTATCTTAGTTCTACGCCAGTCACTGATCGATTTAGTTGGTTTTGTTTTTAGTCCCACCATTTGTTTTAGTATATGTACAGATAACAAAAATTTAAAGAATTTAATTATACGAGTCGGGTTTAAATTTAGTGCTCACCGAAGTAATTATATTCCTTGGATAAACTTTTCCCAGCTGCCATTACTTTTTAAGACAGCCACTGCCTCCGTGCAAGACCTAACCGATCAGATGAGACGGTTTGTGTACTGCCTAATTAAAACTGCACGCCGATTGGCTGATGGATAAAATTATATTTATTAGCAGCCGTTGCCGGCAATGTTCGCGTATCGACTTCGTCCCAGCCAACACGGTTCATTTCCGATATGGTCCAGGCGCCGGTTATTGGATTGACACTCTGCACAAATGCTACGTGCCCTAATCCTCCGGGGGCATTAGAATCCTGCATGATCGCTCCAAAACTTGGGGTATGATTAACTAAATAATTATCGGCGGTGGCGCGCGATGCCCAGGTTATTGCGTTTCCCCATGTATTAGGAATAGGCTCTTTAATTTGCAGTCGCCTTAGAGCTACCCAGTAAGTACACTCTCCATAATCATATGCGTCACTTGTAACTTTTGGAGATGTAAATAGACTTACTGCAGCCGAAGCCAGTGCGCTAATATTGGTGGCGCTGATTAAGGCAATAACCGGCAAACCCATTAAGAAAATCACAATTGCTGCGGCCGCAAATAGCATCTTTTTCATTGAGCAAAAAGTTCTTTCGGGTCAGTCGTAATTAACGGATGCTCGTTAGCAGAAGCAACAATGCTAAGAGCAACATGATTCAGATCGGCAATGATTAAGGCGTCGCCACGATCGCAAGTTAACAGAAAATTCTGTTCATATTCACTAAGTCTAAACTCAGCGACAACATTAGTTATGGTGGTTGTATCTTGGCGCATCAATATGCGCAGTGCGCTTTGACTCGCTATGGCTTTACCGAATTCGTTATTCAAAAAATCATTAGCCTGCTGAGATATAATGGCAACTCCAAGATAGTACTTACGTGACCGGCGGACCAATCCAGCTACAAAACGTGCGCTTTGTTCATGCTCCAGTAAAAGCCAACCTTCATCAATCACTAACAGACGTTTTTTGGGTTCTTGCTTAACCCTATTCCAAACAAAACTTGATATCATCATAATCATAATTTGCCTGAGGTTATCTGGGAGATCTTTAATGTCAAACACGACCAGTCGATTGCTTAGATCGATGTTGGTACAATTGTTAAAAACATTAGCCAAGGATCCGCTGACATATTTATCCAAACGTTTGCATAGTTCAATCAACCTATGCTTTTTTAAGTAATTGTAAAATGTCTGTAAAGTGATTGTTTGAGGATTAGAGTGAGCGTAGACTTCAAGTATCGCACGATCAATCATCGACTTTTCTTGCGCATTCAGCCCTTCGGCCATCAACGATATTAACTCCGTAAGATCTTGGACATGCTCGTTTAAATTGCCCTCTTTAGACAAAGCCCCGACGTCAAAGGGATTTATATGTTGTTTTGACTTAACCGATAGTTCTATAACAGTGCCTCCAACAGACTGAGCTAATCCGGAATATTCTCTTTCGGGATCTATTACAATACAGTCGGTTCCAAGCATCAGCTGGCGCAGAATTTCGACTTTAGCAGCATAACTTTTACCGCTCCCCGATTGTGCAAACGTTATCGAATTGGCATTATTAAGCGCAAAACGATCGAGCATTACAAGTGAGCTATTTGATTTATTGACACCGTATAATATGCCGTCTTGGGTAACCAACTCAGAAGAAATAAACGGGAAGCTGAGTGCAGCTGAGCTGCTGTCTAGATTACGCTTTTGCTTTAAACGATCTTCGCCTCTGGGCAAGACCGACTGTAAGCCGTCCAACTGTTGATAGTGGGCCGCCTTAACAAAAAATAATCTGGCCGCTAGTGTGTTCTCCAGCAAACGCGTCAATTTGTCGAGTTCGGATAAAGAGCTTGCAAGCAAACAAATATATACTGATATCTGGAATAATTTCTCTTGCCCCCGTTGGATTTTATCCCTTAACAATGTAGCTGACTCGAGTGGATCAGTGATATCCGATCCGACAATCCGGCCCTCTTTAATCATCGCGCGCTTAGTAGATTCGAGTTCCGTAATTTTGCGCTGCAATTTCGGGAGCGCAGATATTGCATCAATCTCCTCAATATGAAAAGAGAGATCGGCATTACGGTTAAAATTAACTAGATTGTCTAGCCATCCTGAATGTGCAACATAAGGATAGCCGCTTAAATACAGGGTCCTCAGATATTGGCCGTCAATAACAATACAATCCGGCTGCTCCTCTAAACCGGCATAGCTGACTAAACTAAGTTGGTTTTGTTCGCCGATACAAAAAGTATGGTCAGTTTGTGAACGTCTGATTAAATTAGTAAAATTCATGCGTTCTCCTTCATTAATGCGACATGCATCTGCTTTAATGTAGCCGGAATGAGCGGTTGGGTCTTAGCTTGAACCGGATTAAAAAAGCTATAGAAAAGGTTCAATAACTCCAGGCTGTCAAGCTGCCTTGCGTGCATGCCAAGCCGCTGTAATCCTCTTGCCGCAATTTCTGTTTTAAGAGACAGTTGTTCACGTATACTATCCATGTCTTGCTTATTCTTAAGTTCAAGTGGTATGCATACATAAAAATTACGGCTTAAAATTTTATTGAGACTAACCAGGCTGCGCACAAACTGGCTATAACTTTCGATCTGACTTTGGTATACCGGATTGTTTTCAAGATCTAGTCTGTGAGCCAGCTCCTCCATGTAGCGATCAAGATCAATCTCGCGAACCCTGACAATAAATTGAACCTTAGAGTTCAAACTATTTAAGAAACTTTGGAAAATCTCAATTAACGCATCTTGTTCGGCCTCACTTTTAAGCTCAAAGTTGACCGCCGAAGTCTCTATAACACAACAATAGCAATTATTCGTCATTAACAGCATGCCGTCGCGAGCCCCGATAATGCCAATTTGATCAATTGCCGAACCGGTCTTATTTACTTTCCATAACCACATTTAACTGCCCCATATCGTCGGCATAAAATGCTATCTGCCGATTGCTTAAATATTCACCTACTGCAATTTGCTCAGCCGGTTTTAATATCGGCAGTCTTACTGCTTTGGCCACTCCAGTGGCAGATGGCAGCGAAGACTGAATTTCAGGTTTTACTTTTTCACAGCAACAAGGAGAGTGAGCGCTAAAGAGATAGCGCCGCGGTCTTAACCTATAGCCAGCCAGTAAAATTATCCATTTAAGAACTAACTGCCCGCGTACTTTGAGTGCAAGTGTGATTAAAGGCAAACTACAACAGATTATGACAATCAGCTTATATACTTTTACGTGCATAGTCGGTGGCAGACCGGCAAAAATCAAGGCTGCCATAAAAACCGGAATTATTAGAAGTATTATTTGGGTTAACGAAAGATTGGCGGCTATTGTATCCTCGATTGACGTAACCTGTGCGGGAACAATTGATGTTTTCATGAAGACTTCACATTCTTGCTCGAGGACGGTGTTTTTAACGGTTCGTGATTGATTTTGGGTTTATTCCCGGCAGCAAGCACCTGAGCACCTTCGCCTATGGAACCGGCAGCAGACGCGATAACGCCGTTATAGCTATGCCGAGCTGACAGCGCGAGGTAACTTATTCCATTTATAAAACTGGTGCCAAGCCTCCGGGCATAACGCGGGCCAATGCTCATATAGTTAAGCTGCATTAGTACACCTTGAGTCTTAATAAGGGCAATCAGAGTTGCAAGCCCGAGCAGCAGTGACATGATAGGATCTGGACTGCCATGACCAGAGACGACTACCGCCGCAAAAAGCGATCCGGCCAGCCCAAGAATGATAACGTGGATAAATAGCACAAAGACAGTTGCAAGATAAGTTTTGAGTGTATTTTCGGCAAAATCTCTAAAACCCGGAATTAACCAAAGTAAGATAATAATAGGAGCCAGAACCGCCCCAAGATAAAGAGCTACAATCCTGCCGACATAATAAATTAATAAGATTACGCTAAACACCAGAAATACCACAAATATAACTAGCGCTGCCAGACTATAACCCGAAGCCCCGCCTACGACATTAAGTAAAGCTTGCCAAGGAGTATTATTGCCGATACCTAAGCGAACTGCCGCAATCATTACGTTCGACAACTCGATTGCTCCGTCTAGAACATATATCGACGTATTAATTAAGATGAAGGCAAAGATTAACTGTGGTACCAACGAAGATAGGTTAACGTCCCTAAGTCCCAGTTGTTCAGCTCCCATGATATGGAAGCCTAAAAGTACAATCACAAGGACCAAAAGCCCATCAGCAATACCACTGCAAATTACCCATAAGTGCACGACACTGCTGCTATGTGTTAAGAGCGGTGTTGCTTTAGTGAAGTAATTTAAGGCTGAGATAAACGGTCTGCCTACAGTTTCAACGATAGTTTTAAACACACCGGTAATGGCACTTATTAGGATACCGACCAATCCACCGCCAGCAGACGCAGGTTTGATGGCACTTAAGTCGGGCAATTTATTTATGGAACTTACTGTTGATCCGCTATAAGTGCGAGTCAGGATTAATGCAATAGCCGATGCTGACAACACAACTGCTAAGCCCAGCAACGAGCGCGTCAACATGCGCTTAGACTTAACTAGCTTAGACGGATTGCCAGAACTAGTTATATAACTAATCCCTCCCCACACCAGGAAGAACGCACAAATCAGAGCCGCAAATCCGCCCAAACTGGCTAAAATAGGAGCTAAAAAGCTGTGGATGACCGGACTACCGTTCATTTCGCGCTACCCACCGAAAGCTGAACTCGCCAGACTGGTTACGATATTACTGAGAACAAAAGCCGCAATTGCAATCGCCAGCCCAAGTGCCGAGAAGACGATTGTGCGTTTAGCGTGTTCGAGGTTATGCGGGTTACCAGAACTTGTAATGTATTTAAAACCCCCTAGGACAAAAAACCCGGTTGCAACCAGCCCGGCAATACCCGTTAACGCAGTTATGACGCTCCGGATAAATGAATCAACCTGGCCCATTTGCGCGCTGGCTGCAAAAACCGTTCCTTCTAAATCAATAGCTGTTATGAGGGACAACGGTATTGCTGCAAAAAGTCTATATTTAAAATGATTTGACGTATTCATAACTAACCCCCGCTACTCTAAGTTCGGCGTGGATTATATGGATACTCCTGAATAACACGCAAGTTAAAACTGTGGATTTTAAATTAACGATCTACGAAAACTCTATCTCTTGGCTTTAATTTTGTAGCTTTTGCCGCCACGATTTATCTGAATTACCAAACTGCAAATCATAAGGATTATGCATTAAAAAAAGTAGCTACATAAGCGCTGAATTTTGTCTGAACTTTTCACCAGAGCCTTGCGGGATCATTCGTGTGCAATCCATCAAAAAGCACCGTTTCACTTGAGGTCTTTTTTGAGTTGTTCGTATTCTTCCTTATTTATCTCACCCTTGGCGTAGCGCCTTTTAACAATCTCTAGCGGGTCATCAGATGAAGCTAATCCTGGCCCATGGTGTCCCCATAACCGGAATACGGAATAGAGAAGCATTATAAAAACAATCAAAAACACCGAACCCATTAATATCCCCCAACCCCAGTGGTAAGCATTCATCGGACCGTAGTAATACATGATTTTACACACTCCTTATATAAATTATCTTTATTATTGACTATCTATCTTAATACTAGCTATGACATAGCCCACACACTTTTTGTCTCATTGATCGACAGCGCACTCAATGTATTGACTGGTCCAATAGCTTCTTTACTCTGCGTTATAATGCGTAAATCAGGTCTAATAGAAATAACAGGACTAGCCAGTTTATTGATGCGGCGCACACTTATTCCGATGAGCATTATTAAGCTCAAGCTGGTGCTGCTGCCGATCTGGATTTCTATCCCCAAGAGAAGCATTGGTAAATCTATTTCTATGATAGTAAACGATGTCATAACATTGGCCAGCTTAGTCCAGTTATTTCCGGAATGAAGTTTGCCAGGCTATGGCGATATTTTGCTGGCTATCTGGTTGTTTTTGTAAGCTTTAGTTTTTACAGCCGCAAGCGAAACAGTTATGTGGAGTTACAGAGAGTCGCGGGGTTGTATACACTAAGCCCTATGATCAATAAAACAATAGGCGATGAAATTATCGGGTAGGGCAAGTTTTTCGGGTGAGTCATAAACCATTTTATATTAGTAATGCATAGACTGTATGACTAGTTTTGCATCTGCATAATTTGGGTCATTCAATAAATTAGACAGCGATACTGGCACATAGTTAGTTTGACTGCTACCTACTGGGTCGGTGTTGTAGCCAAGACCTATAAAAATTACGCCGCTAACGTTTTTGGCGTTAAAGTAATCACTATAATTAGTAGAACTCTGAGAAAGATATGCCTTATCTATGGGTGCACCAGGTGTTGTT
>JAJZOE010000029.1 GCA_021829145.1 bacterium | reverse complement strand
CATAAAGGTGGTAAGGAAAAGCGTCTTTATGAGATGTCTACCCGCAAACATAACATCGTAGTGTTTATTAGAGGGCTTAACATTTTTCAGTTTGGCTAAATCTACTCCCACCGGTATTTCAATAATATTGGTCTTGCAATTTAAAATTGTGACCAATCGTTTAGTAGTGTGTGAGGAGATCGAAACTATATTATCGGGAAGTCTTACTGCCATCCATTCAAGCAATGCAGCAATGTTTCCACTCAATCCCATATAATCTACCCAGTACTTTCGCCCCCACACTTCATTCCATACAGCAATCATTTTTTTATTTTTTAACTTTGCAACAACCCAGCAACTAAAAATAGGGAAGATAGGCATATGATCTACATCCAAAACATCAAAATTCTTTGTTACTAGCTTTAAACAGGCGAGTCCAAAAAGTATTCCTTCTTTTATTGATCTTCGCTCAGAAGTATAAAGAGGATAGAGTTTGGAAATAGCATGTAAATATACTCCATTCTCTATTCGATCCTTTTCAGGACCATCCCACCAATGCATACAATAGACATGAACATCAAAGCCCTTTTTGGCTAGGCGGGTAGACATCTCATAAAGACGCTTTTCCTTACCACCTTTATGATATGGATATATAGCGTCAGATACGAACGCAATCCTCATGTATTCTCCTTAAGCTCCAGGTTTTCGATTATTTTTGATTGTTGATGCTTCCAGATAATATTTCTTCCGAGCATCTGAAGAATAAGGGCTCCATCATGAAAGGGACGTAAGTGGGACTCTCCAGCACGTAAGTTGTAGCTAATGGGGACGGAATATATCTCATACCCCATTTTCGACATCTTGGTAATCATTTCCATCTCAATAGCAAACCCACTTGACACTAAATTTGGTGCCAGATTTTCAACTACAGGTCGTTTCCAGGCAAAATACCCGCTGAGAACATCCGTAATATTGACGCTATAAACAAGTCTAACCAAATGGGTATAGAGCCAGTTACCAGCTCGGTTTACTGAGTGCATAGCATCGCCTCGAATTTTTCCACCAAGCCTAGAACCAACTACTACATCGCAAAAGTTATGATGCAATGGTTCAAGCATCCTAAGTACTTCTTCGGGTCTATAAGTATCATCGCCATCAAGCATAACCACATATTCGGCTGAAGGGTGAATGTTATTAAATCCAGTCCTAATAGCGTGCCCTTTACCTTGTTTTGTCTCAGTTATAACCCTAGCTCCGGCATTTTTTGCTTCTTCTGAAGTATTATCTTTTGAGTTATTGTCTATAACTAAAATATCGAAATTAAAGTAATCATCGGCAATCGAAGTACACTTAAATCCATGAATAACATTGGCAATGCTTGCTCCTTCGTTATAGCAAGGTATAACTACAGTAACTAATTTCTTGGCTGTACTCATTAATTACTCCTTACCACCCAATAACTTATTGTTTCGTTAACAGGGGAAAGGGTAACGCTCACTTTTACCCGGCTTCCTAAGTCTTGAATCGATTCGCCTATAGATAACCCAACATATCCATTTTGCTGCAGGGAATAGTTATCGCTCTTTAGGGTAATACTCTTAGTGCCACTTTGGTTGCTCTCAATGATCTGATAACGGTAATTCATCTTTTGGTATTCCAGGTTATGGATTGTAAAAGAAATTACTTGCTTTTGATTAGACACATAAGTACTAGGCAAATTATTTGGATAGGTAAAGTAAAGTTCGGTTAGTTTTTCCGGGCGGGGAAGCAGTTTCCAGTCATTAAGCTGGTTTTTGATTGCACTTGCTTGGGTAATCCCAAATATTAAAAGAGCCACAAAAACTGTTGCGGTAATCCCACCCACTAAAAGGCTTTTGCGCTTTTTCACGCGCTTTGCTCCTCCGTGGTTGATTGTTGAGTTTAGTTAATAGTTTTTTGTGGTTTTACTATTTTATAGCATGTTATTAATACTATTACTAGTGTTTTTATACTAATCTTGCATAATTATAAATATTCTTAGCCCTTTATATATATTAACTCTTTATTAAATGTTAATATTATTATGTAAAGCAAAAACAAAAAGATTAGAAATTATTCATGTCCCGCCTTCTTATTAGGTGCTTAGCCAAGCTGAAGCATCTCCATAAAATCAGGTATTTAGTGTTGTTAGCAGCTGTCGCTTTAGTGAGCATTTCTTTTTATCGTCAGCCGGTAGTAAAAATCCAAGAAGCGGGTAATAAAACTAACCAAGCCCCAACTAAACACAAACAAGTTGCTATTACCCCAAAAACTAGTCCCTACAGCGTAAAGCCCGGTCCAGCACCGATACAGCAAATTACTTCTCAGCCGATACCCAAATTAAAGCCTATGCCTGTACCTGTAATTATTCCCCCTAAAGCCGTAACGCCAGCCCCTAATAGCAGCGTCCCCAGTTTAAAACCAACGACAACTAGTACTTCTACTTCAACTGGATCTAGCACGACCACATCCAGTTCCGGCTCAACAACCAGTTCGTCGGGATCCGGCAGTACAGGCTCTGGAACAACAGCTGCTTCAACCGATTATCAGTCGTCCAATTGGTCAGGCTATTTTTCGGCCATTAGCGGCACTAACTATACGTCCGTTTCCGCTGCCTGGACCGCCGTATCTCCAACTAATAGCAGCAGCAGTACTGCTTATGATGCTAACTGGATTGGCATTGGTGGAATTACCAGTACCGATTTAATACAAGTGGGTATTAATAACGCAGTAACTGCCAGCGGTAAAGTTTCAGTCCAAGCTTTTTATGAAATGTTACCCTCAACGGCAGTAGCTATCGCCAGCTTAACTGTTACTCCAGGTGATTCACTAACTGCATCCATCACTGAATCGGGAACAAATACTTGGCTTATTAAAATAAGTGATGTGTCACAAAATGAGAGCTTTTCCAAAACCGTTAGTTATACATCAAGCTTATCTTCAGCCGAATGGATAGAAGAAGACCCGAGTGATGCCAACGGAGCATTGTTACCGCTTGATGATTTCGGAACAGTTAACTTTACCCAGGCGCTTACTACTGCCAATGGTAGCAGCCAGAATCTTAGTCAGCTTAATGCGGATAACGTAACCATGGTTAACTCTTCGGGTAGTCCGGAAGCGGCACCTTCTGTGATCGGCAGCGATGGAGCAAGCTTCTCCATCAAGTGGGAATAGCTTTTCTATCAATAGCAGTGGTAAGGCTTAAATGAATCTTAACTCTCTCTAAAATCTTTGTATCCGTATCTTTGGTTGCTAACTTGTCTATCCCTAAAACGCCTGTACTTTAATTGCTAGACTATTTAGCTAATTCTTAGTTGATGGCGTGCTAGTCAGCGAGTTATAGAACTGCTGTATCTGGCTGTAATTACCTATGCCTGCTTTTGGTATTAGCGAGTCTCCGGTATAGGGTGAGTAGTAGGTAGTTAGTAGCGCATTAGTGCCACTGTAGCTCAAACCATAAGATTTAATATTAGATACATTTACGTTTTTAAGTAATTGAGCAGCTCGCAAGGCATCAGCCAAGCTTAGATTGGTTTGGACATTATTTCCCACCGCATCGAACAAATGGGTTAATGCCAGCGGATTACCGATAACGCCGGCACTTAATGCTTTCTTCTCAAGGGCTACCAGCATTTGCCGCTGATGCTGCTCTCGATTAATGTCGCTAAGCGGGAAGCCGTAGGCGTAAGGTGAGTCACCCCTGGCTAGTGCTAAAGCTAAAGCTTGCAAGCCATCAAGATGCGCCGGGCCATTAGGCAGCCTAACCGGACCTCCATGAGCTTTATCTACGTTAGGATCATACAACCCTCTAGGGTCAGGGCTTTGAATATTTACCGTAATACCGCCAACTGCATTTACAGCATCTTCGAATGCTTTGTAATTAATCAAGGCATAATAATTGAGAGGGATACTGAAGTCACGTTCAATAATATATTGCAGCTCGCCCATGCCGCCCTTAAAGTAACCAGATTTATTAAAATTGGAGACGCTGTTGGCATAGTTTATCTTTTGGTAACCGCTACCTGGAACATGGACCAATAAATCCCGGGGAATACTGAGCATAAAGGCCGTATTGTTTCTAGTATTTAAACTAACCACCATTATTGAATCAGTAAGGGCGCCCTCGTCACTATTACTTCCTTGATAACCTGCTAAGAGAATATTGACACGGCCTTGAGCTTCACCATTAAGCCTGGTCGTACTAAACAAAGCACTAAAATCGCTGAAGATATTTCCATGAAAGACTTTATTCAGGTCGCCGATAATCCGTGAACCAAACCAGCCGCCAATGCCGAAAAGAACCAGTACCAGCAAAAGAAAAGATGATATAACTCTATGCCTTCTAAACCACCTGGTCTTCTTTTTCTTTGCTTTAACATTCGGCGTATTCGCAATACTACGGCTACCATAGGCATTAGGCAAAGTCGTATTAAGCATCGATCGAGACCGGTCGGTTGAGTTGTAATTTTTCGTAGTATTAGTATTAGCAAAGTTTTCTGACGATTGGTTGTAGTCTTCGTTAAAATCATCAAAAATTGTTTCGGTCTTCGGTTTTGACGAAAAATCAGTCCTCAATCGGTCGGTGCTTATTTTAGGAGGGGCTGTTTTCGGGGTATTAATTGACCCAGGTCTTATATCGTCAATAAATCGTTTCGGTCTAGAGTTTTGATCATCCATATATATACGTGTCTATTTTATTACAAAAAGTCCGAGCACTATATTATCAAGTAAATATATATTAGAAAGCTTTAATTTCCTACATTGAAGGTTGCTTGTATTTCTGGTATAATATGTTTATGGAACGTTCTGCTATCGCCTATAGGCTGATTAAGGTTGGAAACTCCGTAGAAACGTCTTTTTCTCGTGGATTTTTTTCAAGATCCGAGCAAGAGCAATCGCAGATTTTATTAGCTACAAGGATTGGTTCTTTATTTGCCGGCCGAATAGTGCAGGGTAGGCATGAGGTGCTTACTAATACCCAACTTAGATCCGATTTAATAGCATACGCCAATGATCAATTAGGCCCGAAATCTGACATGATAACTGCTGAGCCTAGGGCAGTTTCCCACATGAGTGAAGTATGCCGAGTCTGCGTTGATACGTTAGCTTCAGAAATAGCAGCCGATTGGATCAAAGATCTCGACCTAAGCCATTTGTTATCTGAATAGCAAAATTATAAAAAAATAGCAGCCAGTTAAGACCGGCAACTACCATAAAGTCGTTAGATTAGAGGAACCAAGCTACTAATTAAGGCAGCACGTTCATAATATTCTTGTGCTTTTTCACTATCATGCCACTCTAAGCCTTCAAGGGTTTCATGAGCTGCGTCACGGGTAAGATCAACCTGACCAAGATAATAATGGGCTAACGATTGTAATATGTCCTGTTGTATGGCCGCTTCATGGACATCGTCAATAGTAGAGATTTCACGATCCCCTGGATATCCAGGTATTAAAGCAGCAGTTAGCTTGGTAATACGTTCTGCTTCAAGACGACTTTCAAGAAAGTCATTGTAGTATAGGTTTCCTTTACCATATTCCATTTCTACATAATACCATATGTTATCAGTTTTGTAAAGTTTGCTTGGTAGAACTTATCCCTTGACTACAAGTACTGTCTGTACTACACTGTAAGTATGAATAAGAAGTTCTCAATCAAACAGTTTCAGCTTAGATTTCCAGATAACGACGCTTGTTTAGAAGAAATTAAACAGCTCCGCTTTGGAGACAGTTTAGAGTGTCCTAAATGTAAGAAAGAGAATAAGTTCTATAAAGTCTCAGGCCGTGCAGCCTATGCCTGTGCCTATTGTGGTCACCATATCTACCCACTAAAAGATTCAATCTTTGATCACTCCAGTACTGAGCTTAAATCATGGTTCTACGCAATTTACCTAATGGCTCAAACTAGGGCCGGCATATCTGCCAAGCAGCTGGAGCGAGAACTTGGCGTAACCTACAAAACCGCCTGGCGAATGTTTCACCAAATTCGGCAGCTTATGGCCATTGATGGTAGTTTACTCACTGGTGAAGTAGAAGTTGACGAAACTTACTTGCAGCCTCGACCTTACATGAAGAAAAAGCTTAATCCAACTCACAGACTTGGCAGCAATTATGCCGACAACTCAAAAATTGTCTTTGGTATGGTGGAACGTGGCGGCAGAGCTAAACTCAAGCACGTTAAAAGTAACGGCGCTCGAGTGCTCCAGCCTGAAATTGGGCAGAACGTTCAAAAGAACACTACTATTTATAGCGATGAATGGAGTTCTTACAACAAGCTTGAGAAAATGGGCTATCCGCACTTTACAACCAATCACCGACGTCAAGAATTCGTTAAAGGCAATAATCACACTCAGAACGTTGAAAACCTCTGGTCAAACATGAAAAGAGGCATTAAAGGTGTTTACCGCCATGTTGATGCTAAATATCTACAAAGCTACATTGATGAATATGCGTTTAGATATTCCTACCGTAAAACAGCACCAAAGTATATGTTTGACCTAATCCTAAGCATTGTAGCCAGGCCAGGTAGTAGCTATTTTTTCTTAGGCTTGGTACTCTTTTGTGGTCTAACAGCTCGTTTAAGGATCTTATCAAAGTCAGTTTCTGCACCATTGCGGCCACCAGACTTAATGAAGGCTTTAAGTTCAGTATCCTTAGGCGTAGGCCTCTTATCTTTAGGCATAGTCAAAGTGTAAAGCCTCACTCAATTAATCATTGTTAGTAACAATGCCTTAAATACTCCACTGACACCTCATCTATCTCTATTTACCTTTCTCTATTCTTTTTTATTTTTCTTTTCCTCTCTCTTTCTATATAAATATAGAAGGAAGGAATAATAATGAGTGTAAGGGTATTGACAGAAATATATGGCAGTAAATGTAGTTGAAGCTAAAGTTAAGTACCGAAGACCATTAAATAGTCAGCAGCTAGCTGTATTAAAGCTGTTATATCGGTTTAGGTTTGGAACAGTAGAATATATAGCTGAGTACTTAGATAAAACTAACCTTAAGGTAGTTCAGAAAAAGCTAAAGATACTAGAAGACCAAGGCTATATAGCTAAACGCTACGATAAGACCTATAAGCTGCAGGGTAAACCAGCTGAGTACTACCTTACTCCTAAAGGAGGCAGACTACTTAAATCTAAAACTGAAGACAATGACCATATAAGTGAGCAAGGCCTAAAAAACCTTTATAAAAACCCAAGTGTTTCAGCTGACTTTATTGCTCATTGTTTGACTATCTTAAGAGTTGCCTTGCATCTAGAGCGGATGTATGGCGCTAATCTACATAGCTTTGCTAGAACTGAGCTGATTCCTTTCGACTACTTTCCAACCTGGAAACCCGACCTGTATTTAAGCTACAAAACTACACCTAAAAGTAAATCCAATCCCTTCTTTTTAGATATCTGGGATGGCACCAGACCATTCTTTGTCAGTGTCAGAAAAGCTAGAAGCTATATAACCTACGAAGATAGTGGTGACTGGATTACTGACCAGCTAGAATTCCCAATTATCTTAGTGGTCTGTGACAACAAAAAGAACGAAACCAAACTGAGACGGCAGATACGTAAAGCTAGGGAAGAAAACTATACTGACACCAAGTTTGCCACTACAACTATAGACGAGTTACTCTCAGCTGAATATAACAAAGCCAAGCTATGGACAACGGTCACCGATTACAAGGAGGAAGATAAAACTTGTACACTGACTAACCTTCGTAAATCTCTAGAGCAGTAGCAAAGAGAGCTACTACTAGACCAGTTTAGAGCACAAGGCACAGACTACTTTTACTTCGGTTATTAAATATACAGATGGCCGTACGTTAATTTAATAACTGGAAGTTTGACAGGTAATTATTAAAGTCAGATAAACTTAATTTATTACCAAGTGATGCTGTTAGTACAAAAACAGTGTTGCCTTTTATAAAACAGGTATTACGCGTTTGCCAAGTAGGCTCTGGTTGCTGGCCTGGTAATGGCAGCTTTCTGTTCGTACCAAGTTTGTCCTGTTTGCTGACGGATCTTCTCTAATTTCAGGAAGGCTACC
>JAJZOE010000017.1 GCA_021829145.1 bacterium | reverse complement strand
CTGTTTACTCAACTGCTGCCTCTCTTCCTCTATCGTCTGTTTGGTCTTTTCAATCGAATCAATAGCCAATTGCTTAGCATCCGTTATGGATTCTTCGTATTTGGCAAATTCTTCTCGGAGTTTAGTAGTTAGCTCCTGTTTCATGTAATCATTTAACTGGGAAGTTGTCAGTCTTAGATCCTGTTGTAAGAACATGGCATTTTCACCAATTATTTTTTCAAAGTGAAGCCGACCGCGGTTCCTTAATTCTTCCCTAAATTCTTCATTAAAAATATGCTCGACATCGTTTTTGGCAGCACCAATAAATTCATCGACACCATTTCCTTTGCGCCCAATGCTGTTTATTTTGACAGCTAGCCAAATAAAGCCTGCACCGAAAGACAAAACAGATGCCAGAATAACGGCTAGCCACCAGATTGTCATTATTTTCCCACCATATTTTTATAGCGCTATTGCTTTAGCCTTAATATACCTCAACTTGTAGGTTTAAGCAAAATTCGATAGATTTACTTAGATAAGGTTTTTTAGAGCTGAGACTGTATAGTCTATGTCCGCTTTTTTGGTATCTCTACCCAGACTGAATCTAAGAGAAGACCTGGCTAGGTCAGGTTCTAAACCAAGGGCTTTGAGAGTTAATGATGGCTCACCTTTAGCAGCACTACAAGCAGAGCCAGCTGCTGCCATTATTCCTCTTTGATCTAATGATATAAGCATGTACTCGTTATCTTTATTAGGTATGCTTATATGTACATTATTAGCTAAGCGAAAGTGTAGCGAGCCATTAATGATAACTCCTTCTATTTCATTTTCCAGTAGAGCAATGAAGTAGTCTCGCAGACTGGTTAATTTAATAGATTCTGTTTTTTTATGAGATTGCGCCAAATCCAAAGCCGTCGACAATCCTATATCTGCAGCTACGTTTTCAGTTCCGCTTCGTAGGTTAAGTTCCTGCCCTCCTCCGTCAATAATTGGACTAAGCTTAACGTTGCGGTTAACATAGAGAGCTCCACTTTGCTTGGGCCCGTAAATCTTACCACCGTTTAGACTTAATAAGTCCACCCCAAGACGGCTGACATGAAGATCCAGGTAATTACCTGCCTGACAGGCGTCAGTATGAAGATAAAGCGGTGTATTATTTCCCCTATCTTTTCTGTCTCTAACTACTGCATCAATTATTTGTCTTAGCTTCCTGAGTGGCTGAATGGTCCCTATCTCGTTATTAGCATACATAACGCTTACTAATACGGTACTGTCATCAATAAGGCTACTAACCTTTTCTAGAACTATCCGACCATCTGGATGGACCGGGATTTCCCTATTATGGTATTTAGCCGCGGGCTTTCGCACCGAATCATGCTCAATTGCGCTTATTAAAATATTTGCTTTCGGGTAATTAAGCATGGTTCCATGGATCGCCAGGTTATTAGCTTCTGTCCCACCGGCGGTAAAAATTATCTCGCTATTTTGTGCCCCAAGCCAATATGCGACCGTAGCTCTGGCACTACTGAGTTCTTTAGCCACATTCCTGGCGTTTAGATAGTCAGCAGATGGATTAAAATAGTTGTCTTTAAAATATGGCATCATGCTATCCAGCACTTGGCTATCAAGCGGAGTAGCTGCCGCATAGTCTAAATAGACCGTCTGACTCATAGCTATAAGATCTTGGATTGTTGTTGTTCAATAAGTCGCTGCAATTCCTTGCCTACCTTTTGCCCATACAGCTTAACAGCTTGGTAAAAATTCTGCAGCTCCTCATCGTTCAATCGCCGATGTGGTAAATCACCTTGGATTTTAAATATACCGTTAGGATGAACGTCATAAATAGTAGTTACCCGCTGCTTGCGGCCAAGTTTGTCCGTCCATTCTTCATGCCAAACCCAAGTGTGCTCATCCAGACAAAAAAATTCTCTTTTGTGCTTAGGCGGAATAGGTCCGAACAACCCGCCACCAATTTTAGCCTCATAGCGAATAATGTCCTTGTCTACTTCCGGCTCGCTGGCAGGCACGCTAAGAGCTTTCTTTATATAATTCAACATCAGTTAACTCCTTAGGCAGATTTTCTGTAGCCCAAATCCCGTAGTGCCTCGTCAATATCTACGTCAGGAATAGGAAATTTGAGAATATTGGGTTTTTCTTCAGAGTAACCTGGGTAGTCAAACACATCCTCATTCTCCTCGTCCAGCCCAACGGCTTCTTGATTAGCAATAAGTCGAGCCTGATTAATGTCGATAACATTATTCGTCTGAATAAATTGTTCGGTCAGATAATCTGAATGTGGGGTATGATAGTTATCCGGATTTACGTACGGCGGCACTTTAATCTCCTCAACGTCGGATGATGGGCTTAAGTTAGCC
Organism: bacterium; assembly: GCA_021829145.1. Lineage (GTDB taxonomy): Bacteria > Patescibacteriota > Saccharimonadia > Saccharimonadales > UBA4665 > JAJZWH01. The sequence goes on along the minus strand of JAJZOE010000017.1, from coordinate 6,006 downwards.
TGCTTCATGGGTAGCCGGGCCATCCACTCTTTTTGGGCAACTTCACTTAAGAAGGCCACGGCATTATCCACGATATACTTGCGTGCAACTAGTCTTTCTAGCCGCGCATGTGGCAATCTCACCTCGTTAGAATCTGGTATCAATTTCATAGAACAACTTATTATTATATCCCAAAAAGCAAGTGGGCGTTGGCTGTAGTTATTTTAGCCAATTGCGTCAACCCTTCCCCTCTGAGCCCTGACAGAAACTCAGCAACAGTCCTTATCTGTTTTGGCTCATTTATTGTACCACGATATGGGTTAGGAGTCAAATAAGGAGAGTCTGTTTCAAAGAGTAATCGCTCACTTGGTATAGACCTATACATTTTGAGCTGGTTAGGATCGTTAGCAAAAGTGGCTATGCCGTTAACACCTATGTATAGCCCTTTGTCTATTGCCATGTGCAGGGTATCAATACTGTCCGTAAAACTGTGAAGCACACCTCTGATTTTTCGGTTATAACTGTCAAATATAGGCCAAAAATCAGTGAATGCATTACGAACATGGAAAATAACCGGCAAATTGGTCTGGACGGCTATATCAAGCTGCAGACGTAGAATATCGGACTGATCATCAGGATCAGAATGTTGATAGAAATAATCAAGGCCGCATTCACCGATAGCCACCACTTTTTTCTCATTGACCAGAGATAATAACTCTGCTTTGAGGTCACTTCCGATATATCTTTTTGCCTCGTGGGGATGAACGCCTACGGAAGCGTAACAGTTATCTCTGCCTGTTACAAAATTTACCGCTAGTTTGCTATCATCAAGATCACAGCCAACGCAAACAAGCTTGACGACACCGGCATTATTAGCGGCTGCTATTACTTCTGTTGCAGATGATCTGTATTTAGCCCATAGCTCCTTAGTATGATCCCCCTCTTTAGCGCTCCCAATAGACTGGATATGACAATGCGTATCGACAAGCTCCATCTTTCAGTCCTCACGTTTGGGGTACAGGGTACCTTCAATAGGAATTATCTTGTCTCCGCTTAGTGACTGCTTAATACGCTTAGCCGTTACCGGTAAGAAAGGATCTAAAAGATCCGCGATTTCGCTTACACTACTTATAAGATAAACTAACACTTCCTTTAGGTGGTCTTGATCGCCTGACTTAGCCACGTTCCAAGGTTTTTCTTCGTCTATGTATTGATTAAGCCCTCTAACCTGCTCCCAGACTTCTTCCAAGGCCCGGTCGAAATGACATTTTTCAAGGGCTTCGCTATATGCAGATGTGTCATGCTCACCAGGAGGTATATCATCCAAGCGGCCATCGACATATTTCAGTGTCATGGCGATAATTCTCTGTACCAGATTACCCAGCTCGTTGGCCAATTCATTGTTGTAAGCTTCGTCAAACTTCTGCCAACTGAAATCCCCGTCATCGTAGCTAGGTATATGACGAAGCATATAGTAGCGAAAGGCATCTACGCCGTAAGAATTTACCACCTCAAACGGATTGATGACATTACCTAATGATTTACTCATTTTCTTACCATCAGCAGTAACAAAACCGTGGACATACAACTGTTTAGGCAATGGCAGTTCAAGAGCTAAAAGCATGGCCGGCCATATAGCCGCATGAAAACGTATGATATCTTTACCGATTATTTGAACATTTGCTGGCCAGTAATTCTTGAAGTCCTCATGCTCTGGGTAGCCAAGAACAGTCAGGTAGTTCATTAAAGCCTCGAACCAGACATACATTACCTGGGTTTTGTCTCCGGGAACAAGTATACCCCAAGAAATTTTGTCTTTAGGTCGACTAATAGATATATCCTCCAACCCCTGATCTAAGACGGATAGGATTTCATTACGTCTAGTCTGAGGAATTATTTGGAAGCTGCCGGAGATAATAAATTCCTTGATCTGATTGGTATATCTACTTAATTTAAAGAAGTAGTTATCTTCAACAATCTTCTCATATGGTCGATTGTGTGCCGGGCAGATACCATGATTTTCTTTGACTTCCTTCTCAGTAAAGAAAGCTTCATCCCCCGTACAGTACCAACCCTCATAATTGCTTTTATAAATATCTTTTTTTAACTGTTTCCAGATTAGCGCTGCTCGTTGTTCATGGCCCTCATCAGTTGTCCGAATAAACCGGTTATTGCTGGCTTCAAGAATTTTAGATAATTCTCTAAATCTGGCGGATATTTCATCCGTATATTGCTTAGTGGTCTTTTCTTGTTCTTTGGCTTTTTCAGCAATTTTGCCACCATGCTCGTCGGTACCGGTTGAAAAAATAACTTCATCACCCCTGTTCCTAGCGGCACGGGCTAACACATCTGCATATAACAGCTCCATGGCAAAACCGATATGCGGTTCGGCATTAACGTAAGGAATAGATGTAGTAACGTAGTATTTGCTCATTTACTTTGTCTAAAAGGTCCGACTTTACAGACCAACGCTTTACCTATATATTAGCAACTTTTTGTTTCAATATATCTATAAATTCGGCCTGGGCCGGCATAATTTTGTTTTTTGCCTCAATAAGTGTAAACCACTCTGCTTTGTCACACTCCGGAAAACGCTGAATATTACCGGACTTAGGGGGCCATTCAATTTCGAATTCATTGCATTTAAACCGGCTTGTATCAATGTCTCCCTCAATTGCAAATATGTGATTAGTTTTGATCTGTGATTGAGGCAGCATCCCCAAGTCAACCATTTCACCCTGAGGCGCAGACAAGCCGACTTCTTCGGCGAACTCTCTTCTGGCGGCCATAATATCTTCTTCATGATCGTTAACCTCACCCTTAGGAATAGTCCAGCTGTCTTTCTTCGCCCAAAAAGGTCCGCCCAAATGCAACAATAATACCTTGCTGCCAGTTTCCAAGCGTTTATAAACTAGTATGCCCGAGCTAACTTTTGTCATCAGCTAAAAGACTAGCAAATTCTTCGTTTTCGCTTGGGTCCAACTCGGTAAAGAGATCTGCTTCAAACTTTTCCGATACTTGATATAGATAGTCCTCGTTGTACCTGGGGTATAGGTGAAATAGTACGTGATTAACCTTCATTTTCCCTTGGTTGATAAAAGGACGATAATTCTGCCGGATATCTGCTCCTTGCCCCAACTTACTTACTAAACGTTTTTCAATAAAGTAAATAAGTTCGAATATATCCTGTAATTCATCTTTGGTTAGTTCCCACGGTTTCTCAATATGCCTTTTAGGGATGACTAGGAAGTGTCCGGGTACTTTTCGAGGATTACTTAAGAAAGCCTGGGCGAGCTTATTCTCTTTTAAGACCCGTACATCTAGCTTGCAAAAGGGGCAACTGCCATTATCTGCCATTTCTTAAGATATCTTAGCACGTATCAAGGCTAAGAGCTTTTTACTTGTTTCTTATGTTCAACCAGATTCTTTAGTGAAATGATGATAACCGGAATACTTAAAACACCGGTAAGGTACTGAGAAAAGCTGGTTATTTCTCCTGGCTTAAAGACATCATGAAAGAACAGAAAATCAACAAACAAAAAACCTAGCATTAACTCTAAACTAAATAATTTCTTCATGACTAATATTATATACCTGTTAAAAAGTTGGTGGGGCTACATGGGCTCGAACCATGGACCTCAGCAATGTGAATGCTGCGCTCTAGCCAACTGAGCTATAGCCCCGCTAACTATATTCTACAAAGGACTGTCTATATAGTCTTGGCAAAAACGTTCAAATACCGCATTAGTCCAGCCGAATCCTACCTGGGACGGGTAGAGACCCTTTTGGGGCGGCTTTTCCGGAGATACCACGTTATACTTCTCCAGAAAGACACCGTGTTTATTGAACCAATCAAGATTGCATTTTATCCATTTAAGGGCAATCCCTCTAGCTTCTTTATGATATCCATATCTTTCAAGGCCCTGGACAACTATAAAGTGCAGAGGCGCCCAGCCGTTGGGATAAGCCCATTGTGTAGGAGATGTTCCAAGCACATATTGGCTCACTGGCAGACTATCGGTTGTAGCCAAACCGCCTTTATTGTCGAAACGACCTAATGATTTTACCAAAAGCTCCGCTTGCCTCTCGTCAACCATACCAGCCCACATCGGATAATATGCAGCCAGACTGGCAACTGTTCCGCGTTTCTGACGCGTGAAATCATAGTCATAATAAAGTCCCTTTGATCGATCCCACATTAGGCCGTTCATGGTTTGTTTTCTAGTTTCAGCGGCTTTCTCCCATCGATCAGCTTCTGCATGTCTATCCTTCATACGTTCAAACTTAGAAAAGTCCATCTCATATTTAAATAACAGGGCGTTCAGATCAACCGGAAGGTAGTTTAACGCCTTACGGTTAAAGCGTGGCGTCATATCCCAACCACTCTCAGTTTCAGCTATATCATTCAGATAGTTGTAGTCGTAGTATCGACTAAGGCCTTGGTGTACTTGCCTGACATTAGGTTTTCTTGTTCCCATCCAAACCGTCTGGTATTCGGCCTTTGCTACTTCCATGTGTTCTTCCAACCATTTAATATCCATACGATAGTGGTTCTCAACATCAAATATGAATGATGTCAGAAAAGGCGGCTGTGAACGTCCGGTCATATAATACTGGGAGGAGTTGGGGATAACCTTAAAACGGTTGAACAGGAAAATTAAATCATCGAGAATACCAGTAATTAGGTTTTTATGTGCATCATCCCAAAGGGCCTGAACCATAAAATAACTGTCCCAGTAAAATAATTCGTCATAATCAAATTCGTGGCCTTCGGCGTATGATGGCACAAGATAAGGATAAGGTAAACCAATCAGACTGGCTTCGTCCTTAGGATTACTACGAACCAAGTGATTCCAATACTCTTTTATGTAGGCGCGGGCAGCTTCAACGTCCCTCGGCATAATTGGTCGTTGTTTATGATGTAGAGCATCAGTAACATAAATTTTTGCTTTTTCTAATCGAGCCATTTCACTTACCTAGTCATAGCGTATTCCCCTGTTGGACTAGGGTCAAGAAATAAACCATGCATTAATTACAATGATTATTTTTTAATTTTCCAAGCCGTATTTGCCTGAATAATAACTCCTTGGATTAGCTTGGATTACAGCTTAAGGTAAGATATATAGATATGCCTTATAAATTTCCAAAAGATTTTCTTTGGGGTGCCTCGACCTCCAGTCATCAGGTCGAGGGTAACACCTATAATCAATGGACAATTTGGGAGAAAGAGAATGCCGATAAGCTAGCCAAGCAAGGAGGAATTAAACTTCCCTCTATGCTTTCGGCTTCACCCGTGGAAAACCCTTATACAAAGGATCCAAATAACTATATTTCCGGCAGAGCAGTTGATCATTACCGTCTATACGAACAGGACTTCGATATTATCAAAAAACTCAACCTTAATGCCTACAGGTTTAGTATTGAATGGTCAAGAATTGAACCAGAGCCGGGAAAGTGGGATCAAAAAGAGATTGTTCATTACCAGCAATACATTAGCGGACTGAAGGAGCGAAACATAGAGCCGGTCTTGACTATATGGCATTGGACTCTGCCGGTCTGGTTTACCGCTATGGGCGGATTTGAGAAGAAAGAAAATATTAAATATTTTGAGCGATACGCTTCAAAGATTGTTGAAGAGTTTAACGTAAAATACATCATCATCCTAAATGAACCTAATTCATATACATTCTTTAGCTACCAATTTGGAATCTGGCCGCCAGAAGTCAAAAGCTCGTTAATGACGATTAAAGTATATTATCATTTTGCACTGGCACATAAGGCCGTCTATAAAATTATCAAGCAAAATAAATCTGATGCTCTGGTCGGTATTGCTGCTAATATTTTTGATGCTAAGCCAACTTCGCCGCATAACCCTATAAATGCTATAGAAATAAGTCTGGGTAATTATATAAACAACTGGTGGTTTCTTAATCGGGTAAAAAATCAACTGGATTTCATTGGCTTAAACTATTACTTCACTAATTATAATGACTGGAAGTTGCAATCAAAAATATTAGCAGCAATACC
>JAJZOE010000050.1 GCA_021829145.1 bacterium | reverse complement strand
TTCTGACATTTGAATGACCTGTAAGTAGCTCGATGCCCCACGATTGGTTATTGCTTACCTGATAAGCTCCATAAGACCTTATACCCGTAAGCTCGATATCATAAGCGGCAGCTCCTATTTGAATGCCGGCATGGGTGGCGTTACCTGCTTGGCTGTTGTTGTAAACTACAGTATTGCCGATTGTAATCCCGCTGTTTCCCAATAAGATCATCCCCTCGTATTCGTTAAAATCAAATCTGCTTGCGGCACAAAATAGATGTCCGCCACTGACGTCTAAATACATTCCGTTGCCGCTTCCCCATCCGGCACAGGCTGCCATGAATACGTGATGAGCACCCAGGTAGAAAGCAAAGTTCGTACATGATCCGAAATCGTCTGCTACAAGCTGAGTATCAGTACAAAAAGCGGTAATCGTCAGCCCGTTGGTACCGCAGCTGCGGATAAAACTGTTAACGATTTTATTGGCTGCACCTAGATAGGTGGCGGTTCCGTCCAGAGTTATGCCACTGCCAGATATGTTAATTACGCGTAATCTATCTATAATAGAGTCATTTAATGATAGGCCGTAAAAACCGTTAGTGACGGTAGCGCCATTTTGAGAGTTTCCATCTAGTACCAGATTACTTATTTCTACGGAATAATTTAATTGTCCGCTTTGAGTAACTCCGAGCAAGTGGTCGAAACTGGCGCCTGCTTGGGCCCTTAAAACTGAGCCGTTTAAGCCGCTTCCCGTTACATTGGTTCCCGGAGTAATAGTTAATGAAGCGGATATTATATATATTCCGGGAGGTATTATTACTATCGTTCCGCCGCCTGCGCTCAAAGCTGCCTGAATTGCTAAGGTGTCGTCGCTCGAACCATCTCCTTTCGCACCGTAGTCTTTTACATTAATATATGGCAAGGGCGAAGGTGTAGTTGTGGTTCCCGAGATGCGCTGAATAAATAGATTATTGGCGATTGATTGGGTAAGAGCTCCTACGTCGTTAGCAGTAATTGATATATTACCGCTACTTGGAGCCAGATTATTTACGCTAGATACTCCACCAGCTTGTAGTAGGGCCGAGTTTTTAAGAGTACCGTCGCTGTTATGTGAGACATCGAGGAAATCATTTAATATATTGCCCCAAGTGTTGTCATCTCCTCCTGGAATTGGCAGTCTTTGTGTCGTCATAATAGCTCTTATGTTAATAATACGACGCTTGGATAAAATTGACAAAAATAGTGTTTAATCAAATAAAATGATGGTTATTTAAGAAGTAAACATAAAATATATTAAAATATAAGGTATAATCTTAATATTAAATCTTGCCTTCAAGGGTAGTAAAAACCCAAATAAGATATAAAAAGGTTGTGCTTATTGTACAGATGGACTTATAATGTAGTGGAGGCATTTAAAAAACCAACAAAGAATAGATGAAAGTATTAATGCTTGGCTGGGAATTACCCCCGCACAACAGCGGTGGTTTAGGAGTCGCCTGTTATCAGTTATGTGAAGCATTATCCCGTAAAGACGTGGATATGGATTTTATTCTCCCCTATAAAGCTAAGCATAATATTTCGTTTATGAGAGTGCACGCAGCTCAGCCATCGGATATATTTGAGGTGATTAAATCCGGTATCGCCTATGATAGTTATAAGTATGTTTACGCTGATGGCCACGAGGAGTACTCGGATATATATTCGCAAGTACAACTATATGAAAAGGCGGTATCGGATATGTCGAAAAATCTCTCTTTTGACATAGTTCATGCTCATGACTGGTTAACTTTTAGGGCCGCTATGCGTATTAAGCAAGAGAAAGGCTGCCCGATTATCTTGCATGTTCATTCAATTGAGTCCGATAGAGCTGGTGGCAATAGGGGTAACCCTTTGGTTAGGGATATTGAAGAAACTTCAATGCTATACGCTGATTCTATCATAGCTGTCAGTGAGTTTACTAAACGCCGGATATGTGCTGAATACGGTATACCTGAAGATAAAGTTGAAGTTGTTCACAATAGCGTAGACAGGTGCGCATTTGAACCACCCTCATCAGAAAACGCATATCACTATATTAAAATGCTTAAACAAAACGGTTATAAAGTGGTAACTAACGTCGGAAGGTTAACGGTGCAAAAAGGACTGGTTAACTTTCTTCAGGCTGCAAAAATCGTAACCGATAGTCTGGATAAGGTTATTTTTCTGATAGTCGGCGCCGGAGAGCAATACCAGGAACTGATCATGTTAGCGGCCGAGTTAGGTATTGGTGCTAATGTAATTTTTAGCGGATTCTTAAGAGGCAAGGAATGGCGTGATTCTTTTTCTATTGCTGATTTGTTTGTAATGCCGTCAGTTTCCGAACCGTTCGGCATTACCCCGCTTGAAGCCGGATTCTATGGAGTACCATCACTTATTAGTAAGCAATCTGGAGTTTCTGAAGTACTAAATAACTGTCTAAAGGTAGATTTCTGGGACATTAATGAAATGGCAAATAAGATTGTCGGAGCGCTGAGGGAAGATTCTCTTAGAGATACGATGCGCGAATCACTCGAGCGCGAACTTAATGTTTTTAGCTGGGATGTACCGGCCAGTAAGGTTAAGAACCTGTATTTTAGACATTTGGATGGAGCTTACGCATGAAATCAATACAGCTTTATCTCCACGTGCACCAGCCATACAGACTTAGACACTACAGTATTTTCGATAGTGGCGTTAATCATGATTATTATAACGACCAATTAGAGCCTGACGACCGGTCTAATCGGCAGGTGCTGCATAAAGTTTCCCAAAAGAGCTACCTGCCTACTAATAATCGCTTAAGCGAGTTGTTAAAAAAGTACCCTGAGTTCAAGTTAAGTCTATCTTTGTCAGGGGTACTTTTGGAACAGCTTGAAGCGTGGGAGCCAGAGGTACTCGATTCGTTTAAAAAGTTAATTGATACAGGACGGGTTGAGGTTGTCGGAGAAACTTATCACCACTCATTAGCATTCTTCTATTCGCGCAGCGAGTTTGAGACTCAAGTAAAAATGCACAAAGATATAATTAAGCGGTTGTTCGGCCAGGATCCTGTCGCTTTTAGGAATACCGAGCTCGCCTATAATAACGACCTTGCCGCATGGGCAGCCAGAGCCGGGTATAAGACAGTTATAGCCGAAGGTTGGCATAAAATGCTTGGTTGGCGTAGTCCTAACTACGTTTACACACCAGTAAGCGCCCCGGGCGTCCGGCTGATGATGAAAAACTACAGTCTTAGCGACGATATAGCTTTTCGTTTTAGTAATCAGGGGTGGAATGAGTACCCACTTACTGCAGATAAGTTTGCACACTGGTTAAGCGAGGATAAGGACGCTGAAGTCTTTAACTTGTTTATGGACTATGAGACGTTCGGCGAGCACCAATGGGAGGAGACCGGAGTTTTAGAATTCCTGTCACATTTACCGGAAGAGTGGCTAAAAACCAGGGGCCATAAGTTTATGACCATAAGTGAAGCAGCCGAAAAGGTTCATCCTGTCGGTGAAATTGATTGTCCTGATACCGTTACCTGGGCAGACACTGAAAGAGATTTAAGCGCCTGGTTGGGTAACGCTATGCAGAGAACGGCAATTGAAGCACTATACGGGCTGGAAGAGACCATTATCGATCTTAATGACTGGACAATTATTGAAGATTGGAGACGACTTCAAACCTCGGACCATTTCTACTATATGTGCGTAAAATGGTTTAATGATGGAGATATTCACGCATACTTTAGTCCCTATGAGTCACCTTACGATGCATATATAAACTTTATGAACGTTTATCACGACCTTAAGGCCAGACTTATAGAGCGTGGAGTTTTAGTTTAATGAATTAATTGGGGGGCGGGCATGTCTAGACCTGTAGTTTTAAGTAATGGACGTATGTTTGTCGGACTTGATAATAACGGCTTGGTTCATGATTTCTATTATCCCTATGTCGGTTTGGATAACTTGACTACCGCAAGAAGTATTCCGCACAAGATCGGTATTTGGGTAAACGGTATATTTTCTTGGGTGGATGACGGTAGCTGGAGAGTTGAGTTAGACATTGAAGACAGCGCATTAATCGGACACGTAAAAATGCATTCAGATAAACTAGGTATTAGTTTGGAGTTTGAGGACTTCATAGATAAAGAGTACGATGCATTAGTTAGAAGAATTAAGGTCCGTAACGACTTTACGAAAGAGCGTGAAGTCAGGTTGTTTATGCACCAGGTGTTTGAAATATCTCGTAGAGGTCGAGCCGATACTGCACTTTATGTACCCGATGATCATTATCTTCTAGACTATAAGGGGCGTTGCTGTTTGCTTGTAGCCGGAAAGTTTGTTGACGGGGGTAATTTTGACCAATATGTTGTAGGCAGTTTTGGTTTAGAGGGCAAAGAGGGATCGTTTAAAGATGCAGAAGACGGAGATCTTAGTTGTAATCCGGTTGAGCATGGCGGAGTAGATAGTGTAATTCGTTTTTCGAGGCGCCTAAATGCGGGCGGTACTTATGAGGTTGATTATTGGGTAGTGGCCGCCGAGAGCCAGTATGACGCACAGTTAGTGCATACATACCTAAAACACTACGATATTACTGAACGCGAAGAGGCGGTACGCATTGATTGGCATGAGTGGATAACTCCGGCCATCGATAAGTTAAGCGCTATGCCGCATGATCATTTCGTTGCCGCCACAAAGAGCTTACTGGTAATTAAAGCTCATTGTGACGATCGTGGTTCAATCTTAGCTAGCGGCGATTCATCCATATTTAATTACGGACGCGATTATTACTGTTACTGCTGGCCTAGGGATTCGGCTTATGCTCTTTGGCCGTTAATTAGACTGGGGATGTTTGAAGAAGCTAAGAAGTTTTTTTATTTCGCTAAAGATACGGTACACAAAGAAGGGTACATGATGCACAAGTATCAGCCCGACCGAGCAATAGGCAGTACCTGGCACCCTTTAATTCATAATCGGTCTAAAGAATTGGCGATTCAAGAAGACGAAACCGCCGCTGTTATCTTTATGATCGGTGAATATTACCGTATTAGTAACGATGAGGCTTTTATTAAAAGCTTTTATGACGATTTTATTTCTCCGTGTGCTCAATTCATATGTCATTATATAGATAAGACCACAGGCTTGCCTCATGCCAGTTATGACTTGTGGGAGGAAAAGTTTCTCACAACTACCTATACAACATGTACGGTTATTGCCGGATTAGATGCTGCTGTTAAACTAGCCAATTTAACTGAGCACCAAGAAGATGCCAGGATCTGGCATGAGGCAGCAGAAGCTTTACGTGGTAAGCTAGATCAATTATTGCATCCTGACGGCTATTTTAGAAAAGGATATCTGTTAGGAAATGATACCGAGACCGTAACAGATGATGTAGTCGATATATCTTCTCTCTACGGCCCTTTTATGTATAGCGGTCTGAGCTTAGAAGACGAGAGGATATTAGCTACAGAGAAGGCTGTTCAAGAAAAACTGGTTGAGGTGGTACCCGCCGGAGGAGTTATACGCTATGAGCATGATAATTACTTCTTAAAAGACAGCAAATTCCCTGGCAACCCTTGGATAGTCTGCAGTCTATGGCTAGCTCAGTACTTAATAGCTAAAAAGGATAAAGATAAGGCGGCGAAATTTATAAGCTGGTCTTTAGACCGGAGATTGCCAAGTGGAGTACTGAGTGAGCAATTTGACCCTGAAACCGGAGAGCCCTTAGGTGTATCTCCGTTAGTATGGAGCCATGCAGAGGTCATAAATACCCTACTCGACTTCTACGACATTTAACGCCTTTTTGGTGCTTCGTTTCTGCCTAGGTTCTTTTTTGTTTCAGTAAATACAACGTGCCGGCGAAGTTTTGGACTGTATTTGCGTAAACTAAGCTTATCCGGGGTATTCATAGTGTTTTTAGTAGTGTAATAAATACGCTCGCCGCTTTCTTCGCTAAGCAAGCCTACTATAATACGTTTGTCGCCTTTTTTTGCCATAGATTTATATCCTAACAGCTTTAAGAATAAAAGTAAATGGAGCCGACAGAGGGGCTCGAACCCACGACCTGCTGTTTACAAAACAGCTGCTCTACCAGCTGAGCTATGTCGGCGTACTAGGATAAAAGTGTAGCAAAAACAGATATAATTTGCTATATTTATACCGTTAAAAAGGCCGCGATAGCTCAGTTGGTAGAGCGCATCCATGGTAAGGATGAGGTCCCGGGTTCGACCCCCGGTCGTGGCTCCAAACAGACGCAGGGATAGTGAAGCGGTTAAACACGACTGTCTGTAAAACAGTTGGCATTCGCCTTCGGGGGTTCGAATCCCTCTCCCTGCACCACATCTGAGAGCAATAATGACGCTAGAACCAAATGATGGAAAAACACCGGGAAGCAGTTCAAAATCCTTTCGAAAAAGATCTTTATTTTGTTGCAGTGAAACTTTTTCTTAGAAAAGGCAATAAATTACTTATAACTCACGACATATTTGGGGATTGGGATTTGCCTGGTGGAAGAATACGTAAGGGCGAATTTAATAAACCCCTCGAGGCGGTAATTGAGCGAAAAATGCATGAAGAGTTGGGAGTAGAACTTAAATACCAAGTTGGTAATCCGGTAGCTACCTTTAGAGTTGAAAGAAGTGAACACGATAGAGGTGGTCAGCTTGTCAGGATATTTGGTATTGGATACGAAGCTCAATACATGGGAGGTGAAATTATATTAGGTGATCACCACGATAGGATGAAGTGGGTTGATGTTGACACTTTCAAACCAGAAGAATATTTTACAGGTGGTTGGCTTGAGGGAGTAAAAGATTATCTTGGAAAATAGTTCTAACGGTGTCTACAACGCTTAATTTGCTAAAATATTGTTGGTTGGGTATTCGTATAAGCTAGGATAGAGTTTCAAACCTGGTTCACCGCCGAGCACCAGATATTGTTCATCTGTTCTTATTTATAAGTTTTAATTATTCTGAAGCGAAAACATAAAAAGCTTGACCCCTATAATCCACGTATATATAGTAGTAACTACTATAAGTAAATACACTGCAACCGTTATAAAAACTGGTAACTCGTATGCTTTGCGTGTGCCCAAAAGATATGTCGAAGATGCTAAGCTAGTACTAGGGCAAAAGATCCAGGTCGGCAATCCACTTACCGATACTCAGTCTCAGGATAGAGAGGCCATTAAACTTGCCATCCGAAACTTACAGAAAGTACATGCTTATTCTGACATTAAGGATCCAGTTGCTTGGCAGCGAGAAATTCGCAAGGACAGGGACTTGCCGGGTCGAGACTAAACAATGATTTGTTTTGATACCAACATTATTATTTATATTGCAAACGGCACTCTAGGCGATGATATCATTGGTGATGATCCTATAATATGCCCTTCGATTGTGCATATAGAGTGCCTTGGTTATCCAAGCATAAAATCTATCGAAGAGCAAAGAATTAGAGAGCTGTGTGCCACTCTGACCACTATCCCACTCACCGACAATATAATTGAGAGTGCGATCAAGCTTAGGCAATACAAGAAAATGAGTCTTGGAGATTCCATCGTTGCTGCTACAGCCCTAGAGAACAATAGTCAGTTATGGACGGTTAACGCAAGTGATTTTGAGCATATTGACGGACTGGATATTTTAAACCCGTTGCAAAATTAATATTCTAACTTCGTCCACTACCCTGCACCAGATCTAAGTACTATAATTGATATATTTATCAAATTTAAGTATTTATGATTACTAGAGAGCTTAATGAGTTTAGTAAAGTTTCTCTGCAATAACGGACCTGATATTTTATTCAGTACTTTAAATATGTCCTAGACGACAACTCGTCTCTTGGGCCTTATCATTCGCTTTGGCCGATTTGTTATTTTGCTTATCTTATTTAATTTAGCTTTCGCAGTTTTTGCTTCTTCTACCATGCCATTATTAAGATAGGCTCTTATCAGAAGGTTGTATGTTTCTTTGTTGGGCTCTAATTCAGCCGCTCTTTCTAGTTCTAAAAACATATGCTTGTCGTTACCGAGTTTTTCTTGGACTTTAGCATAGGCTACATGTCGTGCTGCTAAATTATCTTCAAGTTTCAGTGCTTGTTCGAAGGCGACAGAAGCTTTATCGTAATTTTCTGTCTCGTAATATATCAATCCCAGGTTATGAAGGGATGAGGGGGTTGCTTCTATGCTGCTGGCAATTTCAAAGCAGTCAATAGCGTCTCTATATTCTTTTTGCTTAGCATAAAGTATGCCAAGTCGGTTATATGCGGCTGCATTACGCTCATCAATCTTTAATATCGTCAGCAGTGCTTTTTCAGCTCTTAGCAAGCGGTTTTCCTTCATGCTGCTATGGGCTATATCCCAAAGCTTGCCAATACGGTCCCCGATTCTTCTAGACGCGTTGGCAAAC
>JAJZOE010000012.1 GCA_021829145.1 bacterium | reverse complement strand
TTTGATTATTACAAGTGTAGATAATGCTGGAGAGAAGCATTAACGCTTTAAACGACCTTAACCTCCTTTTTCCGTACCACGGACAAGAGGTATATATGAGCGGCAGGGGCTTACATGTCGTATCGGACATTTACAATCAAAAAAAACTAATCGACAAGTACTGGGAGCCGACGACAGCCAGCGACGCTATACATGAAGGTTTTGCAGCACTTGATTATCGTAACGATCAAGGAAGAAGAATTGAAATCGTCCAGAAAGTACGAATTGAACGCATTGCATATAAAATTGGTGAAAACATCCTAAAAGAATTAAACATTCACACTTACTTCGACTTGGAAAGCAGATTTTTAGTAGCAGATGAGATAGATCTGTTATTTTATCCCGAATTCCCGGAAGGCTCCTTCAAGCAAAAGATTACTGCCGCTCAACACTCTTCTGAGCAGCTAAAGGAGCTGCTTGATTCTAGTGAATTCCGAGAGCTTAGCCACGACAGTCAACAGAAACAACTAGACCTTTTAATTGCGCAAGCCGAGGAAGAAACCGGGCTGCGTGATCTGCCAATGTTAATTGAAGGCAGTTTTTGTTACAGCAATAGCATAAGAAACGGCCAGCAAGTAGTCACCGGCATCGACATCAGCTCAAGCGTAATCAGCGGCATCTGTCTAGGCGTTGAAGCACTGGAAAACCTGGGCCTTAAGTACATGAGCTTGCGGCAAGACCGACATATGATTAGTCAGAATTCCGGCATCTGCCTGGTAATTGACCCGGACTCCGCCACGAAAAAAGGTCTTCAACTGCAAGGAGGCGAACTGCTGTTTGTTCCGGTGCTACAAGATGCTGTGATTGAGCAGGCCGATTTTTAACTAACATTACAGACAAGGAGTAGCTATGAAAGTACTGGTAACCGGCGGCGCCGGATATATTGGGTCCCATACAGTAGTCGAACTTATCAAAGCCGGACATCAGGCAGTTATACTGGATAACCTGAGCAACTCAGAGGCTTTTATTATTGATCGCATTAATGAACTGACAGGTCGAAGTACACCCTTTTACCAGAAAGACTTCGCTAACAAGGCAAAGATTAGCCAGCTATTAAAAAAAGAGCAAATTGAAGGAATAATCCATTTTGCCGCTTTTAAGCAAGTCGGTGAATCAGTTACGAAACCGCTAAAGTACTACCGTAACAACGTTGGCGGATTAATCTCGCTGCTTGAGGCTATTAGTGACAGTAATATAAAGTATTTTGTTTTCTCTTCCTCTTGTACCGTTTATGGCGAGCCTGATTCCTTACCGGTTACAGAAGACAGCCCCGTTAAGCCAGCTACATCTCCATACGGCGCCAGTAAACAAATGGACGAAGTAATTCTAAAAGACTTCAGCGCTGCTAGCAGTAAGCTGTCGGCTCTGGCGTTAAGATACTTTAACCCGATAGGTGCTCATCCTTCCGCTCGGATTGGCGAGCTACCGATCGGTACGCCGGCTAATCTAGTACCTTTTATTACTCAGACGGCCGCCGGCATAAGAGAAAAACTGATTGTCTACGGTAACGATTACCCAACCGAAGACGGCACCTGCATCCGGGACTACATCCATGTCGTTGATTTAGCTAGGGCACACGTTAAAGCAATCGACTTTTTAAGCGGCCGCCAGGCGGGCCAGTTTGACTTTTTCAACATCGGCACCGGCAAAGGATCATCGGTAGTTGAAGTTATTAATACTTTCGAGCAAGTGACCGGTGTTAAGCTTAATTATGTTTTCGGTCCCAGAAGGGAAGGCGATATTATTAGCACCTATGCTGCAGTAGACAAAGCAAACAAAATGCTTAATTGGAAAGCCGACAAAAGCCTAGAAGAGGCACTGCTTGATGCCTGGAACTGGCAGCAAACACTGGCAAAAAAATAATTGCCCACCAGCATTTTATTACTAGAAAAAAGAAAAGTAGGATATGATTTCATGGTGTAATTAAAAGGATTATCGTGGCCGTATCAAGCAAGCATTCTCAAAACAAATGGATACTCTTAGCCTTATTGGCAATGGCCCAATTCATGGTGGTCTTAGACGTAACCGTAGTCAACGTCGCCTTGCCCTCCATGGCCAGAGATTTGCACTTCGCTGCCAGTAATCTGCAGTGGGTAATAACGGCCTATACGTTGACCTTTGGTGGCTTTCTGCTTCTAGGGGGCCGAGCGGCCGACTTGTACGGCCGTCGGAAAATATTTATCTGGGCTGTCGCCGCCTTCTCGCTCATGTCGCTTATAACCGGCTTGGCGCAGACCGAAAGCTGGGTCATATATGCCCGGGCTTTCCAAGGGCTGGCAGGTGCAATTATGTCACCAGCTGCCCTGTCGATTGTTATCAGCGAATTCAAGGAAGGCAAGGAGCGGAACGCTGCTCTGGGCGTATGGGCCGCAGTCGCCGCCGGTGGTTCGGCTATCGGAGTACTGTTGGGGGGAGTACTCACCCAGTACCTATCCTGGAGATGGAATTTCTTCGTTAATGTACCGGTAGGCATATTGGTGGTTCTGGCCGCCTTCAAGTTATTGCCGAAGCATATCGGCGAAGAAAACAAGAAAATTAAGCTTGATCTGACCGGCGCTTTAACCGCCACGGCGGGACTGATGAGTCTGGTCTTCGGACTATCCAAGGCGCCGACCGACGGCTGGGGCTCTTTAACAGTCTTAGCCTGCATTGGCGCCGGAGTGGCCCTGCTTATTGCTTTTGTTATAAACGAAAGCCGGGTATCCCAGCCGCTGATGGCGCTAAGCATTTTTCGCATCCGCAATGTTGCCGGTGGCAATTTAACTTTCCTGGCAATCGCCTGTACTTTGTTTGCCATGTTCTTCTTTATGACTCTCTATGTACAGACCGTTTTGGGTTATAGCCCGGTTAAGTCGGGATTGGCATTCTTAGCAGTAACACTCATCATTGCCATGACCGCCGGCATCGTTTCCCGTATCGTCGGCAAAGTTGGTTATAAGCCCTTTATCGTAGCCGGTCCGTTGTTTTTAAGCCTTGGCTTGTTGGTAATTGCCCACACCATGAAAGTTGGCGGCAACTACTGGCACAACGTCTTCCCAGGACTGGCTATTGTCGCCTTTGGCATGGGCTTAAGCTTCATATCCGGTACGCTAGCAGCTACCAGCGGGATTCCTAAGCACTATTCAGGGTTGGCCTCAGGCATACTAAACACTTCCCAACAGGTTGGTGGAGCAATCGGCCTAGCTATCTTATCGGCAGTATACGCATCAACCTTCAAAGCCAATATAATTAGCCGTCATTCTATGGCTCTATCGCAAATACACGGCTACCAGGCAGGGCTTCATGTCGGCGTCGGTCTGGCACTCGGTGCGGCTATAATTGCCATACTGGTAATAAAAAACCAGAAGGTCGCCCCTGATCAAGCACTAACATCGGCAGCCTAATATCTAACCCTTGATTCTGGTTTGCTGCTTTAGTATAGATCTGGCTTTAGCCTTTTAAACTCCAGTAAGGGGAGCTCAATGGCTTAGGCCCGGTAGAACTTAAACGCCGTCTGCCACTTATAGACTTATGCTTGTAGTCAGTTAATTGTCCCCTCATAATTAAATTATGGGCAAAGAATTCGACAAACTATTTAGAGAGACACATTTCTTCAGCGAGGAAGATATTGCTGCCAGTAAAGCGGAAATTGCCCGGGGTATACATGAGTTCAACCTGGCGCTTATTCAAGGAACCTTAGGCAAGAAAATCCGTGATGAAGCAGCTTCAACCAAAGACAAGCTGAAGCACTCAGCCCGTCGCAGCGGCTTAGGTAAAGCAGCACTATGGGCCTACGCACTTATTCAGCCACAATCGACCAATCTGCTGGTGCACCAGAGAGAAGCTGTATTCGCCCGGACGTATGCGTCTATCCAATCCCCGATTGTCGGTAAGAATATCATCGAAAAAAACGGCCAAAAATCTATTGATGGTTGGGTAGTAGAAGTCAGAAACTATCATTATGACCCTGAGACTAACAAGAGCAAGCGCCAGTTAATAAAAAATATGCAGGATGACATTTACGTTTTTCAGGCAACCATGAACCAGGATGACGGGGTAACACTAAAACCTTATGCCAGAGTCATGTATGACGAGCATACTTCGCAAATAGCCATGTATGATGAAAGTTATGACTTTTCCAATCCAGAACCGAGAGAACCGAACAAAGCCCAGTTATTCAAGGTGCTGAGCGCGCTGATGTATGCCAACGTAGAACTAGGCTGACAAACCCTATTTTTACCACACTAAGTTAAGGTGTATCATAGTTACATAAGCACTTTAGCTAAAGAGCGGTGGGAAAATGGAAATTAACCTTCAAGGTAAAAGAACCTTGGTTACCGGCGGTAACAGCGGCATAGGCGCGGCAATTGCCAACGAATTAGCAGCGGCTGGTGCCAAAGTGGCCATAAACTATGTCACAAATCAGGCAGCCGCCGAACAGATGGTCCAGCAAATACGTAGCAGCGGCGGCGAAGCCTTAGCCGTCCATGCTGATGTAGCCAGCAATTATGAAGTCGAATCGATGTTCAACCGCTTAGACCGGGAATGGAATGGAATCGATATCTTAATAAACAATGCCGGAATCGACGGAGTTCATGCCAACAGTTGGGAAATAAGTGTCAAGGATTGGGCTAAAGTCATAAACATTAACCTAATTGGCAACTTTTACTGTGCCAGGCAGGCGCTAAAACGCATGGTAAAACAAAAGTCTGGCGTTATTTTAGCTACCTCGTCAGTCCATGAAACCATAGCCTGGAGCGGACATAGCGCCTACACATCCAGCAAAGCCGCCTTAAGTATGCTAACAAAAACTATGGCCCAAGAAGCAGCACCTTACAATGTCCGGGTTTTAGCCTTAGCTCCAGGTGCTATAAAAACCTCGATTAATCAGGACGTCTGGGCCAATAGCGCCGGACTTAAAGATTTACTGGAAAAGATACCCCTTAAACGTATCGGCGAGCCGGAAGAAGTCGCCAAAATGGCCGTAGTATTAGTTTCAGACGTAGCTTCTTACATAACCGGACGGACAATTTTTGTGGATGGCGGCATGACCGATTATCCCGACTTTGCCCATGGCGGTTAAGTTAGGCAACCAACAAATGACAGATACAATAGCACCAGACGGACCAGGAACAGACGCAAGGTGGGCGCCTGGTCCTAAAGATATTGTTGGTACAGCCTTCAGCGACGACAGCAGTGTCTGGTTTACAGTTGGTAAGGGCATCCTCAATGAAGTCTATTATCCGGCAATAGATACCCCAAGCATCAAAGACATGGGCTTTATTGTTACCGACAATAAAGATTATTTGTCTGAGGAGCAGTCGCAAACCGACAGCACAACCGTCTGGTGCAGTCCGGGCGTACCGGCCTTTAAAGTCACCAATATCGCTCGTGACGGACGCTACACTCTTGTTAAGAAGATTATCTCCGATCCGGACAATAACTGCCTACTACAGCAAGTGGAATTCAAAGGTAAAGTCAGCAAATTGAGTCTTTATGCCCATATAACACCTCACTTAGGCGGTATGGGCAGCGGTAACAACGCCCGAATAATCAGGCATGGCCAGCAATCAATCCTGGTAGCCGAAAGAGATAACTGCGCCCTGGCGTTAGTTTGTTCGACCCCCTTTTTAAAAGCAACTACCGGTTTCGTCGGAGTTAATGATGGCTGGGAGCAACTAAAACGATACAGGTGCCTGGACAAACCATATATGCAAGCGATGAACGGTAACATCAGCCTGAGCGGCGAAATAGACCTGAGGACATGCGACGGCAAGTTCATTCTAGCGCTTGGCTTTGGTCCTTCGATTGAAGAAGCCATCATTACCGCCCTTGACAGCCTGGGAAGAAATTTTAAAGAAACAGAGTCTAAATACAAAAACGGCTGGAAGAAATGGCTGGATAGTTTAACTAAAGACACGCCCGATATGGCCAAAATCAGCCTGGCGGTAATTAAGTGTCATGAATCAAAAAATCCGGCTGGCGGGCTGATTGCCGGGCTGGCCACGCCGTGGGGCTTTTCGCAGGGCGACAATGACAGAAACGGTTACCATGTTGTCTGGACCAGAGATATGGTTGAGGCGGCTGGCGGGCTGATTGCCGCCGGTAAAAAGGAATCGGTCCTTAGTTGCTTAGAATTTTTATCAAGAACCCAGCAGCCCGACGGACATTGGCCGCAAAACATGTGGACCGACGGCACACCCTATTGGAATGGTATCCAGATGGACGAAACTGCTTTGCCGATATTGCTGGTCAACTTAGCCAAGAGAGAGCAAGCAATAAGCGATGATCAGGCACTAAGTTTCTGGCCGCTGGTCAAAAAAGCCGCCACCTTTTTAATGATGAACGGCCCGGTAACCCAACAGGACAGATGGGAAGAAGATCCAGGCTACACGCCTTTTACCCTAGCCGCAGAAATAGCCGCCTTACTGGCTGCTGCCGACCTGGCCGATTTAAATCAGGAGAATAATATTGCTTGCATCATGCGCGAAACGGCAGACATCTGGTATGACTGCATTGATGACTGGCTCTATTCCCAGGGGACTGACTGGACACAGAAATATTCAGTCGCTGGTTATTACGAGCGGATCATGCCGCTTGGTAACAGTAAACTTTCCCGTTACCAGCAGATCGTTCATGTTAAAAACGTCGAACCGGAAAATGCCAGCATGCCTGCAATAAACCTTATAAGCCCTGACGCGCTGGCGCTAGTTCGTTTTGGCCTGCGAACGCCGGAGGATAAGCGTATTACCGACACCATCAAGATAATCGACGAACTGATTAAAATCGAGACCCCTTTTGGCCCAACCTGGCACCGCTATAACGATGACGGATACGGCGAAAATGAAGACGGATCGCCGTTTAATGGTACCGGGGTTGGCCGGGGTTGGCCGCTATTGACGGGAGAACGAGCCCATTACGAGTTGGCCGCTAATAATCACCGTTATGCCGCCGAACTTAAGGAAACGATGGAACGTTTTGCCAATAGCAACGGGCTTTATCCAGAACAGGTATGGGATAGTGAAGACATACCGGAGCATGATCTATACAAGGGTAAGGCCACCGGATCGGCCACGCCTCTAGCCTGGGCCCATGCCGAATACCTTAAGCTGCTTCGCTCCCAAAAAGACGGACGGATATTTGACATGCCCGAGCAAACAGTTAAACGTTATTTGAGGGATAATACCACTTCAGATAAACGAGCCTGGCGCTTTAATAACAAATTACGACAAATACCGGCCGGTAAGAATCTACGGATAGAAACATTATCTGCTTGCACCATCCACTACTCAATTGATGGTTGGAAGACGAGTAAAGATATTAATTCATCGGACAGCGGTCTTGGTATATATATCGCCGACCTGCCTACCGGAGGGTTGAACAAAGATGAAGTAGTTGAGTTTACCTTTTACTGGACTCAAGCTAAGGACTGGGAAAACCGAAACTTCTCAGTTACTGTCAGGTAACCTTAGATCGGATCTTTTTTTTAGCGATTACTTGATTCTGTCGATGCTTTTGTACGGCTAAGATTGTCCAGAAAACCCCGTTTAGTCCGGCCGAAATAGCAGCCAAGGGCATATGCAAAGTGGTGTAAGTGACGGCAATACTGTAAGCCACCGCCCCGGTTAATATGCTGGTCCATATTTCCGGCTTATCTTTGGTAAACACTGATGGCAACAGAGCGACTATGAAAATGATTTGACCGAGTGTTAAAACCGCTTCTTGCCAAGACATTAGCTAGCATTATACGCCTTATACTAGGCTTGGAGGTTTCCTCTGATTAAAAACTAACTTAAGTTAATAACAGTTTGAAGTCAACTTTGGACTTAGATTCTACCAGCCGGCATTAAGGCCTAGCTGCTCGGCATACCAGGGCCACCAAGTTCCTGCCGCTGGCCCGCCGTTACATGTGCCGTCAGATACCCCCGGCGGTTTAATCCACAGAAAATAGTCAGCCAGCGGATCACCGGTATTTGCAGTCGGCGTGCTGCCGAGAGCCATACCTGAAGGATTACACCATTGCCCGTTAGAGCCGTTGCCGTTCCTTCCAGTATCAACAACAAAGTGTTTACCATTAACCGCTGCCGACAGCTGATTGCCGTAGCTTATATTACTGGCTGTCGAAATGAAGTTTGAAACATTCAAGCTAAAACCGTTGGCATTATTTATGCCGGCGGCATTCAGCCGCTGAGCCATAACCGATACACTAATCCAATCAGGATTACCGGCATCAAGATATACCTGAGCGTTAGGATTTGCCTTTAGCGTAGTAACGGCATAGCTTAGCAGCTGGTATCTGGTCGTCTGGTCGGAAGCAGACAAACAACTAATTTGGGCCAAAGCGTCAGGTTCTAAAATAACAATTACTTTCCGGTTATTAATGCCGCTGGCAAAACTTTGGATCCAGGCTTTGTAGGCATCAGGGGAGCTAGCACCGCCCGCTGAGTAGCTGCCGCAGTCACGCTGCGGTATGTTATAAGCCACCAGAACCGGTACCTGGCCTAAGTCAGCGGCTGAAGTGACCAAGCTATTAACAGCGGATTGGACATTTGAGTTCCAATCGCCAAACCAAATTGCTTCCGGCTGGGCGGCAATCTTAGACATTATCCGCTTCATATTAACGTCACTAGTCGAGTTAGCCGTTTGAGCGGCGCTGCTATCTGGAGCAACATAAAGGCTCTGGGCCGTATTGACTGCCTGGCTAACTAAGGCCGCCGGTTTAGTTACTGACGCAGAAGTATTAGCTGCGACATTGATCTGGACGCCGCTGTAATATCTCTGTCCACTGCCATGCATAACGGCAACTAAGGTAATAGTGTAGTGGTCGTTCGGCTGATGCCAGGTCCAGTTAGAAAAGTTTATAACAGCCTGCTTCTGCTGATTGGTCGGGTTGGTTCCCATCCAATTCCAGGTACCGTTATCGACATACCAGAACATATCATAAGCATCGGCGGGCTCGCCACTTAATTGGGCACTAAGCAATGTTTGTGTTCCGACGGCAGCATCAGGCGCCGGGCTTAAGACACTTATCGAATGATCCGTATTGACGGCGTCCTTTAGTATTCTTACTGGCGCCGATGAGGCCTGGGCCGCTATTACGGCAATAAGTGTCAAAGTTGCTGCTATAGATAAACCCCGGTTAACAAATTTAATTATCGACTTTTGTTTAGCTTTTTTAATTTTCTCTAAATAGCTGAAACTATTTCCCACTTTCCCCTCGAGATTAACGTAAAAGACTTTATCTCAATTAAGACTGTTTAAGCAAGCTCTGATTACCAACAAAGGCTTATATAACTCTTTAAAATGTCCCTGTTGTATTATTCTTCATTGTAAATTTAAATTGCTTAAGTATTCCCGCTAATTAGTCTCATATTTTTTAGTGGCAACTGTTACTGTTAAACCCTAATAACTAACTAATAAAAGGAACGGATCCCGTCCCGCGCCTTAAAGATGAGCGTGTCGGAAACGGGGATTATTACGTTGCCCTAACTTCAGACCATTAGCCGAAAAGATATTAATATTTAAGCTGCCGATTAAGTAATTTATCCGCCTGACTAATCGGCTGTTTTAGAGTAGCCTATTAGCTAATTAATAAGGAGAAGACGATATGGGAAGGGTAGTGCATTTTGAAATAACCGCTAAAGACACCCGAAGAGCTAAAAAGTTCTACCAAATATTTGGCTGGAACATCACTAAAACGGGAATTGAAAACGTCGATTATTGGCTAGCCAATACCGGAGATGATAAACAGCTGGGCATCAACGGCGCCATCATGCCGCTAGACTATGCCGACCAGCCGGCAATCATCTGGATATCCGTAGATAACATCGACGATATGATAGAAAAGGTTAGACGGGCTGGCGGTGAAATAGCAGGCGACAAACAAATGGTGCCGAATATTGGCGAAACTATTTACATTAAAGATACCGAGAGCAACCGGGTCGGGTTAATCCGGCCGATCAGATAACTTTGTTTCTGCTAAAGAAAGCCCTAATAAGAGAGAATAAACCTTTCACCTGCTAAGATAAAGTAAGAATTAATACTACCTTTCAAATATATATTAAAATAGTTATGCATGGAAAAAGTATTTACTCGTTCCCGGATAACCATAAAGGCAAAACCTAGCGAGGTATTCAAATACCTTTCAAACACTAAATACCACTACTACTGGAACCCTTCGCTCCGTGTCATTTCCGATCAGGTCGATTTAAACATTGGTTCATCCTATGATACAGAAGTAATAATCCTAAAAGATATCCGCATAAAAAGCCACGTCATTATTACCGATTATGTTAAGGACCGATTAATAGAGTTTAATAACGCCGTGGGCGCTATTGACTACACGGCGAAAATAAAGCTAACAGCGAAAGACTCAGCGACTGAGGTAACCCTAGATATTAATGTTCTTACCAAAAGCAAGACTTTCGGATTAACATTGCCGGTATTAAAACAACTGGCGACCAATGAGTTAAATACCGATCTCAGATCACTTAAAGTAGCGGTTGAAAATAAGATCGGTCAATAAGACTTAAGCGTGCAGATGATGATGCCGCTGACGAGACACCTCGTTAGTTTCGATGCTATCCCAAAAAGCCAGAATAAAGGTAAAGATTGCCGCTATCACCATATTCCAGGAAGCGCTGCTGCTCATAGTAAAAATGAAAGCAGAAATAAACAGCCAGATAGAGGCTAATATATTAAGGCTGCTTGGCAGTAAATTAAACCAGAACAATTGCACTAACCCCGAGACCGTTAAGACACCGCCGGTAACAATTATACTTACTAGCCCAGCCCCGCTCATCGATATTACCAAAGGCGTCAGAATCAGCCAGATACCTAACAGCACACTAAGCCCACTAGCGATCCTTGATTGAATAATGTCTTTCATAAAACCTCCCGTTTAAACTGTCGACCTTTAACCGTCAACCTAAACTTTCGCTTTTAACCCCCCTTCAATTAGAATTATCCTCTACTTAAAGTAACTAAGACTATGACTTAGCTTACTGATCATAAGTTCAGTCTTGAAATCTCGTAAGTTTTATGAAAAAGTATTAATTATATTTTTCGGAAGTTATAAAAAAGTGATTAGAGAAAAAATAGAACCGGTTATTTGGACTGCCTGTACGACATTCGAACACCCGAGCAGCGTTTCCTCGGAAATTGTCGCGGATCATATTTATGAACAGATAGGCGAGCACCGGTCATTTATCAGGGCTTATGAGGATTACGTTAACGCCTTTTTCGACATAGCCGCATTTACGCACGGTCAGGCTGAAGAGCAAACCAGAAGGATAGTCGACCATATTACCGGTGGCGAGATAGGCGGCATCGCAATTCGGGGGCTATTCGTGGCCCAGAGAGATATGCTCTCAAACTATTTCCGGCCAATGGTTAATGAAATGTCCATTCACCGGCTAAGAAAACACCGACAACAGTATCCGAGGTTTTTACCACCTGTGATTGAATACCCGGAGCCAGCAACAATACTTGATCTTGGGGCGCGAAGAAGAACAACCGCTTAATCTGACTTCAGTTGTTTAAGGTCCTTTATGATCTCTTCGGCATGAACACTGGGGTCAACTCCGTCATATCGCCTGACGATAAAACCTTCAGGATTAATAATGACCGTGTTCCGGGCCGTACCGAGGAATTCTTTACCCATAAATTTTCGGGGTTGCCATGAGCCGTATGCCTCAATTGCCTGGTGCTCAGGGTCGCTTAACAAAGTAAAATTTAGCTGATGCTTGTCTTTAAACTTTTTATGAGACGCTACGCTGTCAGTACTTACACCCACCACCTCAACACTACCAATGTCAGCAATATCGTTTCTGGCGTCCCTGAAATTGCAGGCTTCTTTAGTACACCCCGGAGTATCGTCCTTGGGATAGAAATACAATACCAACCACTTTCCAGAGTAATCCGAAAGGCTGTGCGCTTGGCCGTCCTGATCAAGCAGCTTAAAATCAGGTGCTTTTTCCATACTTAGCATTATATGCCAATTTTCTGTAAGTTTCCTTTACTTGTCACCGGTAAACAATTTAGCGATCAGGGACCTAGCTAAGGAAGTTACCAAAATAGTAACATTAGTTTAGACCGCCCACCTTGCATAAACTGCGAAATCAGCCTAGACATAAAGCCAACCAGAATCAAGACTTTAGTGAGTAGTTTAATATTTAGTTAGCGTATAATTAAACTTAATTAAAGAAAAATGAAAAAACTATTTAATAATCTGTCAATAAGGATAGCTCATCTCGCCGGTTCACCGTTAGCATTTGTTGTGGCCTTTTTAGGTGTTTTAATCTGGCTGGTTAGCGGTCCGTATTATAAGTTTTCGACTAACTGGCTTCTGGTTATTTCCACTATCAGCGACGTCATTATCTTCTTAATGGTTTTTTCCATTCAAAATACCCAAAACAGGGACAGTAAGGCAATCCAGCTAAAATTGAACGAGTTAATATCCGCCGATCAGAAAGCAAGGGATTCGTTTATCGGACTGGAAAGTTTAACTGATGAAGAGCTTGCCGAGTTAGACCTGGAATTCCAACGCTTAATTGAAAGACTGGATGAGAAATCTCCGGTTCATAAGATACACTCATCAATTAAACGCGAGAAAGCCAAGCGTCCTACTTTTTATCAGCAGGCAGAGAACCTGATGGATCACTTAATTAAATCGGTGGAATCAAAATGAATGCTTGGAGAGCCTACATAGCAACTATGCTGACAATTGCCGTTTTGCTGTTAGGCGTCATAGCAGCAGCGCTAGTATACGGCGGAATTAAGATCAGCCAGGAATCTCAAACTATCAGTAGTAAGGTAAACAACTTCAATACCCAGGTAAAAAGCATCAATGATAATTTGCAGAATATAGATAACCAGCTAAAACTGGCAAAAAGCGTACCTTAGATTTAACATTGCCGGCAGTTATTTCTATAATATCGAGTTGATGCAGCTAAGAGATATACCGGGACTTAAGTATATAGTCAGAAATAACAGCTATGGCTATCTAGCCGTAGTATTCCTGCTTTTTGTCCTCGGCTCCGCTATTTCGCTGCTTTTCTGGCATAACATAAATATCCAGACCGAAAAAGCACAGATAATAAAATACCAGCAGCAGCTTAACGGCTCAAAATCAATCATCATCCAGAGTCTGAACCAATACTCTTTATTGCTAGATGACGGAACTAGCCTGCTTAACCTTACCAATAACAATGTCTCCCAAGCCCAATGGTTAACTTTTTTCCAGTCTTATAACTTACCCAGTAACTATCCCGGGGTTGATGCCGTCAGCTTTAGCCGCTACGTACCGGCTGCTGATCTTTCTCAGTATCTAAGCAGCATGAGCAGCCAGGGATACCCTAACTTATCGATAGTTCCTAACACGCCGATGAAAGCTTATGCGCCAGTATCGCTAATCGGTTATGTTTCTCCTAATAGTATGAAAGCTATGGGCTATAACCAACTAAGCAATCCCATGGAGGCAGCGGCCATTAATGAAGCCATTAAGACCGGCAGCATGACCATGAGTGGCAAAATCAACCTGTTCGACATTAATGACGGCCAGCCATCGTTTATTATTTTTAAACCTGTTTTTGCCGGCCCCAGCTCGACAAAAGCAGAGCGTGCATCGTCAATCTATGGCTTTGTTTACGTAGCGGTTACGGCCCGATCGTTCTTCAATGGTATGTTCGGACGTTATTTAAACTCTAACCTGGCCTTAAGAGTATATGACCGAAATATGGCGCCTTCTCATCTGATCTATCAGTCTCCTAAATATGCCTCGGTTATAAAACGCATGAACGGCCCGATTTACTCAGGAATACATGTGAGCTTTGGTAAGTATCCCTGGTATCTGCGCATCGTTACCAATAAAGCAGTACTACAATCCCGGGATGGCCAGCCTTCATATAATGTTTTAATAATAGGTGTAGCGTTAAGCGCTGTTTTAGCTTTGCTTGTCTGGTACTTTACTTACTATCGTGAACGGAAACTTTACTGGGAAAAACAGGCAGAAATCCAGGCCGCCAAAGACGAACTGCTCTCACTAGCTTCGCACCAGCTACGGACTCCGGCAACAATCGTCAAGCAATATTTAGGCATTCTACTGCAGAATTACGGCGGCACTATCCCTAAAAAGCAACAAAAAATTATTCAAACGGCCTATGACAGTAATGAGCACCAACTGGAGATCGCCAACCAATTCTTAAACGCCGCCCGATTAGGATCGGGCCGCATTGTCATCAATCGCCAGCGATTGTCTCTGAGCGATGTCACGGAACAAGTGGTAACCGATCATCAGAAGCTAGCAGCCAAAAGACAGCAAAAGCTTGTATTTACTCAACCGAAACGTCCGATTTACGTCGAAGCCGACCCGAGATACATACCAATGGTAATAGAAAACCTTATAAATAACGCAATTAAGTATTCTAAATCCCGCTCGACCATCTCAGTCAAACTGAAGCGCGATGCGCACAATGCCATTATATCGGTTAAGGACCAAGGCATAGGCATAGCCGAGGAAGATTTGCCTAAAATTTTCGATAAGTTTTCCCGGGCCACTAACGTCCAAAATATGGAGCAGATTGGCACCGGAATCGGTCTATATTTGGTCAAACAAGTAACGGAAATGCATGAAGGTAACATATCTGTTAAATCCCAACTCAATAAAGGCACCGAATTTAACGTCTACATACCTCTAAAAAAAGCCAAACCATAGGAGAAACAAGCTATAATAAGTTTGCCGATATGAAGAAAGTTTTAATCATTGAAGACGAAAAGCCACTACGCGACGTCTACGCCCTAATACTTCAAACCGAAGGCTTTAAAGTAGCTACGGCAGAAAACGGGGAAAGCGGCTTAAAAAAACTAAAGGCCTTTAACCCGGATTTGATTATTCTCGACATATTAATGCCGGTAATGGGCGGTAAGGAATTCCTGGAGACTGCCAAACTGAAAAAAAACTACCCTGAGACAAATACTATTATCGTCAGTAACTTATCCGACCCAATCGATGATTACCAGAAATATGGCGTAGTCGAATGCTTCTTAAAGGTCAACCTATCACCAAAGGAATTAGCGGCGGTAGCTAAGAAGTTTTCCTAGATCTGCCTTAGTAGACACAAACTAGCCGTAAAGTAACTTACTGTTGTTTAACTCAGTCTTAGACATTGTACCGGCTGATATTTTTTAGCTTAACTCGTAGCAGCTTTTAACGAGGCCGGCTTGAGTCGAAAAACCGCCAAGACCTACAGCTGTTTCTATTGGTAACATAATTTTAAGAAGCCACAAAGCCGTTGCTTGGCAACTAAACCTAGGGTATATAATATTTATTAAATAAGGTTATTGAAAAACCAAAAACCAACCGCAGCCTATTCCGGTTGTAAGAGAAAGAGGGAATCATTAGTGTTAAATAAAGTTCTTAAACACGCAGAGCGAACCAGCCCGAAATATAAGTGGATAGCTTTATCTAATACTACCTTGGGTATGCTGATGGCCTCGATTAATGCCACCAGTCTGATTATTGCTTTGCCGGTCATATTCAGAGGTATTAAAATTAATCCTCTTTCCGCCAACAGCTTTTCCTATCTACTCTGGATTCTTCTTGGGTACATGCTAGTAACGGCTATTTTAGTAGTATCCCTCGGTCGTCTAGGGGATATGTACGGCCGGGTAAAAATGTATAACATCGGTTTTGTGATATTTTCCCTTGGAGCTCTGCTGGCCGGTTTTACCTGGAGTCATGGCTCAACCGGAGCCATAGAGCTAATCATCTTCAGAATGGTTCAAGCGGTAGGCGGGGCTCTGTTAATGGCTAACTCAGCCGCAATCCTGACCGATGCTTTTCCTCACAACCAACGGGGCATGGCTCTAGGCATCAACCAGATAGCCGCCTTAGCTGGTTCATTTTTCGGTATTTTAGTCGGCGGCTTTCTAGCTCAGTTCTCCTGGCGTTGGGTTTTTCTATTCAACGTACCGGTGGGTATAGTCGGCATTATCTGGTCCTATATTGCCCTAAAAGAAATCGACGTCTTCCATCCGGCGAAAATCGACTGGATCGGCAATATTACATTCGCCGCCGGACTGGCCATGGTGCTTATTGGACTGACATATGGAATAAAGCCTTACGGATCTTCGGATATGGGATGGAGCAGTCCGATGGTCATATCTCTGATTGCTGCCGGCATTGTTGTGCTGCTGCTATTTGCCCTGCTGGAGCGCAAAGTTAAGGAGCCGATGTTTAAGCTGGACCTGTTTAAAATTCGGGCCTTTACGGCCGGAAATGTTGCCGGGCTTTTAGCGGCCATGGGCAGAGGCGGTCTGCAGTTTATGCTGATTATGTGGCTGCAGGGTATATGGCTACCACTGCATGGCTATGCATTCACCAACACGCCGCTCTGGGCCGGAATCTATATGATTCCAACCACCATTGGCTTTCTAATCGCCGGTCCTGTATCCGGCTGGTTATCAGATAAATATGGCGCCCGGCCGTTTGCCACCGGAGGCATGCTGATTGCAGCGCTCAGTTTCGGTCTAATGATGATGCTGCCGGTAAACTTCCCTTATTATCTGTTTGCCATTATCCTGTTGATCAATGGGTTGTCCTTCGGCATGTTTTCTTCCCCCAATACCGCCGGTATTATGAACTCGGTACCTTCTGAATTCCGTGGTGTCGCTTCAGGTATGCGGGCCACTTTCATGAATGTCGGCATGCCACTATCTATCGGTA
Source organism: bacterium (assembly GCA_021829145.1). Lineage (GTDB taxonomy): Bacteria > Patescibacteriota > Saccharimonadia > Saccharimonadales > UBA4665 > JAJZWH01. Next base: position 19,215 of record JAJZOE010000012.1, on the reverse strand, counting down.
TCTTCTTCAGCCTGATGATCGTCGGTCTGACTTCCAGCGTTCCCGGCAGTATCTACCACGGACTGATTAACAATGGCGTCTCCGCCCAACTGGCCACGCACCTGTCGCATTTACCGGCTATAAGCTACCTGTTTGCCGCGTTCTTAGGCTACAATCCACTGAAAACCCTACTCGGACCGAAGGTGCTAAGTACTCTCCACCCGTCAGCGGCAGCACGGCTGACATCAAAAGAATATTTCCCGAAGCTAATAGCCACACCCTTCAAGCACGGCCTGGTAGTCGTTCTAACTTTCGCTATTATTACCTGTCTCGTGGCAGCTTATGCTTCATGGCTTAGAGGCGGCAAGTATATTTCCGAAGAAAACGATGGGACCAAAAAGTTATCGGAGCAGGCTGTTTAACTGGTTGGGCAGGCAATCTCTTAAGTGATCAATCTCTCTTTTAGACACAGTGTCTTTCAGTGCCTGCCAGGCTGAAAGAATTTCTTTTTTAGCCCTCGATTCGACCACGTTCTGCAGTTCCATGAACTGCGCCAGTATGTCCTTGCTGGTATTTTCTTCGCTGGGATAAACCGCTAAAGCCATATCCTGCAGTTCCTGAGGCAGTTGGCTGGCAAAATCCTTTCTTTCGTTTTCACTCAATCTGACAGCCAATGTTTCTACTAAGCAGTCCAGTGAATCTTTACTTTCGGAATCAGAAAAGCCGGAATATACTTGCACTTTTTTAATTAACTCCTTGTACCCCATGGCAGACCCCTCCTGTCTATAGTGAAACCTATGATATGGTTCGGTTCTTATAATCTACTATAAGAATACTTACTGGCTGTAACCGGTCTGAGGTTTAAAAGTAAAGATAACTCTTAAACGCTAGGGTATATATGGCCAATATTACAATAACCACCCAATATAAAAGACAAGTTATCGATATTACCGATCAAATTGAAAGAAATCTGAGCCGCAACGGTCTAGTCAACTTATTACTTACCCATACCACGGCCGCCATTACCACTGCCGACCTCGATCCGGGCACCGACAAAGACATCTTAACGGCCGTTTCAAGCTTAACGCCGCTAGCAAACTGGAAACATCCTCACGATCCGGAACACTTTCCCGACCATTTATGGTCATCGCTTATCGGCACCAGCCTGACACTCCCCTTTAATGACGGCAAGCTCTTACTGGGGCGCTGGCAAAGAGTAATCTTAATAGAATTTGACGGTCCACGACAAAGGGAACTGAGGATTAGTATTGGCGGCGAGTTAATTTCCTAACTGAAGCTTAAGCTTGGAATGTTTAACATATCTAACATAAAAGAAATTTGGAGGTTTAAATGAGTAATGTTAAGTACAAGGGTGCAGTCGCTGCCGGTATTATAGCCGGTTCAGCAGTAGGGGTAGTAACCGGTCTTTTAATCGCCCCGAAGAGCGGTAAAGAGATGAGGGAAGACATCGCCGATAAAACTAAAGAAGGCCTTGAAACCGCCAAGCATAAAGTTAGTGACGTTGTCGGTAAAAAAGACGACCCTCTAACAGCCGCCAGGAAAGCGGCCCACGAGGCTATAGATAAAATCGGCAGCTAGATGACCCTTCTTCTTTGCTTCATGCTTAAGAAGGCTAGATTAAACCAGCAGTTCGAATTTTGGCCGTTTCATATAACCCTTGTGCCTTGGTTCAAGCTCCATGAGCTTGATTTGCCGATATTTTTGCAGTTTATTGAATCAACCGCCCGCTCGTTCCCGCCTATTAAGCTAACAGTCGAGCACAGTGCCCGGTTTGGCAGAGACCACAACGTCCAAGTCATGCTACTAAATAAAACGGAACAAATAACAACCCTGCATAAGCAATTAATCGATGGGCTATCGCCTATAGGCGAACTAGAGTCAAGCTTACACATCGGCCGCGGATTTATACCCCACATAACTTTGAGTAGTGATAGTAGTATTACTGCCGGCCAGAAAATAACTTGCCGGGATTTATATGTCGTTGCCAAGGTAGATAATAATCTGCGCCAAATCGTACATAGCGTAGCATTAAGTTAAAGCGTTTATTTTACGCGGTGCCTACGCCAGCCGTAGTGGATAAGAGTACCAACGGCTGTTGCCGCCATAAAACCAATAAGTGCCGTCTCGCCCGGACCGGTGTTAGTCAGAGTGGAGGAGTTAGAAGCCGACTGCCCACTAACGCCATTAGTGGTGGATCCGGAAGCACCGGCCGAACTGTTGCTACCGGAACTGTTAGTCTTCGGAAAAGGTTGGGCTAGATTATTGGCCGAATTATTAGTTACAGAATTAGAGGCTGTCTGGTTATGTTTAGTATTACTGCCGCTATTCGCCCAAGAATATATACCGTAGGCAACCGCCCCCAATATAACGATCAGCAGAATCGCTGCCGAAGCTATCCTCGTAGCAGACCATCTTCTAGGCGTTTCTTCAACTTCGCTCATAATATACCTCCCTAGAACCTATAACTATACCATATTATAATTATTGTCATCTGTCCATATATTAAATAATTAACTACCCCTACTAAGCAAATAGAGTAAACTTGACGCTGGAAAAAAGCAGACAGAACTAGCGAAAGATGCCATCACGCTCATGAAATCACTAAGATAAGCTCTTATGAACCACCGTACAACTAATGCCAGAGAGGCCTAAAAATAACCGGCTAGGTGCTGGTATAACACTGTCGGCCCTGACTAGCTGATCAGGCGGCAAGCAACTAGCTCATGCGATGTTCTTGACAGTTCTTTAAATAAGGAATAAAACTATGGTAAATTTACAAGCTGGAGAATTTAATGGTTAATCTGGGCGTGGAAATGAGTGAAGTCACTGAGTCCTTGTACCGTACTACGTTTGAAACGCCCGGTATATGTGCCGAAGCAAAAGTAACTCAGCTAAACGAGATGCAAAAACATCTTGGTGAGCTTGTAGTTAATAATCCGCCTACCTCTAAATTTGTGCTGCCCAACGCTGTTAGAGTAAGAGCAATTCTAGCAACAGTTCCCAGCCTGATACAAATCGCCTCAGCAGAAGCACATACCGAAAAGGTGGCACACGAAGTAGCTAACGAATTAACTAAAGTAGCCATCGAACTGCACGAAGCTGGCTGGCTGAGAGAACCCCACAAAAGGCACGTCGGCATATTAAACAAGGTCAGCATTCTATCATCTATCTGGTGGGGAATTGAGAATGGCTATTTGCCTCCTGATAGTTACGCGCTAATGTCCCGAAGCAGTTATACCCGCTCAGATAATACCAGCAACCAATCTAATTACGACATCTCGTTCCGCTACGGCGGTAATTCGCCTAGCAAGCACGCCATCCAAGTTATGCCGCGCATGCCTGTTTATAATGACGGTCCGACCAGGCCGGTAGTTAGACTGTCTCCAGGTGATCTTCTAGCCCATAGCAGAGTTGGCCATCCATCGGTTACTTTGCTTAGCAGCCTGGCGACCAATAATAACGTGATTATGGAGCAAGCAGCTTACAAGACGCGAAATGCATTTTCCCCTGCAAGATCCAAGCACGTTTACAATGATTTGGTTAAATCGCTGTAAGTCTATAATATATTTCGCGAATGGCCAATAATATTGACCGTACTCTAGAAGATAAATTCTACCCGACAGTAGCTATAACTAAAGAGCACCCGAATACCATCTGGACAGCTGTTATTTAACTCCTAAATAGCTGAAAGCTTATCTAGAAAGCAGTTATATCGACTCGACAGGAGTTGACTTGAAAGACCGGACAGACTTTTATAACCGAAGAAATGTAGCCCAATTCGAGCATAATTCCAATTTTGGGGTTAACGCCAAATTACTTATATGACCTTACTCAGCTACAAACCGACCCCTGACTTCTTCCCAGCTAGGAAGACTAAAGTCATTGCCAAACCGGTTATATAAACCGGCGTAAAATAGTTTTAAATGTTCTATCTTTGCGATTCCGCCAGAGAAACCATTAATATAACTTTGCGCTTTATTTACTACCGCTAAGATATTTGGATTAATATTTTCGGTTGCCAGTAAGCTGCTAAACAATACATCCCTAAATACTTGGAGATTGTCATCGTAAATATCCGGCTTACCTTCTGTGGGACCGACGCCTATTAATTCATAGAGTAGACTATGCAATTCAGATATCTCATCATTGGCCCTACCGTAATTATCAAGTGTGTGGGTTATTTCCTTAGCATCAAGATACTCGTTAACAATCGCATTAACTATAGACCGAGCTTCTATGTCTAGTCGTGCCATCTGATCTAAGGTGATTGTTTTAGTGTATGACCCTAACTCTTGTAATTGTTGTTTCTCATTCTGTATTTGCTTATATTTCATCTGTAACTCGCTTATCGACCTAGCCTTAGTTTCTAAGCCAGCCGTCCACAAGATAGAAGGATCTTTTGATTTTGTGAGCAGAGCTACAAAAGCTTTACCCGGGGAGAAATATCCCTCTATCGTACTGATTTCCTTCTCCCTGATAATTTTATATGATTCGGCAGGCATGGCTATCGTCTCCCCAGATAAGTAGATCGCCCCATCCTTAACGGATGTTGCTTTGTTACGGGCTGCTTCTAGATCCTCTGATCGTTTACGCAAGTTATGACGCTGACCTAATACTTTAAGAATATAGTTGGTAAAAAAACTAAACCCGTTGGCACCAACAACAGAATCAAGCACAATCCCGATAGTCTCGTGGTTTATACCGTGGACAAAAGTACTGGATAAAACTGAAGCACCAACAAATGAAACAACCGATCGTCTAACTCGACGATAGTTCTTTGACTCTAGTGCATTAGGGTTTTCTTTATGCAAACTAACAGAACCTATCTGCCTGACGACTGAATCAACCGAGTAAGGATCATCAGAGTAGGGAAAGCTGTCTAATCCATGTGGTAGGATATCTTTCTCCGCATCAGACAAATTATCATGAAAATAATAATCGCCCCGCGGCTCGGCAGTCACTGCTACCATACCGTACATATGAGGGACTATTGAATACAACCGAACCGTCTCGGCAATTAATGCAGAGGTAAATAAGGAGTTCTTGTGTTTTGATGCCGCTCCGGCTACTTGCAAAGCCTGGATGTATTCCGGTGATTGCCTGGTTTCCATTTTCAGTCCTATCTTAAAGAAAATATTATAACAATGTTTAGGGGTACTGTCATAAATATTGTAGTGAATTGTAACACATCAACCAGCCGTCAATTATTAGCTTCAAACTGCTGTCTGTTTTCTGATCTTGCTTAGCAGCTTTATGCCTATCTCGCGGTTGTTACTGTTAGGCTCAAGTTCACCCTTAATAATTAGCTGCATGTCGTTGCACACTGCCGGCAATTTATCGATGCCGGCCGAACTGCATAGCCAGCTCATTGCACTCCCTTGATCAAGACACCACTCTAAGCTGGCTATGCCTTCTTTTAACCTTTTTAACCTGTCTTCAGTACTAGATCGACTACTTATTCTTCTCAGCCACTCGTTCGGTTCGCTAACCAAACATAGCTCAACTATCCCCTTAAAGGGCAGGCGACGCAGGCCACTGATCGAATTAGCCAATGCGGTCAACATCATGTATGGTCGGTAATAATCACTGGCTTCAGATCCGTAAACATAACCGGTCGTCGGGTGCACGGCATATTGCACTAGCTCGCCGGCATTAGCTTTGCTAGCAATAACGGCAATATTTTCCGCACTATGCTTTAGATAGCGGTAATCTCCAAGTGGATCATCCGGGCGAGCGGGGCGGGTAGTAAAACTTTGCACCCGGCCAATCTCACTACTATTGGTTGAGATATAGTTTAGGCAGGTGGTTTTGCCCACCGCTACCGGACCGATAACGGCAGCCAGTGTTACCTTTTGTAGATGATACGAAACATCGACACCAGGCAAGTAACTATTTTCCTGAGCCCGCAGCTCTTCCAAGGTCTTATTTATCATGCATCTCTCTAGCGTATAAGCATTTAGTATTACATAATAGCACTCCCTAGATAAGTGCTAGTATTAAAACATGAATAGCATTTGGCATAAGAAGATAAGCCGAAAGACAATGTTCTTAAGCATTCCATTGCTGCTGTTTCTCGCTTACGTCATAAGTTATTTCTTTTTGGCCGCATACATAAGATCAACTGTAATGCCGGTCTATGTCAGCATATTCTATACCAATGGTATCAACGGCGTATTTGAATCTGGCTTTAATCAACTTAATACGGCCCTGGCTAAGACGGATATAATCTTAAAGAACTCACCGGCAAGCTGTTATAACGGCGCTAGAAATACGGGAGACAGTTATTATCATCACTTTAGCGAAACAATACCTTGCCAACGTTCGGAAATTAGTAACCCGTTTGTTTTGTCTAATAGTCGAACTGAGCAAGTCAAGCAACTAATTAAACAATACGGCTGGAGTCCGAAAACTCCGTCTAACCTTATTTGGTACGCCGCCTACGGCGTTAACACCGTTTATGGATACAAGCAATCGGGAAAAACCTATTGCCGGATAGGCGTAACGGCCGCTTATACTAAAACCAAACAATATAACTTAGTCGAAGAGTGCGAAAGAGACGTATCGTTCTTTGGGGGAAGTAAGCCTTAATAGTATTTAATCTTCGCCGTCAAAGTAGCTTTTTACGCTATCTCCCAGTCTATAGGGAACAACCCGGGCAACACCGGGACACACGTTAACACTATTTCTAAGACCAAGTTTGCCCAAAAAACCCGGCTTTGGTTCTTTACTGGTTTCTGCTCCATGGCAACTATCAATACTTAGCTGTAATTCAGGAAAGGAGTTTTCAACCGCATCCTTCGTCAGCTGGCCAAAACTAGCGACATATCCGTCAGCGGTAAGATAGAGATAATCTAAAGCACCATTAGAAAAAAGCCTAACGACGCCCTCGCCATTAAACAAAATTCCTCTGGAGTTAGTTTCACTTGCTAACGGACAGCCTTCACAACGAGCCATTTATCTTACCTCATAAGTTAAAGCTAAAGTATAAACTACTTTTCGGGCATAGCAAGCATAAGTAACATGAATACACAAGCACGATTCGTTTTTTGGGTTTTAATTAGACTATTAATTTATTACTGAAGCAGCTTTGAATGCTGCTTCTAAGGCGGTAGTGTAATTGATAACTTGCTGACCGATCAAGTTGTCCTGTTGCGCTGTTATACTACCGCAACCGTAGCCAAATTGAGGTGTGAAAAAGGTATAGCTTTTACCGTTAATTAATTCAATAAGCCCGCTATGATTAGTCGGCACAGTGATATTAATAGTCCCTAAAAGCTCACCTTTGACGACATTAACCGACGAAGCGCATTCAGGTGCTTGTTTAATATCAAAGTCGGCTAGGTTTTTGGAGTAAAGCGAAGCGTAATTTCCTGATGAATTCCAAATATAACTAAGGTCGTTTATTGTGTTGCTTAACGGCAATTTAATGCCTAGCTGAGTAATGTCGAGATACTTTCGGCTTGAGCTTGCGCTTAAGAGAACTTTTTTATTGGCCAATTGCTGATTAAGACTTAGGATTTGTCGCTGTAACTGGTTAATTTGGGCTTTGTCTTGATTCCGTTGGTTGACTAGTTTTGAATTTTCATATGTATAAGTTGCCGAAAAGGTTCCGATAACAAGAATTACCACCCCCAGAGTTAATATTAATTTCCTAGTCGTGCTTTTACTGCCGTTAGGAAAATTGTTGATTATTCGATCCGTCGGGTTTTGATCACTTACGATTGTCGGAATATCTGTAGTCATAAGAAAAGCATAAGCTAATTTAATTGATTTTCAAAGTTAGTTAGATTAATAAATATAAAAACACCGTCGTCTATATGATTTATATTAGGTACCTGTACTACTTTAGCGTGTATACATAACCTTATTGGGTAGTTAAAACGTCCGAAAGATATCTGCCATTGTTCGATCAAAAATACGATATTTTTGTATCTCGCGCATTTGTTTTTTTGTTGAGTTAGCACTAACAAGAATAACAGAGGCACGATTTACATCAGGAGTTTCGTGATTCAGATTAACTACTATAAAAAGTTATAGCAAACTAACCGCTAATGATAAGATGAGGCTAAGGAGACAAATATTATGCAGACTAAAAATCTAAATCTAAACTACAAAGAACCAATAGTGGCCAGCGACGGAAACGGTGTCTTTATTACTGAAAACGGACAGGTTAATATTGTCTTCTTTCAATTCCGGGGCCAGGGGCCTCAGGGAGTTATGGCTGACGTCGTAGCCGGAGTGCGGTTAAACTCGATTGCCGAACTTAAAGAGTTTAAACACACAATCTCAGAAGTCATAAAACAGCATGAAGGCAGAGAGAAATAGGCTAAAACAGAACCTATTAGGAATTTTTCTTAGTTGTTAGTGATCGCCCTAAACCACTTAATGGTTTTTTAAGCACATAGCCTACTAGAGCTAAAGCAGTAGCCATAGCAACGTCTGCATAAAATGCTCAGGTTTTAAATACCGCTCCGAAGCCTAGCGGATAAGCTTGGCAATTATAATTGTTCTGGCTAGCGCCTTATCCCAAATTGTTTATCCACTTAGCATTAAAAGGGAAGCCAGCCGATACTGGGTAGCGAGAATTACTCAAAGTAGAGCTTGAATAGAAACGGCTTATGTTTAAGCCAGCCCGTAGTCTGGCCGCACGGGGCAACCAGGCCGTTAGACCCTGATTTGGGATACGTCTTATAATCGACTTTAGGATTAGCGAAACTGCCTAAGGATATTGCAGCGGCGACTATCAAAACCAAAAGAGCAAATAAGCCGTGCGGATAAATTTTACCTGCCATATCAGATAGATTATATAATATGTTAATACATAAATTTGCCTCGACTAGACAATAAGCAGGCAAAGTAGGTAATAAGTGGTATTATCAAGATGAAGCATAAGCATGAAGCCTTCATCAAAAGATCGACTAAACTCGACACTGGAACAAACCAGTAGCCAGGCAAGCGCTTTTGATAAAAACCAGCCGCCGCTCACCACGACAACTCTAATTAGTCCGCCGGCCAGCCCGTTAATAAATACGCTTAATCCCACAGTTAACTCGAGCCCGACAAAACAGGCATACTCTACGCTCAGGAAAATAAAAGCCCACTCAAAATTACGGCTAACGCCGCTGGTAATTATTTTAGTATTAGTTATCGGGATAGCTTTAACTTACTTTGTGATACTGCCTAATCAATGGGATAACTCTTACTTAGCCAAAGTAACCCCCGCTTATAACCAGCAGTCAGCTAAAATGCTGGGCGTTTACGAAGCATTTGCTCTGCCGGCTTACACCAGCAGCAACACCACCTATAAAAGCGACATGAAAAATTATGCTGCTTCCGCCGCTGCCGTTAGTGCCGCTCAGGCAAGTACCAACAAATTGGAAAAAGCTAATGTTCTGCAGACCGCACCCGGCCCACTACTGCTTAATACAATCAAGCTGACTGAAAAGAAATATCTGGCAATGAAACAGTACGTTAATACCAGCCAGACCTTCTTAAGCAATTTCAGTACCTTAGTTACTTATCTACAAAACCTGGAGCAAATCGAGAAAACCCAAATCCCTATAATATTTACCGCCATTAGTTCGTTTAATAATGCCAACAACATGCAAGCGGTACTGCAAAGCAGCGAAGACACCTCTTCGGCCATATCGGCCTTAATCACAACCGTTCAGGCTTTACGCCCACCCCAGGATCTACAAAAATTTAACAATACGCTGCTAGCTGACTTAAATGCTTTAAATGCAGCCTTTGACCGGATTATCAGCGGGATCAATAGCTTAAGTAATTCGCAGATTCTGGCCGGAGCGCAGGCGCTGGAAGATGCCGGGGTTCAAATGCAGTCAGACTCCAATGTCGACTGGACTGGATCGTTGCAAAAGCACTCAATTATCCATCAGGAAATAGTCTCGCTGGAAACTGACAACCCGCTGGAAATTAATAGCTCCAACCCGTCTGGCCCGTCTTTTGCTCCAAAGTCTCAGGCCGCAAGTCTTAAAAACGCCTTTCCCAGTCAAGCTCGGATCAGCTTAAGCCAGAAAGTACTAGACCAAATCAAATAAGTTATGCCTTGAATGTAAAGTAAGGCCGGCGCAAATAGACAAAAAATTTAGCATGTTTGTTTTTGGTCTTAATAAGGTGAGTGTGCTGGTGGGGAACACTCTTGGTAATATTGTCCTTTTCCCTAAGATAGATGTTATAGCCCCGACTTTCATAATAAGCTACCAGGCTGACCCATTCGATTCTTTCCTTATCAGTCAGCTCGGCAATGCTTAATATATGGCGAACGGGGATAATCATTAAATGATCCTCGACGTTCATTAACTCCCAGTAGTCATAGGCAAAGCCGTTAACAACAACCAGAAAATACTTAGCTTGTTTAACTACTTCAATGTGCTTGTTACAAAAAGGGCAGTGAGAGACACCCAGGGCATGCCTTTTTATAGCCTGCTCGGGATTATATTTATTCTTGGTTTTTCTGCTTCGGTACATAAGCGCCTGATTGATTCAAGTATATATCAAATGAACCATGGTAGTTTAATTCACTCACTTTTATTTGTTTCCGGCCTATTCTAATAGTATGAGAGACATAGCATACCATCCCGGTAAAGTAATTAGCGATATTTACTCTGATTTAGATAGCAGGCCTTACTTACAATCTGCTAGAATCGCCTATAACACGGCCGGTCCAGCCACAAATTCCCCAAAAACCGAGTTTAATTATCACTCATATACCTACGTCGGTCCGCTTATCGGTCCATCGCTTAGCCCTGACGAGCGTCACCTCTATAAATATAAAGAGACGGCCGACAGCCTTGTTGATACTAAGCCGCCATCAAGAGTCACGGCAATGACGGTTGCCGACTTAGAAAAAGTACATAAAGACGCTATTAGTTTTAGTACTTCAATTCTGCCGTTATGCTTGGCTTTAATCGGTTCACTATTGGTTTTTTACGCCTCAATCGTTACCCCACCCAGCCAGTTAAGTGGTAACAATCCACTTAGTGGCATTAACAACAATGGCCGAATTATCGATAACCGTCATTAACATACTCCTACATATATTTGACCTATTTGGTTCTTTATAGTAGTATTAGCATCTGTAACTTGAGGTTAGTATCCAGGTGTTTCTTCATTTGCCATTTAGTTTCAGTTCCACTCTGCAGCACACGGTGCTGATTATTAATACGGTTATACTGATCGCCGCCTTAATTGTGGTTGAGCTTATTTATTCAGAAAAGCCAAGGGCCAAAAGGAAAGAGCTAAGATACTTCTATCCGCTATTTCTGGTACTAATTGGCATTTTAATCTTTGCCGCCTATAAGCAAATCAAGGTGTCATAACAGTGAACATCCGCTTTTTAAATATTAATTATTACTCTAAACCTAAGAAACTATCTTTTTATAGACTTAAGCGGATTATTAAACCATATAAGCCCCAAGTAAAAGTTCCGAAAATAGTAATTAGACAGCCGGAGCAAGTAGTTTTAACTTATCAACTGGCAGAACAAACTAACTCGAAGCTAGCTAAGATGGCCAGCAGATTATTAAACAAGCAATACCATCCAGCGCTTCAGATACCCAGATACGAACTCCGAGATCTAAACAGCTTAATCATCAAAGAAGCGCCAAAAGCTGAAACAAAGCCGGCTAGACCAAGTCATCTTAAGCATTATTTAATCGCAGCTAATCGATCACTACTCTTAAGTCTAGACAAATTAAAAAGACTGCCTAACTCGGCAATAGCTAACAGCAAATATATCTTTAGAATTCCCAGCTTTGCCCATATCGAGCCGCCAATAATAAGCAAACCGTCAACTAAATCATTAATCTTAATCAAACACCAGCTAAACAACTACATGAAGCAAACTACGGCTAAATTCACCTTTAAATTACCAGGTTTATCCGCATTAGCTCCTGACAAGTCTAAAAAAAGCAGGCCTAAAAAACCGAATAAAAAGACACCTAGCACCAAGGCTAAAAAGAATAAAGACAAGTCTAAGCAGCAGTCTTCCCAATTAAAAAAGTATATTTCTAAGATGTCAGTGCCAGCCGCTTATTTGGTTAATCATACCTCAACTATTAAACTGTCCAGCGGCATGTATTTGGGTATGATCAAATCGTGGTTTGTTAAAGAAGGCTGGGTATTATCAGTTGTACTTATTTCTCTCATCGGCTCGCAGCTGACGCTTAGCTATAAACCAATTGCCGGTGTCTACATTAACGCTAGCGCATTTGTCCTTTTAGGAGCGCTGGCTATCTGGAAGAAAATTTACCGCCAGCTGGCCATATCCGCCGCCATTCTGCCGATCGCGACAATGATTAATCTTAGCCTGCCTAAAGCAAACGCTCTAGGTTCATTAACCGTTTTTTATGCTGCTATCTTGCTGTTAACGCTGTGGTACCGTTACAGTTTTACCGTTTCCTCTCCAGTAGGAAAAAGCCGGCTTAAGTTTAATGGTTACCTAATCTATCTGCCGTTAATGGTCATAGCCGGTGGCGCTTTAGGCTTTCTAGGCTATGATATGTTGCGCTATCAGTATAGTTTTAAGGGTATATCTTTCGGCCTGGTCGGTCTATTATCAGTTGTGTTTGCTTTCACTGAAGAGATGTTCTTTAGAGGTCTAATCCAAAATAGAGCCGGTAAGATAATGAGCCGAGTATCGGCCGCCGTCCTCTCAGCCATGTTATATGGCTTTATCGGCTACGGCCATGGCCTTTATCTGCCTCTCATTTTCGGACTCATTGCCGGAGGACTTCTTAGCTTTATCTACTATAAAAAAGAAAACTTAATGCTTACTACTACGGCTAACGCCCTAATGAAGCTAACTTACCTAAGCCTGCTGGCAGCCTTCATTTTTCGCTAGGCCTTTTGTCTCTGATATTCATATAAATAATAAAGCTAATAAAAGATACCAGAAAACACACTTCGCCAAAGGTATCCTCATGAGGCCATGAGGCAAAATGAGTTAACTGCATAGCTAGTGTTTGCATATGAACTTCTGAGTTAATAACAATGTAAACCCAGCCAAAAAACCCATATAGCGTAAAAGCCAGACTAACCGACTGAGCCAAGCGACGCCATTTCATAGGCTATTAGTATACATACCCACTCCAAACTAACCATGAGCACTTTGAATAAATGTATTTGTTATTGTTGTCAATATAGTGTAATAATAGGTTCTATCAACTTATAGCGGTGGGCAAGGAGTACTAAATGAGGAAACTTCTGCTCGGGGTGGTTATATCTTTATTAACTATTATGGCTATGCCGCTAACTACGTTTGCCAGCCCAACGCTTTATCCGCATGCGGATAAAACAGTTGTGAGTGGCACTATTACGTTCAACGGTAGTCCTGTTTACCACGCCAAAGTGGTAGTAACCTGCGACACAAAAACCCAGACAACATTAACAAACCACGCCGGCAAGTACTATGTAACAATGGAGCACTGCGGGGACGGTAATACCATTACGGTCGTTGCAACAAAAAATGGTGAAACCGGTACGGCAACTGGCGTTTCTAGTGAAGGCAAATGCAATGTAGACGTTGCCGTAATAAATGTATCAATGGTTCCAGAAGTTGGAATCTTTACCGGTACTATTGCTGCTATGACTGGCGCTGGCGCCTTTCTAGTAGTTCGCAAAAGAACATTGCAATCTTAGTAAAACATTGTTGACTTTGTTGCACTTTTGGCTCATAGTTTCTTGTGAATTAAGCCCTACTATTATATAAGGAGTTTTTAGGAATGAAGAAAGCGTTGGTTCTTTCAGCCGCTTTGATGTTAGTAGCACTAGCTATGCCACTTAAATCAAATGCTTTAACTTTAACTGGTGGCGTATCGGACGTAACCGGTACAGTAACTAATAATGGTTCAGCTGTAGCTAATGCAGACGTAACCGCAGTTTGTGCTTTTGGTAAAGGATCGGCAACCGTCACAACAACAACAGATGCTAGCGGTGCATATTTAGCTCAATTTTCCAGCTTACTATGTCCGGCAGGCTCACAAATTAATGTAACAGCTAGCTATAACGGCATGACTGGTACAAACAACGGCGTAATAAATGAGTACGGAACAGACAAGTTAAACGTAGGTATTGTTAATGTATCTCTCGTTCCAGAACTCGGTGTAATTACTGGTTCCATTGCAGTTGTAGCAGGAGCCGGCGCGTTCATGATCGTTCGTCGCCGACACACAAGTGAAAGCAATAAGTAAGAAGTACCAAAAAAACAATTTGAGGGCTGCCTATCCGCTAATCAGACGGACGGCAGCCTTTTTAGCTATTTGTCTAATATTAACCGGAACTATAGGGCCAAGGATAATTAGCCACGGCTTAGTAGGCAAAGATGGGTTTCAAATCTACGGCGGAGCAGGCAAGTCATTACTATTTGGCTTAGTTGTTCTAGCAGTATTAGTGGGCAGACGCAAACAGACTATTAAGCTTACTAAGTGGATGCCATGCCAGATAACCTGGATTGTACTCACTATATTGGCCGCCATAATCTCATGGATTGGTATTTCACAGCTAATAGCTGGAACTCAAGGCATCTTATGGCCAGTGGTTGTTAACATAAGTATGCTAAGCAGCGTAGTCTTTGCAGCGTTAGGCACAATTGGCGTCGTAATCTTACGAAAAATATTAAATACATATAAAAAAGAGCTACTGATTTCACTAGGATTGTCCGTAATATTCTATGGATTTTTATACGCCGTATATAATTTATGGCAAATACTAGCCACATCCGTTCTATATTCTGTAAAGTGGCTCCTTACTATTACCGGCATACACGCATCCATATTGGCGCCGCGAACTTTACTATTATCTAAATTCGGCATTAATGTAGCCCAGTACTGCTCAGGTATCGAGTCTATAGCTCTCTTTAGTGGCCTTTATGCAGTAATAGGTGTACTTGACTGGGGCAAATTCAATAAAGGAAAGCTGCTTTGGGCTTTTCCGATCGCCCTGATACTCCTCTTTGGTTTTAACATCCTAAGAGTGTATTCCCTTATTCTGGCAGGCTACTACATTAACCCCCAGATAGCTTTTAGTCTATTCCACACCTATGCCGGAATGATTTTCTTTATTATCTTCTCCGGTATTTTTTGGTTAATTTCTTATAGATGGATGATTATTGATAAGAGTATAAAAACAATTTAATGAGGTTAAGACTTTTATGAACATAATGGCAAGCATAATTATTGCAACTTATCGCCGCGAACAAGACTTAGTTCGTGCAATACAGTCTGTTTTAAAACAGGATTATAAAAATTTTGAATTAATAATTGTCGATCAATCAGAAAAACATGAAATAGCTACCACTAAATTTATCAAAAGTATTCAAGACAAGAAATTTAGATATTATCATGTATCGCCGCCATCTATACCGGCTGCAGAGAACTTCGGCATATCAAAGGCAAAAGGAGACATAGTGATATTTATTGACGATGACGTTGAGCTTGACCCAGGATTTATTGCTGAACACGTTAAGGCTTATGTAGATCCATTAGTTGCTGGCGTTGCCGGACGAGTAAAAGTTCCTGGTAAACCAGAGTCAAAGACTCTTTATCACATAACGAGTACTGGAAGGAATGTTGGTGGCTTTGATTATAATTATGACTCTTTAGCTCTATCTGGAGCCATAGGTTGTAATATGTCATTTAGAAAGAGTGTTATTAAAAAATTAGGTGGGTTTGATACCGGATATATAAAAAATGCTCACCGATTTGAAACCGATATGGCTTACAGAGTTATGGCAGAAGGCTATAAAATCACATACAAAACATCGGCCTCACTAAAGCATTACCACACGGCAAGTGGTGGAAGTAGGGCAAATAGCGGTTTATTTAGGGACGTGGAATCTTTCGCTAATGAGTTTAGGTTCTTTTATAAAAATTTAAATAAAAGAAAAATTAATCTTATTGGATTTTACTTTATACACCTTGTATACGTCATTCCTCATCCAGACATTAGAATTGTATTTAGACGATTATACTATTTGTTTATAGGATCACACAAAGCACGACTTGATTTGAAAGATACATCTATTTATGTTGTCAGTTATGAGATCTGCTAAAGGCCAAACTAAGAAGACATTAGGATCCTACACTATTGGATTCAACATTCAAAATCTTATTAATAATTTTGTGCATGATAGCATGCGACAAAATTCTTTTTATTTAATTATTAGCCAGGGGATAAATGCCTTTATATCTTTTATATTCTGGATAATATGTGCTCATCTGTTTTCGGTCAAAAACATAGGTTATGCCACATCGTTTATAAGCTTCGGGCTTTTAATTTCGACCTTTACTAATCTTGGGCTCCCTAATACCATCATTAGATATTTACCAACAAGCACTAAACGAGGTAGTTTTTTTGCAACCTCTTTGTATTTGATCATTATCATGTCAATAATTGGAGGAGTATTTGGCGTATTTCTTATAAAATACCTAATAGGGTCTTTGAGTTTCGTAAATACGTCTTTTTACTTATCCCTTATATTAATATTCTATGTTATAGGCAATACATTAAGTACCTTTATTGATAGCGTACTTATGGCATACCGCAAAGGTCAATACATTTTAGCAAAAGCCATAGTTACAAATATACCTCGTATAATTTTACCTTTTTTTGTAGCATCTATGGCTTTAAATGGCATAGTGACTATATATGTTGTTGTTTTTATTATTAGTATAATTTATAGCTTATTTATAGTTATAAACAAACTTCTCAAGAATGAAACATTTAAGATCAAAATTAAAGAGGTAGCGTCTCATAAGAACTTTGCAATAGGGAATTACTTTGGAGGAATTTTTGGAATATTACCTGGTAGCCTTATCCCAATCATCATATTAAATAGACTTGGAGCAGAGTCTGCTGCATTTTTTTATATCCCAATACAGATTTCGGCTTTCTTATCAATTATTCCTAACTCGACCGGAACGGCAATGATTTCAGAATCTTCACAGTATAAGACAACTATTCTGCAAGTACACATTTTGAAAAAAGCATTGCATCATACATATTCTTTACTCACTCCAGTGGTTTTGATGATCATAATATTTAGCTGGCCAATCTTACGTATATATGGAATTAAGTATGTTCAGTATGGCCTATGGCCACTAGTTATTTTAGCAGTAGCTAGTTTCTTTATTGCCATTAATTGGCTAGGTGACACATGGTTAAATATGAATCAGAATTCTCACGCTTACTTTATTATGAACGTTTTCAATGCGATTTTAGTTGTTGGCATTGTGTATATGTTAGCTCCCTACGGTTTAGCTTCAGCAGCTTGGGGCTGGCTGCTTTCACAAGCTTTAACTGCCCTCGTATACTTGGCTATATTTGGCCGCAATAAACTTTCCCTTTGGGGACCCACGAGCTATTTTAAGACATCCTCGTAAACCGTATAAGTTTTATCTGCTATTTTATCCCACGATAAAGTATCAACATAAGACTTTGAGTTTTTGCCTATATTGGATAAATGTTTATTGCTTTTTAAGGCTTTTCGAAGACAAGTCTCTAGAGAACCTGGTCTTTGCATATCATAAAGATATCCGACATTAGACGGAAGATCAACTAAAGCTCCTAATCTTGGGGCTATGATAGGCTTACCAAATGAAAGCGCAAGCAGTGTAGACCCGCTTGTTGTTATTGATTTAAATGGAAGGCAAACAATGTCACTAGCCTTAAAGTACTTAGAAACATCTTCATCTGCAATATATTCATCATAGAAGTCAAACTCAACTGCATTATGCAAACTTTGAATCCTTCTTAGAAGTTCATTATCGATACATTTTCCAGCAATTACTAATCTTAAATTTGGTAATTTTAGTTTCGAAAAAGCCAGTATTAGATCGTCGACACCCTTATAGGGTCTAACAAGGCCGAAGAATAATACCATTTTTTCGTGAGATTTAATTTTCAATTCTTCTCGTGCTTTTTTCCTTGTAATACTGTCAGGATATACATTTTTATAACTACCGTGTGGCACTATGAACGTACGGTCTGTATTAAGACCATTATCTAGCATCTCATTAATCACTACACTGGAGTGAATAATTTTGGCATCTGCAATAATCGAAGTAAATTGAGATATATATTTTGATATTGATTTCTCTCTATCTGTCAAAGCAGTTGGAGAAATAGTTTCATGAACTGTCCAAACTAATTTAAAGCCTAGCATTTTTACAAAATAAACAAATGAAACACAATAATACATCATTAACCATTGGGTTAACCTGTTATTGAGTTTAGGTATTTCAAACGTGTAGAACCAATGAATATGAAAAATATCGTAACCAAATAATCTATATAAAATTAATTGAAAGGGCAAGAAAAACAGGTTGATAGTTTGATACTTCGTAGGACCTGACATAAAGGTAATTTTATCTGTTGTGTGCCTATCCTTAATTGAGCTATATAATAAATCCTGATATGGATTAGGGTCTTTCGGATAAACTACTATTTTCATTTTAATTATTTATCTATACCCCATGCGTTATATCTATAATTATTTACATATAGTACTTTCAAGATTCATTCCTACCTATAGATCTTCGAATTCTGATTGCTATAAATGGTGTCTTTATAGCTATTTAAAAAGTTAATAGGGAAATTATATTCAAACAATCCATTATTACCATAATGAAGGTTAAAACCCTTCATATTAGTACTTGAAGCATATACGTATGAATATTTTGTGATTGTAGAGGGATAAATTTCATCCTGTACATTAGTAATCCCGCCGTAAGACATAAGCTTTAATGATGCAAGCTGATCTGCATAAACTGTAAGAGATGTTTGTCTACTTCCTAGCCACTGTGCTGCCGCTACATCTCCTCCAGTTGAGTAATATAGAAAATAATCTCTACTGTTATTTGAGTACATTACTTGTGGTATTCCGCTAGTAGAGTAAGCAATAACCCCGGAAGAGTTTAAGAAAAAGACTACAATAAAGCAAGCAATGATTATATCAACTTTATCTTTTAGAGATATTAAAATCCGTTCTGTTCCAAAAACTAATACGGGTGAAAGTATTATTAATCCTTGAAGGTATAAGCGAGTGAGGTTATAGTCTGCTTTAAGTAGTGGCATAATTAGCATTACAACTATTAGAACGATAGTTGAAAGACAAAGTATTGTATATTCTTTCAGTACTCTATATTTTTTATTCTTATATGACACCCAACCCATTAATACTCTCTCATTATTCTACTG